>JBGOTL010000151.1:0-7556 GCA_041476465.1 Candidatus Acidiferrum sp. | reverse complement strand
GTTTTTGGCGACCGCAAAGCGGCCGACGTTTTTGGCGACCGCAAAGCGGCCGACGTTCTTAGTATACGGCGGAGTCAAGCGTTTGCGCCGGAGAGTGAAGCAAGCAGGTCGTGGAAATGTTTTAGACCATGGTTTTCGGTAACGGTTACGGCCACACCCATGCCACAGCCGGGCTCGATGCGTTTCACAAAACAATCCACAAGCACTGGATGGTCGAGAGCGAGCCGCGCGCGAAAACCCGCACCCACCCAAAGGGTATCAGCGGCTTCGATAAACATGCCGTTGGAGCTGATATCGCGCGTGCGGCCGCGCAGCACGGCCGAACCCCATTCGATCTCGAGGTCGGCGCGGAAAGAGTAGCGTGGAGCCCAGCGGCGATCGAGCCGCCGAGCCGCGTTGTCGTCGTCGCCCAAGGACCTGGTCAATTCCCCTGCCTTTGTTCCCACGAAGCGGCGCCAGGTCGATCTCGCCGCACTCCAGCCCCGAGCATACGCCTACTCCGCACGCAACAGATACGACGCCGAAATTAAATGTTTTGTTCCCGACAATCCCGAACAAGTTGACGGGAAAGACACAATACAGCGGAACTTTGGAGTTAGACGAAGCAGGAGGAATTTAGCCGCGACGAGATTCGTCCGGCGGATCAAGAGCTTGGATCAAGGGCTTTATGACGCCGGGCCGATTCTTCGCTAGCGCGCATACGGCGCTGGATTTCCGCCTGGAGATACTTGCGAAGGCTTTCCGGAACAATTCCGGGCGAAGCGAGTTCGCGAAGATCGGAGACCGCGAGTTCCGGCAGAAACGCGAGGATGATCGAGAGTGGAGAGGAGGGATTGCGAACGAGCGCGAGGCGCACGTTGTAGGTGCAGGACCACTTGCGATGTTGCGCCACAGCGCGAATGACTTGCGGCGAAAGTTTCTCCCGGGCGAGGGCCTTCAGGACTTGCGCTTCCGTGAGATGCGTATTTTCAAGGGCTACGCCAAGGACGTGCGTGTGGCCTTCAGCCAGCAAAGCGCCGGCCACCCGCGCCGGGCCGCGCCGCGCCAGCGTGATCTTCTGGCCCAGCGGAAGTTGCGGAAGCCGCGATACCAACTGCTCCTCAGCGTTGCGCTTGAGTTCGGCGGAGACACCGGGGAGAAGCGCGAGCTGCACAAGGTCCATGAGATAAAGTTCGCGCAGCATGCGCAAGCCGAGCAAGCGCGGGGTACGCGGATGAAACGCCAGAACGCGCTTGACAGGATAATTCTTTAGCATTGGCTTGCGGCGACCGACTTCTTCCAGAATTTCCACGGGCAGATCTTTCCTCGACAGCAACATGCAAAGCTGGGTTTCATCGAGCGCAGGATTGTCGAGGAGGACGAGGAGCACATCTGGCCCAGGATGATGAATCAGCGCGGCGAGTTCTTCATCGGTGGCGATGCGGGCGCGCTCACGAGCTGATTCGCTGGCGGACACTTGTTTAGTACCCCGCCGCGCGGGCGGCAGCTTCCGCTGGAGACATTCGCAAGGCTTCCAAGCGCGCTTGCGGCAAGGCCTGGTGCAACACTTCGTCGAGCTGCGCATCGAAAAAAACCGAGCGGCTCATCATTCCGCCGGTCTTGGCGAGGAGGAAGGATTGATTGCCAAGGCCCATGCAACTCGCAACGGACGCTGCCAGTGAGCATAGTTCACGAGCCGCCTCCTGCAAAATTTCGCGGGCGGCTTCGTTGCCGGCGTCGGCAGCGGCAGCGAGGACCGGGAATACCGCCGGGAAAACGCTGTCCGGAGAGATTTTGGCGCGTTCTTGAACCTCCCGCCAATCTGCACAGCCAAGCTGCTTGAGAATCTGATTCCCCAGGGCCGATTCCCTGCCCGTTTGATGCTGCTCTCTGATTGCCTGCGCAATGGCGCGGCGGCCGATATGGTACGCGCTGCCCTCGTCGCTACGCAAAGGGCCATAGCCGCCCGCGCGGAAGATTTTTCCATCTTTATCGCGGCCAATCGCGGCGGACCCAGTTCCCGCGACAAGCACGACTGCGGGGCCTTCGCCAGCCGCAGCCAGGGCTGCTTCCAAATCCGTAAAAAGGTGGACCGCAATTCCGGGAAAAGCACCTTGCAGGGCTGCTCGCATCTGCTCTCGCATTTCTGGAGCAGCCACCCCACCGAGGCCTGCGCCGAGCGCAACCACTTCACGACGGTCCGTGTGAGCCGCCTGGAGCGACAGATTCGCTGCTTGCTCAACTGCGTGGATTGCAGCCTCGACTCCGACGCGCACGGGATTCGAAGGGCCAGAATAGCTACGGGCAACAACTTTGCAGGCCGCGTCCAGGAGCACACATTCCGTTTTTGTGCCGCCGCCGTCAAATCCCAAGACATATTGCATGGGAAAAGCATACGCGAAGCGCGGGCTGGCGCCGAACGGAGATGACGAAAATGTTCGGTTGGTGCACACCTCAGCAAAAAAAGCGGCGCCAAGAATGGGTGTATTACAAGCGCTCATCTCTGCCGCGCACGAATTTCATTCTCGATCTGGTCTTGACGTGACTTGCAGTGGGCCACTATCCTCAACGCGCTTCTCATGCGCATTCATCCCGTCGATCTGGTCATCGTGGTCACCTACCTGCTAAGCGTAACCGCGCTGGGCGTGTGGTTTCGGCGCGCGCAGAAAGATGTCCTGCAAGGCGGCCGCGAAGCGGTCACCCGCGACTATTTTCTGGGCGGGAGGACCGCGCCGTGGTGGGCGATTGCGTTTTCGATTGTTGCGACAGAGACATCCACACTGACCATTATCGGGACGCCGGCGCTCGCCTATGGCGGCAATCTGACGTTTCTGCAGTTGGTTTTTGGGTATTTGGCGGGGCGCGTGCTTATCGTGATGCTGCTGCTTCCAGGATATTTTCGCGGCGAATATTTTACGGCGTATGCATTAATCGAAAAACGTTTTGGGGAAAAGATGCGGACGGTGGCGGCCTCGACTTTTCTCATTACGCGGGCGATTGCGGAAGGTGTACGCGTCTCGGCGATCGCACTGGTTATCAGCGTTGTTCTGGGCACATCGGAGCACCTGGCGGTGGTCATCGTGATTGCGCTCACGGTGCTCTACACATTTGAGGGCGGCATGAAAGCGGTCATCTGGACGGACGTGGCGCAGTTGCTGCTCTATCTGACGGGGAGTGCGGTGACGTTCTTTGTACTGCTGCATCGAATTCCCGGCGGCTGGAGCGAGGTGACCCAGGTGGCGGCGGTGGCGGGTGACAAGTTACGAGTCTTCGATTTTTCATTTCATCTGGTCACGAAATATACATTCTGGTCGGGTTTGATCGGCGGGGCGTTCCTCACCATGGCGAGCCACGGCACGGACCAGACGATCGTGCAACGGTTGCTGGCCGCGCGTAACGAAAGGGATAGCCGGTGGGCGCTGCTGGCGAGCGGCGTGATCGTGCTGGTGCAATTCATGGTGTTCCTGCTGATCGGCGTTTTGCTGTTCGTTTTTGCGCAGCACTCGCCGCTGCTTGCGGCGGGTGAACGGACCGACCGCATCCTCCCGCTTTTCCTGGTGCGCGAGATGCCGCCGGGGCTGGCCGGTTTGCTGCTGGCTTCGATTCTCGCGGTGGCCATGTCCAACGCGGCCGGCTCGCTGAATTCGCTGGCGGCATCAAGCGTGTTGGATTTCTCACGTTTGCGCGGCGGCTCGGCGGATCCCGCAAAATTCCTGCAGTTGTCCCGGCGCATGACTCTGGCCTGGGGAATTGTGCTGATGGGCTTTGGGCTTGTGAAATGGGGCCCACTGCTGGAAACCGGTCTGACGGTCGCATCCCTGCCGTTCGGCAGCTTGCTCGGCTTGTTCCTGCTCGGCACGTTTGACCGGCGCGCCAGCGCGCGCGGGGCTCTGGTTGGTATGTTCGCAGGACTCGTCACCGTCCTCAGCGTCTATCGATTTACTCCGATCGCCTTCACGTGGTACGTCTTAGTCGGAGCAACCGTGACTTTTCTCGTTGGCTGCACTGTCAGCCGAATTTCCTCCGTGCAGAGCTTCACTGCCCCATCGAGTCAAATCCGATGAGCGAAAAACGGCTGGAGCTTGTCCGCGGGCTCGGTGCCTGGGCCTCCGCGGCGATTGTCGTGGGGACCATGATCGGCACCGGCATTTTCCTGAAGCCGGCAGAAATGGCGCGAGAAGGGCGGAGCGTCTCGGTTGTTTTTGCGGCGTGGATTGTCGGCGCAATTCTTTCGCTTTTTGGCGCGCTGTCGTTTGCGGAGCTGGGCGCGGCGATTCCGGAAGCGGGCGGTGAATACGCTTATCTGCGGCGTGGGTTCGGGGCGGTGTGGGGATTCCTGTTTGGCTGGATGCACTCGATCGTGGGGCGTCCCTCTTCGATGGCGTCCATCGCCGCAGGCATGATGCGATTTCTCAGCTTTCTGCTGCCGGTCATTGCGACGCCTTTGTTCACCTGGCATATCGCGATTCCCGGTCTGGCGGGCTGGATCAAGCCGTATGACTTTGTGTTCACCTGGGCGCAGCCGCTGGCGGTTTTCTGGCTGGTGCTGATGACCGGCGTGAACTACCTCGGCGTGCGGCTCGGCGGCGCCATCCAGGTTTTCCTGACGGCCATCAAAATTACTTCGGTGGTGATCGTGATTGGCGTGGCGTTGTTTGCGCCAACGGCCGGGCCACACGCTCCGGATCCGATCTGGCCCGCAGCGATCAATGGCAATCTACTGGTGGCATTTCTGGCGGCGCTGGCCGCGGCGCTGTGGGCCTATGACGGATGGGAAGATTTGAATCTGGTAGGCTCCGAAGTTGAGAATCCGCAGCGGAATTTTCCGCGCGCATTAGTTGGCGGCGTTTCGTTTGTGGCCATCATCTATCTGCTGTTCAGCGCGGCTTGCCTGAAGGTATTGCCTTTCGGAAGTGTCGCGGCGTCGCAGCACATCGCTTCGGATGTGGTGCAGCACGTGGCAGGGAGCGGCGCGGCGGCATGGATTACCGTGGCGATGGTGATTTCGGCGCTGGGCTCGATGAACTCCTCGGTGCTGAGCGGCGCGCGCGTGCCCTATGCGATGGCCCGCGACGGCATCTTTTTCAAGGTTGCCGACGGCATCCACCCGAAATATCGCACGCCGGGCCGCGCGTTGATATTTCAAGGCGTGCTTGCAAGCCTCATGGCCTTGACCGGAACATTCGAGGAACTCACGAACTTGTTCATTTTTGCCGGCTGGATTTTTTATGGATTGGGAGTTGTGGCTCTGTTTCGTTTGCGCAAGACCGAACCGGATTTGCCGCGCCCGTATCGTTGCTGGGGATATCCCTGGGTGCCGGGAATCTTCGTGGCAGGCGCTCTGGCTTTGACGGTGAGCATCTGGCTGCAGCGCCCTGGACGGTCTTCCATCGGCTTGCTGCTGATTCTTGCGGGGCTGCCATTTTACCGCTGGTGGAAAATGAAACATGCGGAATCTAACTGAGATCACTCACAAGCCCGATCTGCCTTTGTTTAGTGCGTATTCTGAGCGAAAGCGTCCCCATCCTGGCTGGCTCAGGGTTCCACTGGCTGGAGTGTTCAGTGGCGTTTTTCCGGGGCTGGGTCAGCTGTATAACGGTGAATCGGCAAAGGGCATCTGGATGGCAGCGTCGATTCCGGCCCTATTGTTGCTGATAGGACTCAGCCACCAACTAGGTCTCTCAGGCGGAGGCGGCGCAAGCATGCGCGCCTGCGGTAATTGGCAGGATGGCACTTTCGGCTTCGCGGCTGACTTCCAGGGCGGGGTGCAAGAGCTTGGCGAGGGTTTCGATGCCGGTGACAAGGCGAGGGCCGGGGCGCGAGAAATAACTGTTCGCATTCAGCGCATAGACTCGGGCGTCACGAACGGCGGGAACGCTGCCCCATTCTTCGGGGAAGGTGATGGTGCGGTATTCGTCGCGAGCCTGCTCCGCGTCATAGCCGCAAGGTGCGACCAGCAAAATGTCCGGGGCCTCGTTGATCACATCCTGAATGGTGACGCGAAAAGATGGCGTGCGCGCGCGGCCGAAGACGTCCACGCCGCCGGCGCGCTCAATCATCTCTGGAACCCAGTGGCCGCCAACGTAGAAGGGTTGGAGCCATTCGAGGCATGCAACGCGCGGCGTTTGGGGAAGGGATGCGATCTGATTTTGAACTGTGCCGAGGCGCTCGCCAATCTGCTTCACCAGCGCTTCGGCGCGCGGGCCGCGGCCCGTCTCTTCTCCCACCCAAAGGATGTCGCGCCAGACGTCGCCAAGATCTAGGGGATTGAGGCAGAGTACTTCCGGCCGCCGCGCGAATCGCGAAAGCGCAGTGGCCAGATCATCCGGCGAGGCCGCGCAGACGTGACACAGGTCTTGCGTGATGATGAGATCCGGCGCCAGTTCTTCGAGCAGGTCCGCGTCGACGGCATAAAGGCTTTCGCCGCGAGACACAAATTCGCGAACGATGCGGTCGATTTCCGCGGGCGGCGCATGGTGCGGGATGCGCGAGTGGATGACCACGCTCTTTGTGCGCGCGCGGGGAGGAAAGTCGCACTCGTGGCTGACGCCCACGATTTCCCGGTCGAGGCCCAGGGCGAAGAGCATTTCCGTCGCCGAGGGCAGCAGAGACACGATGCGCATGGCGTGGACTCTACCACAATTCTGAATCCGGCTGCGGAGCTAGATATCAAAAGATGAAATATGCCGGATACACAAGTAGCGCCGAGTACTGGCTAGGCCGTTACTCACTAGATGGGGACTTCCGGACTGGATTAGCTTTCGAGTATGCCGTCATTCGTTCGGAACACGACAATAGCTAGTTGGTGACCAATATGGAGCTTGGCATGGCCCGCTGGAATTCCTAACATACCGACTCACGCACGTGCGAACGAGGAATGAGAGGAAGCGGTGAATTCTGTCAACTGTTACGAGGATGCCGGCCGCGCTAACGCGTATGCCACGCTTGAGTTCGCCAACACCTACTACCTCGCGTTCCGCGACTTGCCGGAGATTCTGAGCGCGCACGTAACCGGCCTAAGAGCGCTTGACTTCGGTTGTGGCACGGGCAGGTCGACACGGGTCTTGAGGAAACTCGGGTTCTACGTGACCGGAGTCGATATCTCGGAGGACATGCTGCGTATCGCACGGACCACCGATCCTTCTGGTGATTACCGCCTGGTGCCAGAGGATAATCTCGACCAATTTGCCGTTGGGGCCTTCGATCTCGTGCTCTGCGCGTTCCCCTTTGACAACGTTCCCGGAGGAATGAAGGCAGGGCTTTTTCGCGACCTTCGAAGACTGCTGGCGCCCACTGGAACCATCGTCAATCTAGTTTCGTCACCCGAGATTTACACGCATGAATGGGCTTCCTTCACTACGAAGGACTTTCCAGAGAATGCGGTTGCGCGCAGCGGAGATGTCGTACGCATTGTCGTTACCGATCACCAGGATCGGAGGCCCGTCGAGGACATCCTCTGGACCGACGAATCGTATCGAGCGGTATACCGCGAAGCAGGTCTCGAAGCGGTTCAGGTGTTTGAGCCTCTAGCCAAGGGCGACGAGCCCTATTCGTGGGTGAGCGAAACGAAGATCGCT
>JBGOTL010000150.1:0-7738 GCA_041476465.1 Candidatus Acidiferrum sp. | reverse complement strand
CCGCCCATTCGGGCCGCAACCTTAAAGCCGATATGAAGTAACTGGCGGAAGTTGGTGTTGTAGGAAGGTGAGGCCGGGTCATGACGAAGAGCCCCAACAAATTGCGCCGGCGACCAAGCGGCAACGGCGCCGGGCGGGGGAAGTTTTTTCGGATCAATGTCGATTACCGCGGCATAGGGTGCACTCAGTTCCGGGCGATGATCGTAAGCTTGGCGGTAAATCTGTTTCACACATTCCAGACCTTCGCCGCCGGATTCGGCCAAGCCGGTCAGTTCTTCGAGCCACGTGGTGCCGGCAGTTTTTAGATGCACTCCGGCATCGAATCGCTTGAGAGCGCGGTGAATGTATTTGTAGATTGAGAATTTATCGCTGCCGGAATGAACGCTCAACTTCAGGTTATCGGGCAGCGCATACTGCCCGACCGCAAAAGCAATGGCGGCGACGTCGAGGGAGAATTCCTCGGCAAACTTCGCGGGATCTCCCTGGTAATCGACGCCTTTGTTGAAACGCCCGCTAAACTTTGGCGCGACGGTTTGGATGGGGATGCCTTCATCGGCAACGGCAACCAGAATGATGAGGAGATCCGCGGGAGACTGCGGAGAGTCCGTTTCATCCAGTGACATTTCCGTGATGAAATTCGCTTTACCTTTTTGTTTTTCAATGTGGCGGTAGACGCGGCCCGCTTCCTGAATGGCGGCGAGATACGTACTGGCGACTGTGGTGATGAAATCACGATTCAAATGGATTGGGCGTGCCGCGCCGTGTAGGTGGAGTTCCTTTTGTAACTCGGGATGGCGTGCGACAAACGCCTGCACAGCTTCCGGCGCCGCGGCTTGGCCGATACGATCGGCAACATCAATGGTATAGAAATCGCATGCAGCGAGGAAGCGATCCA
The DNA here is from genome assembly GCA_041476465.1 of Candidatus Acidiferrum sp. Taxonomy (GTDB): domain Bacteria; phylum Acidobacteriota; class Terriglobia; order Acidiferrales; family UBA7541; genus Acidiferrum. Next base: position 6,843 of record JBGOTL010000150.1, on the reverse strand, counting down.
CGGTACCGATATTGATATGGTCGGCGTCCACATGGTAGGGCTTTTCCCAATGCAGTGCGGCGACCGCAGCATCGGCCGCTGCGCGTGTGCTCTGCGGGTCAGAGCCCACAATCGTGTGTTCCCGGTTGGACTTATTCCACACCGGAATCACTTGGACTCCTTCACTAGCCGCCTGGATGCAGGATTGTAGCTGCGCTTTGGCTTGATGAGCGAACCGGTCTCCCACTCCGATGGAATATTTCGCAAGCTGAACTGCATTACTCATGCGTTCTCAAATTCATGGGAGCGTAAGTCACGGTTCACTTTACCAGTTCCACATCGTGCCATCGAGTTTGCGGTTCACAGGCAAGAACGCACGTTCGTACGGGAACTTTGCCGCCAGCGATTCGTCAAAATCCACTCCGTGTCCTGGTTTGTCACCGGGATGCAAATGACCATCTTTGAAGTAGTAAGCATGGGGGAAGACTTCATCCGTCTGCTTCGTGTGCAGCATATACTCTTGAATTCCAAAATTATTGACGGAGATATCGAAGTGCAGCGCGGCGCCCATAGTCACAGGCGAAAGATCCGTCGCGCCGTGACATCCCGTCTGGATGTGATACATGTCCGCAAAAGCCGCAATTTTTTTCAAGGGCGTGATTCCGCCGCCGCGGACCACAGTCATGCGTAAGTAATCGATCAATTGCTCGGTAATCAGAATATTTGCATCCCACACGGTATCGAAGATCTCACCCACCGCCAGCGGAGTGGTGGTGTGCTGGCGGATAATGCGAAAGCCTTGCTGAAGCTCCGCGGTCACCGCATCTTCCAGCCAAAAGAGATGGTAGGGCTCGAGTTCCTTCCCTAATCGCGCCGCCTGAATCGGCGTAAGCCGGTGATGGGCGTCATGCAGCAGGTGCACGTCCTTTCCGTATTTCACGCGTAGTGCTTCAAACAATCCCGGAACATGATTGAGGTATTTCTCCGGCGACCACGCATTCTCCGTGGGCAATCCTTTTTCCGCCGGTTCGTAGAACATCTTGTCTTGGGAAACGCCATAGGTGCTCGGTAGGCCGGGTACGCCAGACTGCGCGCGCACCGCCAAATATCCTTTATCAACAAATTTGCCGACTTCCTCTACGGTCTCCTGGATGTCGCGCCCATTGGCATGCCCATAGACCATAACCGCGGAGCGGCTCTTGCCACCCAGCAGGTTATATAGAGGTGTGTTGAGCGCTTTGCCTTTAATGTCCCACAGCGCCATGTCCACGGCGGCGATCGCGCTCATGGTCACCGGCCCTTTGCGCCAATACGCACCGCGATAAAGATATTGCCAGATGTCCTCGGTCTGAAATGGGTCGCGGCCGATGATGCAGGGAACGACATGATCCGTGAGATAGGTGGCTACGGAAAGCTCGCGGCCGTTCAGCGTGCAATCGCCCAGCCCGTAAATACCTTCGTCCGTGTAAACCTTGAGGGTTACAAAATTTCTTCCGGGAGAGCAGACAAATACCTTAGCGTCCTTGATCTTCATCTGCGCCTCTCGTTTCCGTCCATGAGTGTGCGGAACTGTTCGTATATTGCCATCATTTACAACGCTCCAGCCTTTTTTGCTGCTCTTTCATTCCTGCCCGCCCTGCAACTGTGAACGGAGATTGCACGCCGTTGCTCCAAGTTTTTCCCGCCCTGAATTGTACGTGAAGAGGTTATTTATTGCGCAAAAAATTGCGGCGCCATCCGAGCAGCTGGTGAAAAGCGTGGCCTCTGCTCACAGATATGCGCGCGCTGAGCGCTCGCAGCCTTGAAACTAAGTAACCCCTCACTGATAATGGCAAGGCTCAAGTGTGCAGTGAATTTTAGCAGGTGAAATGACCACATATATCGGCCTCATCGGCGGCGGAAACATCACCGAGACGCATGCGCGTGCCGCGCGTGCCCTGCCGGGTGTTGAGATTGCCGCCATCTATGGAACCAACGCAGAGAAGGTCAGCCGCTTGTGCCGCGAGCACGGTGGGAAGCCTTACTCCGACTTCGACCAGTTTCTCGCTCACCAACCCATGGATCTGGTAGCCATTGGCAGCCCCTCGGCGATGCACGCTGTGCAAGGCATCGCGGCAGCGCGGCGCGGGCTTCACGTCCTGACCGAAAAGCCCATCGACATCACCACCGAACGAGCCGATGCCCTTATTTCCGAGGCCGATAAGGCGGGCGTTAAGCTGGGAGTTTTTTTTCAAGATCGTTGCAAACCCGACATTCTTCGCGTGAAAAAAGCGCTGGACGCGGGAGTGCTGGGAAAGCCGATTCTGGCGGATGCGCGGGTGAAGTGGTACCGCCCCCCGGACTATTATGTGAACTCGCACTGGCGGGGAACCTGGGCCCTGGACGGCGGGGGCGCACTGATTAACCAGGCGGTGCACACGGTAGATCTCATGCTGTGGTTGTTCGGCGATGTCGTGAGCGTCCAAGCCAGCAGCAAGGCGGCTTTGCATGCCATCGAGGTGGAGGACACGCTGGTTGCACTCCTGCAGTTTGCGAATGGGGCGCTCGGCGTGCTGCAAGCCGCTACCTCGGTATATCCAGGCTACCCTCGCCGCCTGGAACTCACCGGCTCCCAAGGCACTATGATCATCGAGCAGGATCGCCTGCTCGCCGCAGACTTGCGAAATCCGCCCGAGGATTTGCTGCACGGCGGGCAAGCTGACCACAACCCCAGCGCGTTTTCGCCGGTCGTCAGCGACGTGCGCGGACATCAATCCGTTCTCGAGGAGTTCCTTAAGTCGATTCAGACAAACACAACCCCGCTCTGCGATGGACTCGACGGGCGCCGGAGTTTGGCCCTCGTGGAAGCCATCTACGCAGCCTGCCGTACCGGCAAGCAAGTGCTCTGCGGCTGATCAGGGAACCGACTCGATTTTCCCCGGAAGACTTCTCCTTCACAACTCCGAATTGACTCCCACATTCGTCCCCAGTACAGTTACTCGCGATCACGCGCGCGGATGGTCAAGAGGGAGATCAGGAAGTGATTGTAAGGGTCTTTGAAAACAGGATTTCTCTCAGTGAAGCTGCTGCCGGGCAAGCGGCGGCTTGTATGCGCCGTGCCATCCTCGATCGCGGACGCGCGCGTATTGTAGTGGCAACGGGAGCATCCCAGCTGGATTTTCTGGATGCGCTGACCAAGGGGGAAAACATCGATTGGCAACGCGTCGAGATGTTTCACCTCGATGAATACGTCGGGCTGCCCATCACCCACCCAGCCAGCTTTCGCAAGTACCTTCTTGAGCGGCTGATTCTTAAGACCGGGATCACGCAGTATCACTTGCTTGACGGCACTGGCGATCCCAGCGAGGTTGTCCGCCGCGTCGGCGAGATCCTTAGGTCGGCGCCGATTGACATTGCTTTCGCTGGTATCGGAGAGAACGGCCACCTCGCCTTTAATGACCCTCCCGCCGATTTCCAGACCGAAGAATCTTATCTCGTCGTCAACCTTGATGAAGCCTGCCGCCTCCAACAGGTGGGCGAAGCATGGTTCGCGGATCTTTCGGAAGTTCCCCGGCAGGCCATCTCCATGTCCGTGCGTCAGATTCTAAAGGCGAAAGAGATCATTTCCGCCGTGCCCGATGCGCGGAAAGCACAAGCGGTCAAGCTGTGTATCGAGGGAGAAATCAGTCCGATGGCGCCGGCTTCTATATTGCGCACCCATCCCACCGCTACGGTTTATCTCGATAGAGAATCCGCCAGTTTGCTCAGTCCGGCAACGCTCGTTGCACTTGCCGCCAGCGGATAATTCGTGATCGCATTGCTTTCCATTAGCGCTCATCGTTCGCCGCCCGCCGCGGGGTTTTTGTGGCGGTAACCGGGCAAAGCGCTTCGCCTCGGCCTCGCGCAATTCCCTCATTGCGCTGGTGGATTGCCGGAATTCTGTTCGCCTCCACGGTGATCAACTATATTGATCGTCAAACACTGTCCATTCTCGCTCCCTATCTCAAACAGGAATACCACTGGAGCAACACGGACTACGCCAATATCGCGATTGCCTTTCGGGTGGCCTACTCCATCGGACAAACCGTCTGCGGCCGGCAGATTGATCGCCTCGGCACCAGGCTGGGCCTGACCCTCAGCGTTATCTGGTATTCGATTGTCTCGCTGTTGACCTCGCTGGCCAGCGGCATCGTCAGCTTCGCGGCATTCCGCTTCCTGCTGGGAGCGGGCGAGTCCGCCAATTGGCCTGGCGCAAGCAAGGCTGTTTCGGAATGGTTCCCGAACCGCGAACGTGGACTCGCGGCCGCGTTCTACGATAGCGGTTCATCTGTCGGGGGCGCCATCGCTCCTTTCCTTATATTGCCGATCTACTTGCGGTGGGGATGGCGCGTGGCATTTGTGATTCCCGGCCTGCTTGGATTTTTATGGCTGATCGCGTGGCGCCGGATGTATTACCTGCCTCGGGAGCACCCGCGTATCAGCGATGCCGAGCGCCAGATGATCCTTGCCGACCGCCCGGAATCCGAAGCCGACGGGAAACCGCTACCGCGATGGCGCGATCTTTTGAAGCTGCCCCAGACTTGGGGAGTCATCGTGTCCAAGGGTCTCACCGATCCCGTATGGTTCTTCGTTACCGACTGGTTTCCGATCTACCTGATTGCCAAAGGCATTTCGCTCCAGAGTGGCCTGATTGCGGTTTGGATTCCCTTCCTTGCTGCGGACCTCGGCAATTTCTTTGGTGGCGGCGTTTCCGGCTATTTGATTCGGCGCGGATGGTCGCTCGGCGCCGCGCGCAAAGCAATGGTGGTCTTTGGAGGCTTCGGCGTGATGCTTCTCATCCCGACAATCTTCACCGTGAACCTGTATCTGATTACGCTGCTTTTCGCCTTGGCCACCTTTTCCTACGCTTCGTTTTCGACGATAGCAAACGTGTTGCCTACGGACCTGTACACCAGCGAGTCAGTCGCTTCGGTGAGCGGCATGAGCGGAACCGGCGCGGGGATCGGGACCATCATTGCCTTCAAACTGATCGGGCACTTTTCCGACGCGCGCCAGGCGGCGGCCACTCATTCTTTCGATCCCATTGTGATCGTAGCGGGACTCATTCCGTTCCTCGGCATGATCCTGGTCTTGCTGCTGGTGCGCAACACACAGGCGACCGACCAGGGGCTGGTCAGGCGAATCTAGCAGCTCAAACAGTAGCTGCGTTTGTGCGCCTGTACGAGGGATATTGACGCAATCCTGACAATCGCGGTAATCGGAAACTGACCCGCTACCCAGCGCACATGCAACTGGACGCCAAGAGGCCTGGCGGCTAAACTGAATGTTTTCATGGCGCCGGGAAATGCGCGCCAGGGGATCGAGCCGGAATGCTGCGCTTTTATACCGCGGGTGAATCGCACGGCCAGGCACTGCTGGCCTTTATTTCAGGGCTGCCGGCCGGTCTGCCCGTTGATCTCGATTTCATCAACCACGAACTGCATCGCCGTCAACTTGGCTACGGCCGCGGTGGGCGCCAAAAAATTGAAAAAGACCGCGCTGATATTTTTGCCGGCGTGCGCCGCGGGGAGACCATCGGCGCGCCCATTGCTCTTCGCATCGAGAATCGCGATTGGGCCAATTGGGAAAAGATTCTTCCCGTGGAAATGCAGGACGATGCCGTGGCCGATCCCAAGAGCCTCGTCGCCCCGCGCCCCGGCCATGCGGACTTGGCGGGTTCCCAAAAATTCAATTTTCACGACGCGCGCTTTATACTGGAGCGGGCCTCGGCCAGGGAAACCGCGGCCCGCGTGGCCGCCGGAGCATTCGCAAAACTCCTGCTTCGCCAACTGGGGACGCAGATCGCTAGCCATACCATTCAAGTGGGCCACGTGAAACTCGAGCGCCAAGCAACCTGGGAGGAGATTCGCGCCGTAAGCGCCAATCTGGAATCGCCCCTGCGCTGCGTGGACGCGGCCGTGCAGGAAAAAATGAAGGCGGAAGTGGACTCGGCGCTGAAGGCCGGCGACACCGTTGGCGGAATTTTTGAAATCGTGGCGCACAACGTTCCCGTGGGTTTAGGCAGCCACGCGCAGTGGGATGAAAAGCTGGACGGCAGGCTGGCGCAAGCGCTCATGAGCGTGCAAGCTGTCAAAGGCGTGGAGATCGGTTCGGGCATCCTCGCCGCGGGCTCCTACGGGAGCGAAGTGCAGGACGAAATTTCCTACGACCAGACCGCGCGGCGCTTCCGGCGCGGCAGCAATCGCGCGGGTGGCCTGGAAGGCGGCATCACCAATGGAGAAGACGTAGTCGTCCGTGGATACCTGAAACCCATTTCCACCCTGCGCAAGGCCCTGGGCACCGCGAACATGGTGACCAAAGAAGCGGTTCAGGCGGCCTACGAACGGTCGGACTGGTGCGTGGTTCCCGCCGGTGGTGTAGCCGGCGAATCCATGATCGCACTTGTGCTCGCGGATGCTTTTCTGCAAAAATTTGGAGGAGATTCGCTCACCGAGATGCGGCGGAATTTCGACAACTATGGCCAACAAATCCACGACTTCTGAAGCCGCGGCAACCACCGCGGAAACCACGGCCACAGCCTCCGCGGCGCGCAAAATCTATCCCGTCGTCAAGTATGGCGACCCCGTCCTCGAGAAACCTGGCGCACCGGTAACAGCATTCGATGGCAAGCTCGAGGAACTCGTCGAGGACATGTTTGCTTCCATGTACGCCGCGCAAGGTGTGGGCCTGGCGGCCCCGCAAATCGGATTGAGCATGCAATTGGCCGTGGTTGACGTAACCACCGGAAAAAATGTTGAAGCCAGAATTGTCCTCGCGAATCCTGAGGTCATTCACGCCGAAGGCGAAGCCCGCGAGGAAGAAGGCTGCCTTTCCGTCCCCGGTTTT
>JBGOTL010000149.1:0-7828 GCA_041476465.1 Candidatus Acidiferrum sp. | reverse complement strand
CGCGGGATTAATCAATAGCGGCGGAGCATCCGGCGCAAATGATTTTGAGGATGCCGTGACGACTGCAGTGATCAACAAACGGGCCGGAGGAACAGGACTGATCAGCGGCCGCAAAGCGTTCCAGCGTCCCATGAACGAGGGCGTGAAGCTGCTCAACGCCATTCAGGATGTGTATTTAAGCAAGGAAGTAACCGTCGCATAGACGAACGGCGCCGCGGCGCTTTGTTTTGCAAGGGAGAAACAATCAGGGTAGTGGGGCAGTTTCCGATTCATGCGTTAATCGAGAGTTTGCCGACCAAATGGCGACAGCCTCTCGCAACTGGCGTATCCTTCTTGGGATGATTTCGTCGAAAGCGTTTCTCCTGTTGCCAGTGCTCTGTATTGGTCTGATTTCTATTCTCGTTGCGGGCTGTGGTGACCGTGATGAGTCGTTCTATCCCTCTCTTGCCGACGCAGGCAAAGACGGGGCAATAACTCGCGGCTGGATACCAGACGACATACTCCCTGGCAGTTCTCGGGCTATTCATGAGGTTCATGAACTCTCGCCTTCAACCGAATGGTGTGCTTTTGAGTTCCCTCCTGCCGATTCGCAAGGCCTTCAAAGAACCTCAAGAGCGTTGATGCGTTACCGCCATCGGTAAAGCGCGTGCCGAGCCCTGGTGTGTCGTGGTGGCCCTCTGTGCTTAAGGGGAATCTCGACGTAGAGAAGATTCACAAGGCGGGGTTTGAGCTTTACGTGGTTGAAAAACCTGCGAACGATGTCATGACGGATATTTTACTCTTTGCGGTTGACTGGCCAAAGGGACGTGGATTCTTCTACCGAACAAGTGAGTAGTGCTCGGTCCTATCGGGTGAGGCTAACTCCTAGTAAGTCGGATAATCGGAAACTGACTCACTCCCCCAATCAGGCGTGCTGGGCTGTGGCTGAGCGAGCGACTTGCAGGAGTTTTCTGGCATTCTCGCGAATGTCTCCTTGACCGAAGACGGCGTTGCCGGCGACTAGCAATTCCGCGCCGGCGCGCACAATGTCCCCGACGGTATCCAGGGTTACTCCTCCATCCACTTCAATGCGGAAATTCAAGCCGCGAGCATTGCGAATCACCGCGAGAGTTTCGATCTTGCGCAAGGAACCTGGGATAAATTTCTGGGCGCCAAAGCCCGGGTTCACGGACATCACTAAAACATGGTGAACGATGTCCAGCACCTCCTCCAGTGTGTGCACCGGAGTCGCGGGATTAATGACCACTCCGGCTTTGCATCCGTGTGATGCGATCAAGTGCAGCGTGCGGTCCAGGTGCACACACGCTTCCTGGTGCACGGAGATCCAGTCCGCGCCCGCTTCGGCAAACGCCGGAATAAAATCATCCGGATTCTCAATCATCAAGTGGCAATCGAGGGGAGCTTTGATGGCCTTGCGCAGGGCAGCGACCACCAAGGGGCCGATGGTGATGTTGGGCACGAAGTGGCCATCCATCACATCGACATGAAGGACGGTTCCGCCACCATCGATGGCGGCTTGTGCGTCGCCGGCCAACTGGCCGAAATTTGCGGAAAGAATCGAGGGAGCAAGTTCAATCTTCATGGGCACGGTTGCGCTGCCTCCATGGGAGAAAAACGATTATACGCGGAACACTGCAAAAACTTCGCGCAATGTGCGCATTCAGTGTGCGCTCGAAGTTGGCCAGGGGACGGTCTTGCGAAGACGATTGCTTTCCTGTGCGAGTTCCAGGGCGCGCATGACGTCCAGCATCTCCTGAGTGGAAACCGGCGGCGGCGCAAGGCCCAGTAGGGCGTCGCGCACGCCCGCGTAGTAAGCCCGCCAGTCTCCGTGGGATGGAATCGGCTGGCGAACGAGGCGCTCTGCCTGCACGAGCGTTGCGACACCCCAGTTTTCCTCCGGCTCGAGGTCCCAGGATTCGCCCTGCGGCACTTCACCGCGGCGCAGCGTAGGTTCGAGCGGCTCGAGATGGTCCTTTCGGAAAGATCCGAGCGTGCCGTGGAGGATGAAGCGAGGCCGCGGAACGGTGGCCAGCATGGTCGAACGCAATACGGCGCGCAGACCTCGCGGGTAGTGCAGTACGATGTCGAACGAATCGTCGACCAAGCCGGCGTCTCGCTCGATTCGCAAATCCGCGGTGAGCGCTTCTGGCACACCAAAGAGCTGGAACGCGTGATCGATTAGGTGCGGGCCGAGATCGAGGAAAATGCCGCTGCCCGGGCCCGGGCGTTCGCGCCAGGCGTTCTGCTTGAGGTGCGGGCGGAAGCGATCGTAATTCGTTTCGAAAAGCACGATGCGGCCGAGCGAGCCGCCAGCGACAAGTTTACGAATCGCCTGGAAATCACCATCCCAGCGGCGATTCTGGTAAACGGTGAGCAGGCGTTTTCTTTCCGCCGCATATTTCACAAGCGCTTCGGCTTCGTGCAAGGTGGGAGTGAAAGGCTTGTCCACAATGACATCGCGGCCTGCAGCAAGGCAGCGCTGCGCCAGCGGAACATGCGTTTCGTTGGGGGTGGCGATGACGATGAGGCGAATCTGCTCGATCGAGAGCATTTCATCAACGCTACGTACGGTGCGGACATCCGGGTAGACTTGCGCCGCTTCACCGCCGGACCGCTGCAATATCGCGGCCAGCCGCAAGCCCGGCACAGCGCGAATTACGGGCGCATGAAAGAAACGCCCGGCAAGCCCAAATCCAATCAACCCTACATCGATCATGGCAGGTAGGAATCTCCCCCAAGTGCGTCGCGCGGGCGATTATCTCATTCACGGCGTTCTGCTGCAGCCATACCTCAGAAAAAAATGATCCAGATAGATGGCGCAAGCCCATCCGGCGGTTGTTATGATAGGGTGCTGAGATTCGGTTTTGCTGGGAAACGGGGATACCGAAAGATGAATCGCTGGCGCGGCTATGCATTGCCTCTCCTGGTGTTAAGTGCTTTATTTTTGTATGGTTTCCCGTCAGCTACGATTCCCTACGTAACCGCCATCTTGTTGCACACCGGACTAGGAATCCTTTTTGCTCTTTTACTGATCCCCTTTCTGATCCGGCATTTTCGCTCGGAAACATCTCTGTCCAAACTGGGATGGATGCTCCTCGTTCTCGGGACCGCCATGGGCGTGGCGCTGATTTTTTTGGGTACGCCGCATCGTCTGAAATTTTGGCTCTATGCGCACATCCTGATTTCTGTTCTTGGTGTTTTGTTCGTGGCGACAGATTGGCTGGGTTCGCGCGGCTGGTTGGGAAACGGCGCGGCGCGCGGCGTGCTCCGCTTCACGACCTTACTTCTTGCCGCCGCCAGCCTTGCCGCTGGCGCTTGGTGGACACGCGAAATCGCCTGGCGCAACGCGTACGTCGTGAACAATGCGAAAATGCCCCCGGCGGAAATGAACGGCGAGGGCGACGGAGCGCGCGGAAAGTTTTTCCCGAGTTCCGCGCAGACTACGGACGGCAAGTACATTCCCTCGCAGTACTTTTTGCAATCCAAGGCCTGCGAACGCTGCCACGCGGACATCTACAAACAGTGGGAAAGTTCCGCGCACCACTTCTCTTCCTTCAACAATCAGTGGTACCGCAAAAGCGTCGAGTATATGCAGGGCGTGGCCGGCGTGCAGCCCTCAAAATGGTGCGCGGGGTGCCATGATCCAGCGTTGCTCTTCAGCGGCAAGTTTGACGCGCCGGTCAAGCAGATCATTGACACTCCCGAAGCCCGGGCCGGTTTGAGCTGCATGATGTGCCACAGCATCGTGCAAGTGAAGAGCACCATGGGGCAAGGAGATTACGTCCTCGAATATCCAAAGCTGCATGCATTTGCCGCCAGTGAGAATCCCGTCATCCGCACGGTGCACGATTTTCTTGTGCGGCTGAATCCCGAGCCGCATCGCCGCACCTTTCTGAAACCCTTCATGCGCGCGCAGACGGCGGAGTTTTGTTCCACCTGCCACAAAGTGCATCTCGACGTGCCGGTGAATCACTACCGCTGGGTGCGCGGGCTGAACGAGTATGACAACTGGCAAGCCAGCGGAGTTTCCGGCCAGGGCGCGCGCTCCTTTTATTACCCCGCCAACCCAATGATGTGCGCGGACTGTCACATGCCGAACGTGCCTTCCAGTGACGACGGCAACGCCGGCGGGTTTGTGCATTCGCACCGCTTCCCGGGAGCGAACACCGCCGTGCCAACGGCCAATGGAGATAAAACACAACTCGAGCTGAGCGAGAAATTCCTGCAGGATAAGCAGGTGAGCGTGGACATCTTCGCGGTTTCCCCGGCGGGAAAGGAAGTGAACAATGCCGAGGCCGCCCGCCCGGAACTTTCCACCACGTTTGCGGTTGGCGAAGAAGCCGATCTGACTTCGCCAAAGGGTCCGGCCGGCGAAGCGCGCCCGATTTCGGCTCCGCTTGGCCGCGTAAATGCCGCGCTGCATCGCGGCGACGACGCGAGAGTTGATGTGGTGGTTCGCACGCGAAAGGTAGGCCACTTCTTCCCCGGAGGCACGGTGGATGCCTTCGATGTGTGGCTCGAACTGCAAGCCACTGACGAAAAAGGCCAGACCATCTTTTGGAGCGGGAAAACCGAAGACGATGGCAGAGGCCCGGTCGAAAAAGGCGCGCACTTCTATAAGTCCCTGCTCATTGACGCGCATGGCAATCCCATCAACAAGCGAAATGCCTGGGCCAGCCGCGCCACCATGTACGTCCACCTCATCCCGCCGGGCGCGGCGGACACCGTGCATTACCGTTTGCATATTCCGGAGAACTCCGGCGAGAAAATCACGTTGCGCGCCAAGTTGAACTACCGGAAATTCATGTGGTGGAACACGCAGTTTTCATTTGCCGGCGTCCAGGACCCGGAACGAAAACCTACAGCCGTAACACCGGATTACGACGACAGTAAATGGACCTTCACGGGAGACACCTCTCACGTTTCAGGAAATCTTAAAACCATTCCTGACCTGCCCACCATCACTGTTGCCGAAGATACCAAAACCATCCGCGTGCTTGCGCGGGCTGCGGTTAGACCTCAACCTGAGGTCCTCCTGGCCAAAGAGGATTGGACCCGCTGGAACGATTACGGCATTGGGCTTTTTCTGCAAGGCGACCTGAAAGGCGCGGAAGCGGCATTCCAGAAAATTACCGAAATCGATCCACAGAATCCCGATGGCTGGGTGAACATGGGCCGCGTGCGTGTCCAGGAAGGCGATACCGTTGGAGCTCGCGAAGTCCTGGAGAAAGCGTTGGCGCTCACGCCCATCCTTGCCCGGGCCAATTTCTTTTTTGCGCGTGTTCTGAAAGAAGAAGGCAAATACGATGACGCGATCCGCCACTTACAGATGGTCCTCTTGCAGTTTCCGCGTGATCGCGTCGTGCACAACGAACTGGGCCGCGTTATCTTTCTTCAAAAGCGTTATGCCGAGGCGGTAAAGGAATTCGACCTTACACTTGCGATCGATCCCGAAGATTTGCAAGCGCACTACAACCTTATGCTTTGCTACAGCGGTCTCGGCGATGACGCCCGCGCAAACGAGCACAAGATACGCTACCTGCGTTTCAAGGCCGACGAGTCCGCGCAAGCCATTACCGGCGCATACCGCCGGTCGCATCCGGAAGACAACAACGAGCGCCAGGGGGTGCACGAGCATTTATCCGTCGCACTCACACCGGATAAACCGAAGAAAACGAAAGCAGCGCGAGCCGCGGCGCAACACACACCGCGGCCTGGAAGCGGAAAGTAAGCTGCGCTCTCGCAATTTTTATGGAAGGGTGACGCCCGATGACCTGGATCAAAACGCTGCGCATGGACGAGGACGATCGCGTGAAAGCCGCGATGCTGGAGCAGCGGAAACTTTATCCTGTGGAATACTCCACTCCGGCGCCGGCGGTGGATAACGGCGAAGCCGCGGGAATCGTCGCCTCGCACTCCTTGATCCCCGACGCGTTGTTCCACGCGTTCAGCACTTTTGGTTCGCTGATGTCGCCGGACCTTCCGCTGCGCCGCGACCAGCACGAGATGATCACCACGGTGGTTTCCGTCACCAACCGCTGCCACTATTGAATCGAATCACACGCAGAGTTTCTGCGCAGGGTCACTTTGAACGAAGCGATGGTGGAGGCGTTGCAGCGCGATTTTCGCTCCGCTCCGATTAGCGAGCAGGACAAAACCATGCTGGAGTACGTGGTGAAACTCACGAAAGATGCCACGCAGTGCAGCCCGGAGGACCATGTGAAGTTGCGTGCCGCGGGCTTTGACGATCGCGGCATCCTGCAGATCACGCTCATCGCCGCGTGGTTTAATTACATCAATCGAGTGGCCGATGCGCTGGGCGTCGGCCGTGACGGAAAGGCCTAAGATTCTTGAACAAAACTCTCGCCACTCTCCTGGCGTGCGTGCTTTCCGCGACCCACGCTGCCGGGCAAACGAAAACGGCGCCCGCTTCCGCGGCAACCTTTCGCGATGTTGCGCAACAATCCGGCATCAAGTTTGCCCATAACAACGGCGCCTTCGGCAAAAAGTATCTCCCGGAAACCATGGGCCCCGGAGTGGCCTTCATCGACTACGACAATGACGGCTGGCCGGATATTTTTCTTGTGAATGGCATCGACTGGCCGGGGCATCCGCAAAAACACACTACGCCGAAGCTCTATCACAACAATCGCGACGGCGCCTTCACGGATGTGACGCACAAAGCCGGGCTGGATGTGGAAATGTTCGGCATGGGCGTGGCCGTCGGCGATTATGACAACGACGGCTACGACGATCTTTTTGTGACCGCGCTGGGCCAAAGCCATCTGTTCCACAACAACGGAAACGCCACGTTCACCGACGTGACGCAAAGAGCGGGCCTCGGCGGTCCGCGCGAATTCAGCACCAGCGCCGCCTGGGTGGATTACGACAAGGATGGCCGCCTCGACCTCGTCGTCGGCAATTACGTTCAGTGGTCGCTGGATTCCGATCTCTATTGCACGCTCGACGGCAAGAGCAAGTCTTACTGCACGCCGGAATCGTACAAAGGCACGTCGGTGCGTCTCTGGCATAACCGCGGCGACGGAACGTTTGAAGATGCCACGCACCAGGCCGGGCTTGACGACCCCACCTCAAAAACTCTCGGCATCGCTGTGCTCGATTACGACAACGACGGCTGGCCGGATCTCCTGCTTTCGAATGACACCCAGCCGAACAAGCTGTATCGCAACAACGGCAACGGCACGTTTTCCGAGAAGGGCGTGGTCGCGGGAATCGCCTTCAGCGAAGATGGCGTGGCCCGCGCCGGCATGGGCGTGGATGCCGCGGATTACGATCGTTCCGGCAGCCCCAGCATCCTCATCACCAATTTTGCAAACCAGATGCTTTCGCTGTATCACAACGAAGGCCAAGGCCTCTTTGTGGATGAAGCGCCGCGCTCGGAAATTGGCCATGCCTCGCTGCTTACGCTGGGTTTCGGCTGCTTTTTTTTCGATTACGACCTCGACGGCTGGCCGGACATTTTTATCGCTAACGGCCACATCGATGCCGATATCCAGCGCGTGCAGCCCAGCGTGAAGTACGCCATGCCGCCGCACTTGTTCCGCAATCTTGGCAAAGGCAAATTTGAAGAGGTAACCAAAGCGATGGGGCAGGCATTCGCCGCGCCACGCGTGGCGCGCGGCGCGGCTTACGCCGATATCAACAACGATGGGCGGCTCGACCTGCTGCTTTCCACAAATGGCGGCCCGATCTATTTATTTCGCAATGAAGCCCCAGCCACCGGCCCCGTCAACAAAAGCCTGCGCATCAAGCTCGTCGGAACAAAATCCAATCGTGACGGAATCGGCGCGGTCGTCCGTGTCACCGT
>JBGOTL010000148.1:0-7862 GCA_041476465.1 Candidatus Acidiferrum sp. | reverse complement strand
TGAAGCTATCGAATCTTTGCTGGATCTATGACAACAACCGGGTGACGCTGGACGGTCCGGCGGAGTGGTCTTTCAGCGAAGATGTGATGACCCGTTTTGTGGGTTATGGGTGGGACGTGACGCGAGTCTCGGACGCGAATGACCTGGAGATGCTGGCTCGCGGGTATGAGACTTTCCTGAAGACGACGGACCGGCCGACTCTTATCGTAGTGGATAGCCACATTGGATACGGGTCGCCGAACAAACAGGACTCCTCGGCCGCGCACGGCGAACCGCTGGGCGAGGCGGAAGTCCGGCTGGCAAAGAAAAACTACGGCTGGCCGGAAGACGCCAAGTTCCTGGTTCCCGACGGCGTCTACGAGCAGTTCAAGAATGGGGGGGGGAAACGCGGAGGCGAGGCGCGCGCAGCGTGGATGGCGAAATTCGAGGAGTACAAGAAGCAGTTCCCGCAGCTCGCCGAGCAGCTCCATAGAATGCAAGGTGGGCAACTGCCGGACGGCTGGGATAAGGATTTGCCTAGCTTCCCCGCCGACGCCAAGGGGATGGCCACGCGTGATTCCTCGGGAAAAACTTTAAATGTCCTGGCGAAGAATATTCCGTGGCTCATCGGCGGCTCGGCGGACTTGGCGCACTCCAACAAAACCAACTTGACGTTCGACGGCGCGGGCGATTTTTACCCGGATCAGTACCGCGGGCGCAACCTGCACTTCGGCGTACGCGAACATGCCATGGGCGCGATCGTGAACGGCATGACCATATCGAAGCTCCGGGCATTCAGCGCGACGTTTTTTAATTTCAGCGACTACATGCGCCCGAGCATGCGCTTGGGTGCTTTGATGGAAATCCCGGCCATTTATATCTTTACGCACGATTCGATTGGCGTGGGAGAGGACGGGCCAACGCACCAGCCCATCGAGCAACTGGCGTCGCTGCGCGCGATGCCGAACATGCTGGTGCTGCGGCCGGGCGACGCCAATGAAGTGGTGGAAGCTTACAAGATCATGCTGCAACACACCCACGGGCCTTCGACATTGGTGCTGACGCGCCAGGCAATGCCCACGTTCGATCGGACGAAGTTTGCGCCCGCAACGGGCGTGGCGAAAGGAGCTTACGTTTTGACCGACGCTCCGGGCGGAAAACCCGAAGTGATCCTCATGGGCAGCGGCAGTGAAGTCTCGCTTTGCGTTTCGGCCGCCGAAAAACTGGCCGCCGAAGGCATCAAAGCTCGCGTGGTGAGCATGCCTTCATGGGAACTCTTCGAGCGCCAGGATGCCTCTTATAAGGAGAGCGTGCTTCCAGCGAACATCACGGCGCGGGTTTCCGTGGAGATGGCTGCGACGTTCGGGTGGGAGCGATACACCGGCGCGAAGGGCAAAATGATCGGCATGCGCAGCTTTGGCGCGTCCGCGCCTCTAAAGGACTTGCAAAAGAAATTCGGATTCGAAGTGGACAGCGTGATCGCGGCGGCAAGAGAAGTTCTGGGAAAGTGAGCTGATAATGAAAGTAGTGATTGGCTCGGATCATGCGGGCTTTCAACTGAAAAATGCGATGGGCGATCTGCTGCGTTCGCTGGGCCACACCGTTTTGGATGTGGGAGCATTCAATGAGAATCCCTCGGATTATGCGGACTTCGCGGAGGCGGTAGGCCGCGCCGTGCTGGATGGAAGAGCAGAACGCGGAGTACTGATTTGCGGAAGCGGCGTGGGGGCCAGCGTGGCCGCGAACAAACTGCCGGGGATACGCGCGGGAATGTGCCACGACACTTATTCGGCCCATCAGGGCGTGGAACACGATGACATCAACGTCCTCGTGCTGGGGTCGCGGGTAATCGGGGTGAATTTGGCCGCAGATTTGGTGAAGGCTTATCTGGCGGCGCAGTTCACGGGCGAAGAACGGCATGTTCGGCGGCTGAACAAAGTAAAGGCGCTGGAAGCAAAGTTCCGCGGTTAGTCCGAAAAATTGAAAGAAGTTAATAAAACTCCTGGCGGAAGCGCCCCACGCTTCCTGGGCGTACAATGGAGTTTCGAGGATTTTTCGAAGCGAAGGAGAATCACGATGACGACGGCGACGACGTTTCCAAACATCAGCACGGGCCAGGGAGCGAATCCGCTGAAGGGATTGCTGGCTTACGGGCAATCGCCGTGGATGGACTACATCCGCAGGGACCTGCTCACCAGCGGTGAGTTGAAGAAATATATTGAAAACGACGGCCTGCGCGGGATGACTTCGAATCCAGCCATTTTTGAGAAGGCCATCACCGGCAGCAATCTCTACGGCGACATTCTGGCATCGTCTGACGCAAAAAAGCTTGATGCCAAGGGCCTGTTTGAGAAGATCGCCATCCGCGATGTTCAGGACGCGTGCGACATTTTTCAGCAGGTCTACAAAGATTCGAAGCGCCGCGATGGTTACGTCAGCCTGGAAGTCTCCCCGTATCTTGCCAACGACACCAAGAACACCATCGAGGAAGCGCGCCGCCTCTGGAAAGCCGTGGATCGGCCGAATGTCATGATCAAGGTTCCCGCCACTCCCGAAGGAATTCCCGCCATTCGACAGCTTCTCGAAGACGGCCTGAATATCAATATCACGCTGCTTTTCGCGCAGTCCGCCTACGAGCGAGTCGCCGAAGCGTTTCTCGCCGCACTGGAAGCACGCGCTGCCAAGGGTCAGGACATAAGCCACATTGCCAGCGTCGCGAGTTTTTTTGTCAGCCGCATCGACAGTCTTGTCGACAGTAAGATCGATGAGCAACTCAAGGCCACGACGGACCCTGGTCAAAAAGTTCTGCTCGAAAGCATTCGCGGGAAGATTGCCATCGCGAACGCCAGACTCACCTACAAAAAGTATCAGGAACTTTTTGGCGGTCCGCGCTGGAAAGCGCTTGGCGCGAAAGGCGCGCAGACGCAGCGCTTGCTTTGGGCCAGCACCAGCACGAAGAATCCAAAATATCGCGACGTGATCTACGTGGAAGAACTGATCGGGGCGGATACCGTGGACACCATTCCGCCGGCAACCTTCGATGCCTTCCGTGATCATGGAAAGCTGCGCCCTAGCCTCACCGAAAACGTTGACGCAGCTGCGAAAACCATGGCCGATCTCGCCAAAGCCGGAATTTCGATGAAGGAAGTTACAGAAAAGCTGCTGGTGGACGGCGTCAAGCTCTTTGCCGATGCCTTCAAGACCCTGCTGGAGGCAACCGGCAAGAGCGCCGGGGTTCGCGCGTGAGTGTCAACAAACAAACCTACAAATTGCCGGAATTGCTTGGAGGCGCAGTGGCCGCTTGCATCGGCGACTGGAAGAAAAATAACAAAGTACAGAGGCTATGGCAGCGCGATGCGTCGATATGGACAGGCACGGATGAAAACAATTGGCTCGGCTGGCTGGGAATCACCGAAGAGCAGATCGCACACATCGATGTCTTGAAGCAGATCGCTGAAGACGTAAAGAAGGCTGGATTCAAACACGCGCTGCTGCTGGGCATGGGGGGCTCAAGCCTCTGCCCGGAAGTGCTGCGCATGACGTTTGGGAAGATCGCGGGGTTTCCTGAGCTGCACGTTCTGGATTCGACCGACCCTGCCCAGATTAAGGCCCTCGAGCAGAAAGTCGATCTTTCCAGCACGATTTGCATCGTTTCCAGCAAGTCTGGAAGCACGCTCGAGCCAAATATTTACAAACAGTACTTCTTCGAACTCGTAAGAGCAAAAGTTGGCGAAGCGGAAGTTGGCAATCGTTTTATCGCGATTACCGATCCCGGTTCAAAGATGCAGCAGGTCGCCGAGGGCGGAAAATTCCGCAAGATTTTCATGGGCGTGCCAAGCATTGGCGGCCGTTATTCCGCGCTTTCAAATTTTGGCATGGTGCCGGCCGCGGTGATGGGAATCGACGTTACGAAATTCCTTAACCAGACCGGGGAGATGGTCGCCGCCTGCAGAATTGAGGCCGCGGATGCGAATCCCGGAGTGGTCCTCGGGACAATTCTCGGCGCGGCGGCGAAGCAAGGCCGGGACAAGCTTACCATCGTCACTTCACCGGGGATTTTCGATTTGGGCGCGTGGCTCGAGCAATTGATCGCGGAATCAACCGGAAAACTGGGCAAAGGAATTATTCCCGTGGACCGCGAGTTCCTGGCGGGGCCGGAAATTTACGGTAAGGACCGTGTGTTTGTTTACCTGCGGCTGGAATCAGCGCCGGATAAAAAACAAGATGCCCTGGTGGATACACTCGAGAAGACCGGGCAGCCGGTAGTGCGCATTTCCGTATCGGACATCTACAATCTTGGACAAGAGTTTTTCCGGTGGGAGATTGCGACGGCGGTGGCCGGCGCGATCATCGGAATAAACGCGTTCAACCAGCCGGACGTGGAAGCCAGCAAAATCGCGACCAAGAAGCTGACCAGCGAATATGAATCGAGCGGCCACCTGCCGCCGGAAACTCCGTTTTTCGAGGGTCAAGGTATCAAGCTCTACGCCGATGAGAAAAATACGGCGGCTCTGAAGGGGAGCTCTTCGCTCGTGGATGTATTGAAGACCCACCTCTCGCGCATCAGAGCCAATGATTACTTCGCGCTGCTTGGCTACATCACCATGAACGAGCAGAACGAGGGAGCGCTGCAGGCGATGCGGCACTGGGTGCGCGATACGAAAAAAGTCGCAACCGTGCTGGGTTTTGGCCCGCGCTTTCTGCATTCCACCGGACAAGCCTACAAAGGCGGGCCAAACAGCGGCGTATTCCTGCAAATCACTTGCGATGATGCAGTGGACTTGCCGGTGCCGGAACAAAGATACACGTTCGGTATCGTTAAAGCCGCGCAAGCGCGCGGGGATTTTGCGGTGCTCGCGGAGCGCGGGCGGCGCGCCCTGCGCGCGCACCTCGGCAAGGATGTGAAAGCTGATCTCGCGAAGGTGAATGCGGCCATTCAGCAGGCGCTTTCTTAAGAATTAGGAAACGAAACACAACTCATCTGTACGCAGAGGAGCACATAGCATGCAACTGGGGATGATCGGGCTGGGGAGAATGGGCGCCAACATGGTGCGGCGCCTGCAAAAAGGCGGGCATCAGTGCGTCGGGTATGACCGCAGCGCGGATTCGGTGAAGCAGCTTGCGGGCGAAGGTGCGGCAGGCGCTGCCTCTATCGATGATTTTGTGAAGAAGCTGCAGAAGCCTCGCGCCATCTGGCTGATGGTCCCGGCCGCGGTGGTTGATTCCACACTGCAAGACCTTGCCGGGAAGCTCGAAGCCGGCGACATCCTGATTGACGGCGGCAATTCGTATTATATCGATGACATTCGCCGCGCGAAGGAGCTTTCTGCAAAAGGCGTCCACTACTGCGATGTCGGCACCAGCGGCGGTGTGTGGGGCCTGGAGCGCGGCTATTGCCAGATGATTGGCGGCGAGAACGACATCGTGCGGCATCTCGACCCCATCTTTAAAACACTTGCGCCGGGACGCGGCAACGTGGATCGCACACCGGGCCGCGAAAAGGCCACCGGCACCGCCGAAGAGGGTTACCTGCACTGCGGGCCATCGGGCGCGGGGCATTTCGTGAAGATGGTGCACAACGGAATCGAGTACGGTTTGATGGCTGCGTATGCCGAGGGCCTGAACATATTGAAGCATGCGAACGCGGGCAAATCTAAGCGCGAAGCCGACGCGGAAACCACGCCACTGCGAAATCCCGAACACTATCAATACGATTTCAATCTGGCGGACATCACGGAAGTGTGGCGGCGCGGAAGCGTGGTGGCATCCTGGCTGCTGGACTTGACGGCTATTTCCCTGCTGGAACAGCCCACGCTGGAAAAATTCTCGGGACGCGTTTCCGATTCCGGCGAAGGCCGCTGGACGATTCTGGCGGCGATCGAATCCACGACGCCCACGCCGGTTCTCAGCGCGGCTCTTTACCAGCGGTTCACCTCCCGCGGCGAAGATGATTTCGCGGGCAAGGTGCTTTCCGCCATGCGCTATCAATTCGGAGGCCACGTCGAGAAAAAGTCCGGGCACTAAGAAATTCACAACCGAGGAAGTATCGATGATTCGCATGGGCGTAATCTGAAAACCGCATCAACGGAGTACCGTGGAGCGAGAGATAATCATTCTGGCGGATGGCGCAGCGATCGCGCGGCGCGCGGCGGAAGAGATCGCTAAGGCCAGCGCGCGCTCCGTAAACGAAAAAAACTCGTTCACACTGGTGTTGGCAGGCGGCGCTACCCCCAAGACGCTCTACGCTCTTCTGGCGGAAGACCCAGCGCTGCGTTCGCGAATACCCTGGGACAAGATGCAGGTGTTCTTCGGTGACGAGCGCCACGTGCCGCCAGACCATCCGGAAAGCAATTTTCGCATGGCCACGGAAGCGATGTTTTCGAAATTATCGTTGAAGGCTGAGCAAGTAACCCGCATCAAAGGCGAGTATCCCGACGCGGAGCAAGCCGCGCAGGAATACGAGCAAGCGCTCAAGAAATATTTCCGGCTGTCCGGCGGGGAGTTTCCGCGATTCGACCTGGTGCTGCTGGGGATGGGCGAAGAGGGCCACACCGCTTCCCTTTTCCCCGGCACGAAGGCTCTTCATGCAGACGGCCGGATTGCCGTGAGAAACTGGGTGGGGAAACTGTATGCGGAGCGTGTAACGCTGACGGCGGCGGCGATCAATCAAGCCGCTCGGGTGATCTTCATGGTCACGCGAGCCGATAAAGCGCCCGCTCTGAAAGCGGTACTGGAAGGTCCGTACGAGCCGGAGCAGTTGCCGGCGCAATTGATTCAACCGAAGGATGGAAAGCTGATGTGGCTGGTGGACACGGCCGCGGGAAGCATGCTATCCACAGGTATTCGGGAATAATCCAGGAGAAGGCCATGGCCACGACAAGCGTAAGCAACATTGAGCAATATCTCGGCGCAAAGACGGAATCCCTGCTGGGGTTCAAATCGCCGAAAATTTCCAAGGAGCGGCTGCACCTGCCCGGGCCGGACTTCGTTGACCGCGTTTATAGCGCGACCGACCGCAATATCCGCGTGTTGACCAACCTACAGCGCATGTTCGGACACGGGCGGCTCAGCGAGACCGGCTACCTTTCGATCTTGCCGGTGGATCAAGGCATCGAACATTCCGGCGGCGCGAGCTTCGCGAAGAACCCGGAGTATTTTGATGGCGGAAATATCGTCAAGCTGGCGATTGAAGGCGGCTGCAACGCGGTGGCCTCCACCTTCGGGGTGCTGGGTTCCGTCGCGCGCAAGTATTCGCACAGGATCCCGTTTATCGTGAAGATCAATCACAACGAATTGCTCACCTACCCGAACCGCTTCGACCAGGTGATGTTCGGCACCGTGCAGCAGGCCTACGACATGGGCGCGGCCGCCGTCGGCGCGACCATTTATTTTGGTTCCGACCAGAGCACGCGGCAAATTGTGGAAGTCAGCCAGGCGTTTGAGAATGCGCATCAACTGGGCATGGCCACCGTGCTGTGGTGCTATCTGCGCAACAACGCTTTCAAGAAGGACAAGGACTATCACGTTTCCGCGGACCTGACCGGCCAGGCCAATCACCTCGGCGTGACCATCGATGCGGACATCATCAAGCAAAAGCTGCCGGAAAATAACGGCGGCTACGCGGCGCTGAATATGGGCGATTCTAGCTACGGAAAATTCGACAAGCGCATCTACACGGAACTTTGCAGCGATCACCCCATCGATCTTTGCCGCTATCAGGTGGCGAATTGCTACATGGGCCGCGCGGGATTAATCAATAGCGGCGGAGCATCCGGCGCAAATGATTTTGAGGATGCCGTGACGACTGCAGTGATCAACAAACGGGCCGGAGGAACAGGACTGATCAGCGGCCGCAAAGCGTTCCAGCGTCCCATGAACGAGGG
>JBGOTL010000147.1:0-8057 GCA_041476465.1 Candidatus Acidiferrum sp. | reverse complement strand
CCCTAACGGGCTTGTGGCTCTGGCGGTGTCTTCAAACTGGTAGCGATCTGCTGCAGCCGTTCGCGCAGCGTATCGCCAATCCCCGCAAATACCTGCGCGCACGTCTCGCGCAGCCGGTCTTCTGCGCTGCTGGCAATCTTCGCAATCACTTCGCGTGACTGATGATCCAGCGTCGTCACCGTAGCGACCATCCATGAATTCGATACATTTTCCAGCCGCCCGCGATAATGTTCCGTCGCTTGATCGCTCATTTGCGAATAAGCGCCGCGCATCTCCGTCTGGTGCGCGTCCGTAATTGCTTTCCAGGAGTCCAGCAGCGGCCCAAATCCGGCCTGCACTTTCTGCTGCGCTTCTGCCACCCCGGCCTCCACCGCGCCGCTCATCCCGGCTTGGAATCGCCGCAAAAAATCTTCCTGCTCTGCCGTCACCTTCTGTGCTAGTTCGGCCCGAGCCGCGTCCATCTGGGCGCGTGTTTCACTCGCCGATTTCTGCAGTTCCTCGCCAAAGCCGTCCAATTCCTGCCGCGCTGTACGCTGGATTTCGTCGGTAAACGCCGCTGAGGTCGTCTCCGCCGCTTCGGCATACAGCAAGCGCGCCCGCTCGAAGGAATCCCGCACCACTTCCTCGAGCTGTGTCTGCGTATGCCCCACAAAACTCTGACTGGAATGATTGAGTTCGCTGGCAAACAGGCTGGAAACCTCGCCGGCTTTCTCGCGGAGCTGCGCGGTGGCCTGCTCGGTCATTTTCTCGGTCAAATGCTGGAGCTGCGTCTGCGTTTTCTTCTCATACCACTCGGCCGACTTGAACATTTCTTCGACGGCGTGATGTTTCAGGTCGCTCGTCTTGGCTTCAAGGTCGGCGAGGTTCCGTTCGGTAATGGTTTGCCCGGATTCGTGCAGGAGCTGCTCCACGCCGCCGAGGTTTTCCCGAAATCGCGCCAGCGAATCGGCAAATGCCTCGTCCGCGGAGGCCCGAATGCGGTCTTGCTGCAGCGTCATGGCTGCATCCAGAAGCGAGCGGCCTCCGGCGAGCCGGTGTACGGCTTCTTCCGCTTTAGTAATGTGCGGCGTTACCAGGGATTCAATCTGCTCTCGCAAACGCGAAATAGTCTGACCATTCGTCTCTTCAAAAGTTGCCCGGATCCGCGCGTTGATCTCTTCGAACAGGGATTCCGAACGGCGATGCAGTTCGTTGCGATGCAAGCTCTGCACATCGTCGAGCTGCGACCGGAATCCGGTGAGCGCCTGTTGCTGCTCGGCTTCGATGCGCGCCGCGAACTGCGCAAGCTTTTCGCTGGATTCGTTGGCTTGCGCAAGCGTCGCTTCCAGCTGTTTCGCTTGAGCTTCCAGCGATTCGCGCACGGCGGAGTTCTGGCGTGCTCCTTCTTCCTGCAACTGCGCCTGGAGCCCGCGCATCTGTTCGTTTAGAATACCGGCCGAGCGTTCCTGCGCCGCGTTCAGTCCACTCTCGATGGTGCTCTGCCAGCGCGCCTGCGCAGCCTCAATCTCGCCAGCCAGTTGGTTATGCCAGGAGCCCTGAGCCGCGGCCAGCGCCGCGCTGGCCTGTTGTTGGATCTCGTTGGCCGCGGCGCTCAGCGATTCTCGCTGCGAGCCTGCGGATTCCTCGCGCTGCCGCGCCGCTTCTTCGATCGCGCGCGATGCAGTTTCCACACGGGCCGCAATTTGTGATTCTGATTGTTCCGCCAGTGCGCGCAACTTCGCCGCAGTCTCTTCCGCTTTCTGGCAAACGCCCTGCAATTTCTCCACCGCGCCCGCGAATTGCTGGTCATGCCCGGCTCGTTGCGCCGAGCTTTCACGCGAAAGCTGCATCGTCAAATCGCGTGTGAGTTGTTCGAACTGCGGCGCCAGGCGCTTCGGCAATTCGTTCTGCAGCGCTTCCACGGCTGAGGTTTGCGCCGCCTTCCTGCGCTTGTCTGATTCCTGCTGAATCCTATCCAGCGCGCGCGATGCTTCATTCGCAATCTCTTGGCGCGCCGCGGCGAATTTCTGTTCCCACTGTTCGAACGCCACCCGGCGCTCCGCGGAAACCGCCTGTACAGCGGCATCCCTCGCCGTCGCATGAATCTGTTGCTTGGCCTCCCCCAGCAGCCGCGTCATTTGACGCGCTATCTGCAGCGATGCATCCGTCGCGCTCCCTGGCGAAGGGAACACTCGCAAATTATCCGGGCCGCTCGCCGTCGGCAGATCCGGCTCGTTCAGCGGTAGATGAATTTCCGTGCCAGCTGCGGCCGAAGGTGCTTGCGCTGTTTCCGGTGGAGCTTCCCCGGAAGCAGGATTCTGGCCTTCATCCGCAAACGCAAACCAATCGTCCGGCGCAAACCCTATGCCCCAGGCGTTTCCAGGGACTTCCATCTCCAGCGCCACCTGAAAAAGCTGGCGCACCGTCCGCGGCCGCTGAATCCACGCCACCCGGCCCCGTACGTGCCTTGGCGCGTGCCCTGTCTCCGGATGCGGAATCTCCAAGCTGACCCACATATTCTTCAGCACATAATGTTTGGACTGATAGCGGCAGCCGTGGCAATTGATGATCAGTGTCGAGGTGCGTTCCGTGAACGGACGGCCTAGCGCGTCGACACCCGTCACCAGCAGAGGCACCGCCTGCACGATTCGCGTGCTCCGGCGCTTCCGCAACTCCGCGCTGGCATTCACTATGCCTTCAGATACCATCTCGGTAGTTCCATCGGCTAAATTGGGGCCAAGTTCATCCATAGTGACCGTCGCCGTTCCGCGTGCCTAAATTCTGCAAATTATCCCGCTTACAATTTCTTGGAGTGCTCGGTTGCCGTTCCCGCATCAGCAACCGATGAGCTACGCGTTCCACTAAGGAACGACCATGCCTCTTTAGCGATCCAAATTGGGCCTACCAGCAGATATACGGCTCCCTGAAAAAACGCCGGCCTATTTCCTTCAATCCGGTGTCCCAGAAACAGCAGCACCCAACCACCCAGAAAAAATCCTGCGCCCCAAATCCACTTTGTCAGAATCAAAATAATAATCCCAGCAAAGATCATCGGGATGCCGGCGCCATGAAGCAATTTGTTCCATGCGGACGTGTGCTCGTGGTCGTACTGCGTCATATAGTGCGCCAAACTAGGCATAGCGCACCTCCTGTCGGCCAATTCGTGGCCGCCGCTCTATCATCGGGGACAACCAGCGCGGAAATGAAACTCTATACCGAAATGCAGAACTTGGCTAGAGGGGGCTAGGAGTACTGAAAGTTTTAGCACTAATTGGTCATTGGTTTGAGAATTGAGCGCGGGGGCTTGGCGCAGATCCCCGCCCTCTGAGGTGGCCCTATAGTTCGCGACGCCCTTCCATGGCCTTGAGCATGGTCACTTCGTCGGCATACTCCAGGTCGGCGCCCACTGGAATGCCCACGCCGATGCGCGTCACGCGCACTCCAAGAGGCTTGAGAAGCTTCGAAAGATACACCGCCGTAGCTTCGCCCTCCGCCGTAGGATTGGTGGCGATGATAATCTCCTCCACTGTGCCGCCTTTGAGCCGTTCAATCAGTGTCTTGATATGCAACTGCTCCGGCCCGCGTCCGGAGAGAGGCGAAAGCGAACCGCCCAGCACGTGGTACATCCCGGGGTACGTGCGCGTCTTCTCAATCGCCAGAATGTTGTGAGCTTCTTCGACTACGCAAATGATCTTCTTGTTGCGATGCGCTCCCGTGCAGTAGAGGCAGGGATCCGCATCCGTGATGTTGTGGCAAACTGAGCACGAACGTACTTTCTCCTTCGCGTCGCGAATCGCATCGGCAAGTCCCAGCGCATCCTCTGGAGCCGCGCGAAGCAGATAAAACGCCAAGCGTTGCGCCGTTTTTTGCCCGATGCCAGGCAAGTGCTTCAGTTCGTCAATGAGGCGTTCCACGGGAGCAGCAAAATCAGCCATGAGTGATGTGTAGCACAGCCGCACGGGCGGGCGCAAATCGCGATGGGAAGAGAACTGCTTTCGAAAGTTAAAACAAGCCAGGAATTTTAAGGCCCGCCATGCCGCCGGGGATGGTTCCCGCGAGGTTCTTCATCTGGCTGGCGAGTTCTTCATCTACGCGGCGCCCCGCTTCGTTCACCGCGGCGCGCACCAGGTCCTGCAGCATTTCCTGATCCTTGTTCGCAAAAACGTCCGGCTCGATGCGCACGTCCACTACCTGCTTCTGACCATTCATTTTTACCACGACCATGCCGCCGCCGGCCGAGGCCTCGACCGTGACGTTATTTACCTGCCGCTGCAAGTCTTCCTGCAGTTGCCGGAATCGCGAAAGCATTTGTTGGAGTGCGCTGACTTCCATTTTCTTTCCCGGTTAAACCAGCTGACTTAACCTTACTCCTCTGGACCGCGCTTTACTTCCGATATTTTTCCACCGAACCGTTGTAGCAACGATCTCACCATCGGGTCGCGCTCAAATTGCGCCTGCAAATCCTGGGTCCTTGTGCTTGCGCGCGAAGCCGCCGCTGCCGCCGCTGTTTCAAGTTTAGCACAGACGCGCACCGCGCGCCCGAGCACCGTGCTCGATGCGGCACGGATCTTTTCCAGCGTCTCGCGTCCTTCGATCAATCCTGCGAAAGAATTCTTCTCCGCTGGAAAATAAATTCGCAATTCGCCGCCGTCCAGCTCCCACCTGCTGCTGTGCTGAAGGAGCTCTCCGATAAATTTCTGTTGTGCTTGAATCGTAGCCTTGATTTTCGCGACCTGTGCTTCGCTCAGGCCCTCGGCGTGCGCGGTTGTCGCTGAACTTTCTACGGCCGTTGCAGTTTGCACCGCGGAAGATTTCGTTTTGTCCAGTGCCGGGGCCGTCGCTGCGCCTAAAGCGGGAAACGACGCGGCAGAAAATGCCGTGCGCGATGCGAGTGAGTTCGTCGCAGTGCTCGCGGCCGGCGCGCTGCGCGTCGTATTGGCAGTCGTACTCGCCACTCGCGCCTCGCCGCGTACCTCCGCAAGTAATTCCTCCAACGGCGCGAGCCGCGACGCGTTAATCAATCGCAGCAGGC
The DNA here is from genome assembly GCA_041476465.1 of Candidatus Acidiferrum sp. Lineage (GTDB taxonomy): Bacteria > Acidobacteriota > Terriglobia > Acidiferrales > UBA7541 > Acidiferrum. The sequence goes on along the minus strand of JBGOTL010000147.1, from coordinate 3,046 downwards.
CCATTTCAAGATGCACGCGCGGATCCAGCTTGCGCCGCAAGTCGTCATCCGTCTGCAGCAATATTTGAAAAAACCGGGTCAGGTCTTCTTCGCTGAACAGGGCCGCCGCTTTTGCCAGCGCAGGCCGCTGGTCCGGTGTCGCTGCGATCAACTCCGAATCCGCGCCGCACACCCGTGTGATGAGCAGGTTCCGCATGTGGCGGATTGCTTCGCGGCAGAAGTGCTGCAGGTTGCGCCCATCCTTTTGGAAGGTGTGCACCAGGCTCAGCACGCGTTCCGCCGAACCATCCGCGATTGCTTCGACCAGCTCATTCAGCGAATCTTCGGGCACCACTCCCAGCAGTTCGCGCACTTCCTTATCGGAAATCTTCTCGCCGCAGTACGCGCGCGCTTGTTCCAGCAACGACAATGCATCGCGCAAGCTGCCTTCCGCCATGCGGGCAATCACCGCGAACGCGCCCGCTTCAATCTCCAATTCTTCCTTCTGGGCGATTTCCCTGAGGCGTCCGGTAATCTCCGCAAACGTCAGCGCGCGAAAATGGAAATGTTGCGAGCGCGAACGGATCGTGTCGGCCAGATTCTCCGGCTCGGTCGTCGCCATCACGAAAGTGACGCGGTCCGGCGGTTCTTCGAGCGTCTTCAGCAAGGCATTGGACGCTTCGCCCGTCAGCATGTGCGCTTCGTCCAGGATGACCACCTTGTTCCGCGAAGCCGCCGGCGCGTACCGCACCATCTCGCGCAACTCGCGGATCTGGTCAATCCCGCGGTTTGAAGCCGCGTCAATTTCGATTACATCCAGCGAAGTGCCCGCGGCGATCTCTTTGCACGAATCGCATTCGCCGCAAGGCTCCGGCGTCGGACCGTTCACACAGTTCAGCGCTTTGGCAAGAATGCGCGCCGCGGTGGTCTTGCCCACGCCGCGCGCGCCGGAAAAAATGTAGGCGTGCGCGACGCGATTATTCCTGATGGCGTTGGCAAGCGTCGCCGTGACGTGCGCCTGCCCGACAAGATCAGCAAAGGTCTGCGGGCGCCACTTGCGGGCTATGACTTGATAGCTCATGGGGAAGTTATCAGTAATCAGATCTCAGTGTAGAAAAAACTGGGCGCATCTCTCAGCAATCCTCCCGGAGAAAACTGATAACTGACCACTGAAGACCTCTTCGATGAGAGGAACTTCGGGTGATCTGCGGCACCCGAGGCTATCCCGGTACCGTTGCTCCCTTCCGGGCCTGGCGGGGTTCGCGGGACCTCGTTGCACAGAGCCCGAAGTTCCACGCTCCGGCAGTCGCGCGAGTTCGCGCCGCTGCGAAGAAAAGTTTAGCACACCGTCGCGAGCGCAGACAAAGCGCGCGGCCCGTGCCGCTTTTGATTCGTTGCTCGAATCGTCCGTTCGAATTGGCTTTGTAGCTTCCCGTTATCGGCAGCGGATCACGGCTTCGGTTTCGCTGTCGCTGCAGCCGGAGCATCAGGCGGCGGCACGTCGGCAGGATTCACCCAGTTCACCTTGAACGGACCCGTTCCGTGAACCTGAACGATGGTTTCGCCTTTGCAGGCTCCGAAGTGGCGCATCTCTTTGGGCATGATCGTAAAATTTCCGGCATTCATGGCCTGCAACTTCGTTTCATCGTAGCTTTCGCCGATGCCCACAAGGAACGTTCCTTTGAGCACTGTAGCGTTTTCATCCTCGGGATGCCAATGCGCCGGTATTTTTGCCCCGTCCGCGCAGCGGATCCGCAGGACGTATGAAGCGCCGGCCGCATTCGGATCGCCGGAAACCACCGCCATGTCCGTGTTCTTAATGATCGGCGACCATTTCAAGTCGCCATAGTGAATGATCTTGTGAGCAGGAGCAGCGGATTCTGTTTTCCCCTGGCCTGCTACAGAAGGTGCGAGAAGCAGCGGGGTCAGTGCAAACCCAATGGCAAAATGCAGCACGCGGTTTTTCATGAGTTCCGTGACCTCCCCAGGACACGGTGTGCACAACCTACCACCAGTAAAGACCGTCGGGCAAGGCCCTGTACTACGATTCCTGCCATTGCCCTTTGCGAACACGCTATTGCAAATTTATTCAAATGCCCTTGTCTGCCTGAGGTAGCATCATTGCGGATGGAGTTCCTCCCCATCCTCCTCGCGCACCCGGGCAACCGGGACGCAGGTCCGCCGCGCCAGCGGAACGCATCGAGGTATTGCCTCGCTGCGCCCCACGATACGGGGCCAAGCCCGCACACAACGTGCCGGCAGGAGGAAGTCCATGAAATCATTTGTAGCAATCGTTTTGGCTGGCGCACTTTTGTGCACCGCCGCTCCCGCATCTTACGCGGAGCCGCGCCAGGTCCTGCAGGGTACCCAGGTTCATCTCACGCTTTTGAACTCCATCAGCTCATCCGCATCCAGGGACGGTGACCCTTTCGTCGCGGTCGTCGCTGAACCCGTGTATCTCGGCAACCAGTTGCTGATTCCCGCCGGCACGCGCGTCAACGGCCTCATCGGCACCGTCGAAAAGGCCCGTCGTTTTTCAGTCTTTCGCGGGCAGGCGTATATGAGTCTCACCTTTCGCTCCCTGGAAGTAGACAGCCGCCTCATTCCCATTCAGATGAGCATCATCGCCTTTGAGCAACCACGCGGCCAGGCCGAGGGCAAGAAGCGCAAGGACCTCAAGGTAGAAGAAGGACAGGTTGTGCAGGAAAAGCACGACTACAAGGGTGACGTGCTCGGCGGCGCCATCGGCACCGGAGGTGGTACGCTGGTCGGCGCTGTATTCAGCCATGCGATGCGCGGTTTCGGACTTGGCCTCGCCGGAAGCGCCGCCTACGTCGTCGCCCGCAAAGGCAAGGACGTCGAACTCCCTGCGCAGACAGGAATTCTGGTGCGCATGGATAACACCATTACTGTGCCTTCCATAACAGCCAGCAACGCCAGCTACACCGGCAGCCGCTGAAGCTCGTTAAGAATACCAATGCGCCGCGCAAGTAGACTCTCCGTCTGCCCTTGCGCGGCGCATTCTTCGCCGCGTGAAAACGATTCGCGTCACTCTTTTCTGCGTACT
>JBGOTL010000146.1:0-8115 GCA_041476465.1 Candidatus Acidiferrum sp. | reverse complement strand
CGTTCACGTCATACTTCAGCTGCATGGCTACCGGGTCGCCGCACTTGTTACAGAACGTCGGAGTGTTCTTGTTGAACGTACCGCACTTGTGGCAGATGACATCGCCGGTTTGGTACGGATTGGTCACCACGGAAGCGCCGCAGTTCCGGCAAGTCGCCCGCAGGTGATGCAGGCCCTTCAGGTTATTGCACTTGCACTCCCAGTTGCCGATCGAGTAGTCCACGAATTCCAGCTGCGACATCTCGCGGAAATCCTTGATCGGAAATACCGAGGTGAAGACCGATTGAAGTCCGCCGTCATCGCGCTCGCTCGGCAGAAGGTCCATCTGCAGAAAGCGCTGATAAGACTTCATCTGGACTTCAATCAGGTTGGGAATCTGAATCGAGCCGTGGATTTTGGCAAAATCCAGGCGCTGGCGTTCCCGGACGTGCTGATTGCTGGTCGGCATGCTTGATCTACCTCGTTATCTGCGGCCGCGAAGCGGCCAAACTCAGGTGTCGCCGCGAAGCGGCGGGCATCCCTTAGGGGCGGCGTGCGGAAAAATAAGCAAAACACACATCATCGCCGTGGCGCAGCGCTTTCCGCCCATAGTCAGCGCGCACACGGCAACGGGCGGTCCAAGAGGGACTCGTGAAGCTGTAACCATGACCCGCCACGACTTGCGTATGTAATTCCTCTGGCGCGACTCGTCGTTACTTCGGCCGTCCGCGAAACGGACAACCTGATGGAGCCACGCCTAAACCGAAAGCCGTACTACAAAGTCTTCCGCCGCCGCGAAGTAGCCGCCACTTCTGGCGACCGCCGCACAGCCGGCAAACTACTTGATCTCCACCTTGGCGCCGGCGTCTTCGAACTTCTTTTTGATGGTGGCCGCTTCGTCCTTGTTCACGCCCTCTTTGACGGTCTTTGGAGCGCCGTCAACCAGGTCCTTGGCTTCTTTCAAGCCCAGGCTGGTGACTTCGCGAACCGCCTTGATGACGTTGATCTTGTTGCCGCCGACATCGGTGAGAACGACGGTGAATTCCGTCTTCTCTTCCGCCGCCGCTGCGCCTGCTGCCGCCGCGCCGCCTCCAGCGACTACCGTGGCCGCAGCCGCGGAGACGCCGAAGGCCTCTTCTATTTTCTTCACCAGGTCGGACGCTTCAAGCAGCGTCAGTCCCTTGATTTCATCCAGGATGCTATCTACTTTCGACATGACTCTTTCTTCTCCTCTCAAAATTGAATGCAAATATTACTGGGCCGCTTCGGGGCTAGCTCCAGAACTGGGCTCGCTGGACCCAAACTTGTTGGCCTTGATGGCTTCGTTTACGGTCACCGCGAGGTTCCGCGGCAGCGCAGTCAGCGCCGCGGCAATGCGCTGCGCCGGAGCGTTCAGCAGGTACATGATCTTGCTGAGCAACTCTTCTTTCGACGGGAGATTCGCAAGCTGCTGAATCTCCGCGATTGAAATGACGCGGCCTTCCACCATACCGGCCTTGAATTGAAACGCCGGAACATCCTTGGCAATCTTGGTGAGCGCCTTGGCCAGGGCCACCGGGTCGGTGTTGGTATAGGCGATGGAATTCGTTCCGGTAAGATTCTTCAGCACCCCTTCGGCGGGCGTGCCCGCTCCGGCGCGTTCCGCGATGGTGTTCTTCACGACTTGGTACTTGCCGCCAGCGGCCTGCACGGCGCGGCGGAGCTTGGTATCGTTTTCCACCGAGATGCCCTGGAAGGTCGTCAAAATAACGGACGAAATCTTCGCCAGATCGGTCTTCAGTTTGTCTAGATCGTGCTGTTTTTCAGTGCGTTTTTTCATGATTTCGCTCTGCTACGTTCCTCGCCACTAGGCGGCCGTCGCCAGGGCCTCCGCTTCCACCAGGTCAATCACGATGCCCGGGCCCATGGTCGAGGTCAGGGTAATTTTCTTGACGTACTTGCCTTTGGCCGCGGCCGGCTTGGCCTTCAGGACCGCGTGGATCACCGCGTGGGCGTTTTCCGCAAGGTTCGCGGCGGTAAACTGAATCTTACCGATGGGGCAGTGCACAATGCCCGCCTTGTCGACGCGGAATTCCACTTTGCCGGCCTTGGTTTCCTTGATGGCCTTGGCGACGTCGAAGGTCACCGTGCCGGTCTTCGGGTTCGGCATCAAACCGCGCGGACCCAGAACTTTGCCGAGTTTACCTGCGGACTTCATCATGTCTGGCGTGGCGATCACCGCGTCGTAATCCGTCCAGCCATCCACGATCTTCTGCACCACGTCGTCGCCGCCTACGAAATCCGCGCCCGCTTCCTGCGCTTCGCGGACCTTTTCGCCGCTGGCGATAACCAGCACGCGAACCGCCTTGCCCAGGCCATGCGGCAGAACCACTGTGCCGCGGACCACCTGGTCGGAATGCTTGGGATCGACGCCCAGGTTGATGGCGAGTTCCACCGTTTCATTAAACTTGGTGTGGTGCGTCTTCTTGATCAGCTCCGCCGCTTCCGCGAGCTTGTGCGGGCGCGCTTCTACCTTCTTGCGCGCATTTTCCACGTGCTTGCCAGCTTTCTTTGCCATTGCGAACAGCTCCCTCTAAATTCCTTCTCTTGCGAGACCAACTTCGACAGTTTTTCTTAAACGACTTCCAAACCCATGTTGCGGGCCGTGCCCATCACCGTGCGGACCGCGGATTCAATATTCGAGGTGTTCAAATCCACCAGCTTGATCTTGGCGATCTCCTCGACTTGCTTCCTGGTTACTTTGCCTACCTTATTTCGGTTCGGCTCGGCGGAACCCTTGGCAATCCCCGCCGCGCGGAGCAACAGCACCGAAGCCGGCGGCGTCTTCAATATGAAAGTGAAGGTGCGGTCGGTGTACACCGTCACCAGCACCGGAAAAACCATGCCTTCGGGTTCCTTGCCGGTCTTGGCGTTGAACTGTTTGCAAAAATCCATGATGTTCAACCCGTGCGGGCCGAGCGCGGTACCCACCGGCGGCGCAGGCGTTGCCTTGCCGGCCACCAGCTGCAGCTTGATGGTTGTCTGTATCTTCTTTGGCGCCATTTCCCTCTACCTCGTTCTTGTGCGACCGCAAAGCGGTCTGCAATCTCATTCCTTCATTTCGCCGCGCTCGCGCGCCGCGATTTACCCGAGCTTTTCCACGCTCGCAAAGTCCAGTTCAACCGGCGTTGACCGGCCAAAAATAGTTACCGAAACCTTCAAGCGGCTGTGGTCGTTGTCAATTTCCTCCACCATGCCGTTGAAATTCGCGAACGGACCGTCCACGATGCGTACCTGTTCATTTCGCTCGAACACCACTTTCGGCTTCGGGCGATCCTGCGGCGTGTGCACGCGATTGATGATGCCGTCCACTTCCGCTTCGGAAAGCGGCGAAGGCGACGTGGCCGAACCTACGAAGCCGGTCACACGCGGCGTCGAACGCACCGTGTGCCAGGTATTTTCATCGAGGTCCATCTCCACAAGCACATAGCCCGGATAAGACATGCGCGAGGAAACAACCTTTTTGCCGCTGCGCACTTCCACAACGTCTTCCATCGGGATCAGCACGCGGCCGATTTTGTCCTGCAGGCTGAATGCTGCCACGCGGCTCTCCAGGCTTTCCTTGACCTTCTTCTCAAAGCCGGAATACGTGTGGATGATGTACCACTGCATGGACATGGATCTTGGATCCCCTTCAGACGCCAAACGCTTTGAATAACTGCGCTACACCACGCTGCACAAGCCAATCCACAACGGCCAGAAAAAATCCGAAAAAAGCGACGGTGGCGATGACCACGCCGGTCGTCGAAACCACATCTTCGCGGCTCGGCCAGGTAACCTGCTTCATCTCCACACGGACTTCGTGCAAGAATTCGCGGCTATTCGCAATCGTGCCGGTAACTTTGTTGCCCAGCTCGGAGCCCGCTCCGCCTTGCGACTCTTCGTTCTTCACTTTGACCGCCTGCGTGGCCATTCGTCCTCTTCTTCTTCGGAGGACCGGCGTTTCGGCCTGTCCTCCCTAATATCTGGCAGGGGAGGAGGGACTCGAACCCCCATACCCGGTTTTGGAGACCGGAGTCCTAGCCGTTGGACGACTCCCCTTTACCCTGAGCCCGCGAAGCGGGCGAAGGGTAAAATCAAAACCTGTCCGCCGCTCTCCCTTGCGAATACGAAAAGTTACTTCACTTCCTTGTGCGCCGTCTGCTTGCGGCAAGTGTTGCAGAACTTCTTCGTTTCCAAACGCTCGGTGTGCTTTTTCTTGTTCTTTGTCGTTGTGTAGTTGCGGTTCTTGCAATCGCCGCACTGCAACGTAATGATCTCGCGCATGAATTTAAGACCCTTTCAAAACCCTGTGCTTAACCGGCTCCCCGAACTATTCGATGACCTCGGTGACCGCTCCGGCGCCGACCGTGTGCCCGCCTTCGCGAATGGCAAACCGCAAACCCTTTTCCAACGCCACCGGCGTAATCAGCGTCACTTCGCAGCTCACGTTATCTCCGGGCATCACCATCTCCACCCCCGCCGCCAACTTCATGTCCCCCGTCACATCCGTGGTCCGAAAGTAAAACTGCGGCCTATACCCTGAAAAAAACGGCGTGTGCCGCCCGCCTTCTTCCTTCGTCAATACGTACGCTTCCGCCTTGAACTTCGTGTGCGGCGTGATGCTCCCAGGCTTGCACACCACCTGCCCGCGCTCCACATCCTCTTTCTCCGTCCCGCGCAGCAGCAACCCCACGTTGTCTCCCGCCAGCCCTTCGTCCAACAACTTCTTGAACATCTCCACGCCCGTCACTACCTTCTTCTGCGTCGCCCGGAACCCTACAATCTCCACTTCTTCCCCTACCTTTACCTTGCCCCGCTCGATGCGCCCGGTGACCACCGTCCCCCGCCCCGATATCGAAAATATATCCTCAATCGGCATGGCAAACGGCTTGTCAACATCCCGCACCGGCAGCGGCACGTTCTTGTCCACCGCTTCCATCAAATCCTCTATCGCCTTCTCCCACTTGGCGTCCCCATTCAACGCCTGCAGCGCCGAACCCTTGATCACCGGTATGGTGTCCCCCGGAAACTGGTAACTCTTCAACAGCTCCCGTACTTCCAACTCCACCAGCTCCAGCAACTCCGCATCCTCCACCATGTCGCACTTGTTCAAAAACACTACCACCGCCGGGACCCCCACCTGCCGCGCCAGCAATATATGTTCCCGCGTCTGCGGCATCGGTCCATCGGTCGCCGCCACCACCAAAATCGCGCCGTCCATCTGCGCCGCTCCGGTGATCATGTTCTTGATGTAGTCCGCGTGCCCCGGGCAATCCATGTGCGCGTAGTGCCGGTTCGCCGTCTCGTACTCCACGTGCGACACCGCTATGGTGATGCCCCGCTCGCGCTCTTCCGGTGCGTTGTCAATCGAATCAAACGCCCGAAACTGCACCTTCGGGTTGTGCTTCGACAGCACCTTGGTGATCGCCGCCGTCAGCGTCGTCTTGCCATGGTCAATATGCCCAATCGTCCCGATGTTTACGTGTGGCTTGGTGCGCTCGAATTTCTCCTTCGCCATTGCTTTCTCCGCTCCTCGAAAATCTAAATAATCCTAGGACTTGAATTTCAGCTCGGCATCATCCTTGAGTTCAAGGCCGCTGCCAAGCACCGCCTCGATTTGTTTTCTAGCTAAGTCTTTAACTTGTTCCTGTGAAAGTCCTCCCTCAAAAAGGGAAGCCCAAACCGTCACCTTGATTTTTCCATCGACTCGAAACTTATAGCCCAAGGCTGCAGCAGCCCCACCACTGGGGGCAGCAACCGAAACATTCTCCAGAAACTCAATATTGTGCTTTGCTTCTATCATTTGTTTACCTGGCCACCTTGCCGCTGGTCTTCGCGATTACTTCTTCGGCGATAGCGTTGGGGGCCTCGGCATAATGCGAAAAATGCATGGTAAAAGTGGCGCGGCCCTGGGTGCGGCTGCGCAGGTCCGTGGCGTAGCCGAACATCTGCGCCAGCGGCACTTCCACGCGGATTACGTTGCTGCCTGCGCGGTTTTCCGTACCTTGAATGGCGGAACGCCGGGCATTCAAATCGCCGAACACCTGCGGCATGTATTCTTCCGGAACCACCACTTCCACTTTCATGATGGGCTCGAGAAGAACCGGCGAGGCCTTGGCGCAGGCTGCTTTGAAGGCCATGGAACCCGCGATCTTGAAGGCCATTTCTGAGCTGTCCACGTCGTGGTAGCTGCCGTCGACCAGCACTGCCGCCACATCCACCATCGTGAAGCCCGCCAAAATGCCATTGTCCAGAGCTTCCCGGATGCCCGCTTCGATGGGGGCGATGAATTCGCGCGGAATCGATCCGCCCACGACTTTGTCAATAAAAAGGAAGCGGTGTTCCTTGTCGTACTTCCACTTTCCGGCCGGGCCGCCGACCACTTGCTTGGCCAGCGCGTCGAGATCGTCCGTGGACATTTCTTTCATGCTCTCGCGGCTGGAGCTGGGTATCGGATGCAATTCGATCTCGCAATGCCCGTACTGGCCGCGGCCGCCGGTCTGCTTGATGTATTTGCCTTCGGCGGTGGCTTTCTTGCGAATCGTTTCGCGATACGCCACCTGCGGGCGGCCCACATTGGCTTCCACGTTGTACTCGCGCTTCATGCGATCCACAATAATTTCCAAATGCAATTCGCCCATGCCGGAGATCAGCGTCTGCCCAGTGTCCGGTTCGGTGGACACGCGGAAGGTCGGATCTTCCTGCGCCAGCCTCTGCATGGCCACGCCCAGCTTGTCCTGATCTGCCTTGGTTTTCGGCTCGATGGCCACGGAAATCACCGGCTGGGGGAATTCAATTGATTCCAGGATGACTTGCTTCTCTTCGTCGCACAGCGTATCGCCGGTATTTACGCTCTTCAGGCCCACGCAGGCGCAAATGTCACCCGCATAGATTTCGTCAATTTCTTCGCGCTTGTTCGCGTGCATCTGCAGCAGCCGGCTGATGCGCTCACGCGTGCGCTTTCCAGAGTTGTATACGTAGCTGCCGGACTTCAAAACGCCGGAATACACGCGGATATAGGTTACGTGGCCGACGAACGGGTCGGTCATGATCTTGAACGCCAGCGCTGAAAACGGCGCATCGTCGGAAGCACGGCGCAAGACTACCTCATCATTCTCCGGGTTAACACCCTCGAGCGGCGGCACATCCGTCGGCGACGGCAAGTAATCCACGACAGCGTCCAGCAGTGGTTGAATGCCTTTGTTCTTGAACGCGGAACCCGCCAGCACCGGCACAATCTTCAGCGCCAGCGTCGACTTGCGGATGGACTTGCGCATCTCATCCAGGTTCAGCGTGCCTTCGTTCAAATACTTGTCGATGACGGTGTCGTCATGTTCCGCGATGTATTCGATCACCTTATTGCGGTGATCGTCATAAAACTTCTTGTCGATCGCGGAACCCTTCAGCGCTGCGGCAACGTCCGGACGCGATGCGACGAAGGCTTTGTCCCAAAGCTGCGCAACGGGAAATTCCTCAAACTTTGCGCCTAGCCCCTCCTCGAGCCACACCACCACTTTTTCTTCCAGGAAGTCGATGATGCCGATGAAATTATCTTCGCGGCCGAGGGGAAACTGCAGAGGAACGGGGTGGGCTCCGAGGCGCTGGCGGATGGTGCGGATCACGTGGTCGAAGTCCGCGCCCATACGGTCCATCTTGTTCACGAAACAGATGCGCGGCACGCGGTACTTGTCCGCCTGACGCCACACCGTTTCCGACTGCGGCTGCACGCCCGCGACGGAGTCGAACACACAGACCGCGCCGTCCAAAACGCGCAGCGAGCGCTCCACTTCCACCGTGAAATCCACGTGGCCCGGCGTATCGATAATGTTGACGCGATATTTCTTGCCGAAGCGGTCCCACGCAGCGGTCGTCGCCGCGCTGGTGATGGTGATGCCGCGCTCGCGCTCCTGTTCCATCCAGTCCATGGTGGCTGTGCCTTCATCCACTGAACCGATCTTGTAAGTCACGCCGGTATAGAACAGGATGCGCTCAGTCGACGTGGTCTTACCGGCGTCGATGTGCGCCATGATGCCGATATTGCGCGTTTCTGCGAGTTGTGCCTTGCGTCCCATTTCTGAATTACCGCGACTTTCTCCCCTGAACCTTTGAAACCAT
>JBGOTL010000145.1:0-8160 GCA_041476465.1 Candidatus Acidiferrum sp. | reverse complement strand
ATGGCGACGATGATGAAGGCGTTGCGGAAGATGCAGGCTGCGAAGGGGCTGCAGATTACCAGCGTCGCGATTCCCGCGATCGGAGCAAGCGATGTTCTTGTGCGGGTAAAAGCCGCGTCGATTTGCGGGACGGATTTGCACATTTATGGGTGGGACCGCTGGTCGCAGGGGCGCATCAAGCCGCCGGTAACGCTGGGGCATGAATTTTGCGGGGTGGTTGAACGCGCTGGTGAAGAGGTGACCGCGGTAAAACCCGGCGACTTTGTGAGCGCGGAGATGCACGTGAATTGCGGGCATTGCCACCAGTGCCGGCTGGGCGAAGCGCATATCTGCCAGAATCTGCACATACTTGGGATCGATCAGGATGGCGCGTTCGCGGAATTCGTGAAAATTCCGGCGTCGAATATCTGGAAGCTGGATCCGGTGATTCCGGAGCATTACGGAGCGATTCTCGATCCGCTGGGCAACGCCGTGCACACGGTGCTGGCGGGAGCGATCGCCGGGCAGACGGTGCTGGTCACGGGCTGCGGGCCGATTGGGCTGATGGCGGTTGCGGTGGCGAAGGCTTGCGGCAGTTCGACGGTGTTTGCGACGGAAACCAACGAGCACCGCCGAGCGATGGCCAAGAAGATGGGCGCGGACGTGGTGCTGAATCCAGCGAGCGAGAATGCGGTGGCGCGGATTTTGTCGGAGACCGAAGAAACCGGAGTGGATGTGTTGCTGGAGATGAGCGGGAATCCCACGGCGATTCAGCAGGGTTTCAAAGCGTTGCGGGCCGGAGGCAGGGCGTCGCTGCTGGGCATTCCGACGGAGAATGTGCCGCTGGACCTGGTGAACGACGTGATTTTTAAGGGCGCGACGGTGCAGGGCATTTATGGGCGGCGGATGTACGACACCTGGGTGCAAATGACGGCGTTGCTGAATGCGGGACGGCTCGATCTGGAGCCCCTGTTTGGGGAACGCACCACGCTGGAGAAGTTTGAAGAAGCGTTTACGCTGTTGCAGGGCGGGCTGGCGGGGAAGATTTTGATGTATCCAAATGGGCTGCCGCGATAAACGCGAAGGAAAAAGACGAAGAATTAACGCAGAGGAGCGGAGTACACGGAGAATTGGGAGACAGAATATGAGTGACGTGGGAACACAAACGACAAAGCAGAATCCGTTGCAATACATTTCGGATACCCTGGGGGAGTTGCGCGCGAAAGGCATGGCGCCAAAGCTGCGCGTGCTGGAAGGCGAACAGAAAGCGGTGTGCACGTTCGATGGCCGGGAAGTGATCAACCTGGCGTCGAACAACTATCTTGGATTGACGACGCACAAAGCGCTGCGCAAGGCCGCGCTGGAAGCAGTGCGCAAATACGGGGCGGGCGCGGGCGCGGTGCGGACGATAGCCGGCACGATGAAGCTGCACATGGAATTGGAAGAGCAGATCGCGCGCTTCAAGAACGTGGAAGCGTGCGTGGTGTTCCAGTCCGGGTTCACGGCGAATGCGGGGACGGTTTCCGCGGTGCTGGGGAAAGAAGACCTGATTATTTCCGATGAGCTGAACCACGCTTCGATCATTGATGGCGCGCGACTATCGAAGGCGACGATCAAGGTTTTCAAGCACAAGGATGTCAGAGACTGCGAGCGGATCCTGCAGGAGCACGCCACATTTTCAGGCAAGAAACTGATTATTTCCGACGGAGTGTTTTCGATGGATGGAGACATTGCGCCACTGCCGGCGCTTTGCGATCTCGCGGAAAAATATAATTGCATCATGATGGTGGACGACGCGCACTCGTCGGGCGTGCTGGGGCGCGGCGGGCGCGGGACGATTGATCATTTTGGATGCCACGGGCGCGTGCACATTCAGGTGGGGACGCTCAGCAAGGCGATTGGGGCGATGGGAGGGTACGTCTGCGGCTCGCGCGACCTGATCGATTTTCTCTATTTACGCGCGCGGCCGTTCCTTTTTTCGACGTCGCACCCGCCGGCTACCGCAGCGGCGTGCCAGGCGGCGTTTGCGCTGCTGGATTCGCCGGAAGGCGAAAAGCTGGTGAAGAAGCTGTGGGCGAATACGAAGTTTTTCAAGCGCGAGTTGAAGAAGCGCGGGTTTCAATTTAAGGTGAGCGAGACGCCGATCATTCCGATTCACGTGGGCGACGCGGCGAAAGCGTTCGAGTTTTCCAAAAAATTGTTTGAGGCGGGCGTGTTTGCTCCAGCCGTAGGCTTCCCGACGGTCGCCGAAGGTAAAGCGAGGCTGCGGGCGATTGTGAGCGCGGCGCACAAGCGCGAACATTTGCTGAAAGCCGCTGGCATTCTGGCCGAGGTGGCGAAGCCGCTGGGGATCATCTAAACAATTTGTGCAGGCGGCGTTTCCGGCGTGCGCCCCGAGGCTTTGCTATACTCGCGCGATGCCTGCAGCAGCCAAAAAGCTCTTCCTTGTGGACGCGATGGCGCATATCTACCGCGCGTTTTATGCCCCGATGAATCGCATGAATGCGCCTTCGGGGATTCCCACCAAGGTACCCTTCCTGTTTGCAAACATTCTTCGACGGCTGATCAAGGACTACGAGCCGGACTACATGGGCATCGTGTTCGACACCAAGGGTCCCACGTTCCGCGACAAACTTTTTGAAAAGTACAAAGCGCAGCGTCCACCGATGCCGGACGATCTTTCCGTGCAAATCCCCTATGTGCGACAGCTATGCGAAGCGATGCGTCTACCCATTTTGGAATTCCAAGGTTACGAAGCCGATGATGTGATCGGGGCGATGGCCCGGCAAGGAGAAAAAAAACAACTGGATGTCCTCATCATCACCAATGACAAGGACATGATGCAGCTGGTTGGAAAAAACATTCGCACGCTGCGCACAGGTTCGGGCGGCGCGAAGGCTGACGTGATCGTGGATGAGAAGAAAGTTGAGGAGATTCTCGGAGTGCCACCGGAAAAAGTGATTGATGTGATGGCGCTGATGGGCGATACGGTGGACAACATTCCCGGAGCCAAGGGCATCGGTGAAAAAGGCGCGAGGGAACTGATCCAGAAGTATGGAAGCGTGGAAAATGCGCTGGACCACGCCGATGAAGTTTCCAACAAGAGGTATCGCGAAGCGCTGCAACAGCAGCGCGAGCAGGTGATGATGTCCAAACAACTGGCGACCATCGCGACGGATGTGCCGATGGAGCTGGACTTGCAGGCACTGGAACGCCGCGAGCCGGATACAGGTTTGCTCGCCGCGCTTTACCGGGAGCTGGGATTTAATTCGCTGCTGCGGGAGCTGGGGAGCGAGGTGGTGGCGGCATCAGCCCCTGCAGGTGGCGAAACGGCGAACAACAACTATGCGCAGTTGGCGAGCGTGGGGAAATTTCGTGAGTACCTCGGGAAACTTCCCGCGAAGCAGCCGCTGGCGGTTTGGCTGAATTTGGAAAAGGGTGAACGTGAAAGTGAGGGTTTCGGGACGCGTATCGCGTCAATCGAAGTTTCCGCGAAGGCCGGCGAAGGCCGCTCGGTGTGGTTCGACGAAAAAGGCGAAGCGCTGAAGGCGCTTGCTGCGGTGCTGGGTGATGCGAAACGACCGAAAATCGTTCACGATGCAAAACTTTTTCAGTTACTGACGGGCCGAGCCGCGAAGATGGAGCACGCAACGCAGCTTTACTCGTATCTTGTGCGGCCGACGACCGCGAATCACAATTTCGCGGACGTGGTGATGCGGCAGTTCAACGTGATGCTCAGTGGGGCGCCGGGGGAGCGCGCTGATTTTCTCCAGCGGCTGGCGCCAGCGCTGCGAGCGCAGGTTGACGAGCAGCAGCTCGCCAAAGTCTACGAAGCGATTGATCTGCCGCTTGCGCCGGTCCTTGCCGACATGGAGCGCGCCGGGATTCGTGTCGACCCCAAGGCGCTCGACAAAATGTCGCAGTCCATGGAGAAGGAAGTGCGCCGGCTGGAAAAAGAGATCTGGCAGTTTGCCGGATACGAATTCAACGTCAATTCACCCGCGCAACTGGCGGAAATTCTTTTTGACAAGCTGAACCTCCAGCCTTCCGCGCGGCGGGGGAAGGCCAAGGCGCGCTCGACGGCGGCGGACATTCTCGAAGAGCTGTCGGCGCAGCATCCGCTTCCCGCGAAAGTGATGGAGTACCGGGAAATCGCCAAGCTGAAATCCACGTATGTGGATGCGTTGCCGAAGCTGATTCATCCGGAAACCGGGCGGTTGCACACCAGTTTGTCGCAAACCGGCACGGCCACGGGGCGGCTTAGTTCGTCCGACCCCAATTTGCAAAACATTCCCATTCGCAGCGAACTGGGGCGGGAGATTCGCGCGGCGTTTGTCGCTGAAAAAGGAAAGATATTGCTCTCCGCAGACTACTCACAAATCGAATTGCGCGTCATGGCGCATTTTTCAGAAGACCCCGTTCTGATCGATGCTTTTCGCAATGGAGAAGACATTCACGCGCGGACCGCGCAGGAAGTTTTCGGAGTTGGGCCGCTGGCGCAAACCGCGGAGCACCGCCGCGCCGCCAAGGCCATCAATTTTGGCATCATTTATGGCCTTTCGCCATTTGGCCTGGCGCAACAGCTGGGCATCGAGCAGAAGGAAGCCGCGCGCTTCATCAACGCGTACTTCACGCGCTATCGGGGCGTGAAGGAGTACCTCGACCGCGCGCTCACGGAAACGCGCAAGACCAGCATGGCAAAAACGCTGTTTGGCCGTATTCGCCCCATTCCGGAAATCAATTCACCGCAGATGCAGCTGCGCAACTTTGCCGAGCGCACGGCTCTGAACTCTCCGCTGCAAGGCACGGCCGCGGATCTTATCAAGCTGGCCATGATCACCATCGACCGGCGCCTGACCGACGAGAAATTCGAGGCCCGGATGATCTTGCAGGTGCACGACGAACTTCTGTTTGAAGCGCCGGTGAAGGAACGAGAAGCCTTGGAAAAACTGGTGCGTGAAGAAATGGAAGGCGTCCACAAGCTGGCCGTTCCCCTGGTTGTAGAAATTGGCGTTGGCCCGAACTGGCGCGACCTGGACTGATTCAGCCGGTTAGGGAAGCACCCGCTTGCGTCCACCACACACGGCAATGGTTCTTCGCGCTGCTCCGAGTAAACGGAAGCTGGTGTGATCCAGAGCTTTCTTTGCCTGCTCCGCGGGCGTAGAATGCGCGCAGAATCCCCCGAACGCACAGGGTTGGCCCGACCGTCTTGTTTGGAGGTGGTTATGCGTCGTTCTCTGCTTCTTGCTAGCGCGTGGTTACTTGCAGGATTGGGAGTTTCCATGGCGCAGCAAAAAGAAACTTCGGTTCCCAGCGCGGATTCCAAAATTCCGCCCGAGGAAGCGGCCAAGAAAAACCCGATCAAGGTGACGCCGGAAGGCCTTGCGGAAGCGCGCAAGCTTTACGGTTACGATTGCGCGATGTGCCACGGCAAGACGGGTGACGGCAAAGGGGATCTGGCCGACTCGATGAAGCTGCAGCTGAAGGATTGGCGCGATGCCGATTCCATTGCGAATATGAGCGACGGGGAAATCTTCTACGTCATTTCCAACGGAAAGGGGAAAATGATTGGCGGGGAAGCGGACCGCAGTTCGGAAAAGGTACGCTGGAACTTGGTTAATTTGGTGCGCTCGTTCGCAAAGAAGGGCGGCGCGGAAAAGCCCGCCGCCGAAGCGGACAAGCCTTAATCACGTTGCCGCGCTTGTGCTAAGCTCGGAAACCAGACCCAGGAGGCCCCCATGGCCCACGCGCCTAATTTTCTGAAGCTCGTCCAGGACGCCAAGACCCGCGTCAAAGAAACCAACGTAGCCGATGTGAAGCGCCGGATGGACGCCGGCGAAAAATTCATCCTGATTGATGTGCGCGAAGACAACGAATGGGCGAACGGACACTTGCCCGGCGCGGTGCACATGGGGCGAGGCATTGTGGAGCGGGATATCGAAATGGCGATTCCGGATACCAGCGCGAAGCTGGTGCTGTATTGCGGCGGTGGTTTCCGCTCGGCGCTCTCCGCGGATAATCTGCGGAAAATGGGCTACAGCAACGTGGAATCGATGGACGGCGGCTGGAAGGGCTGGGTCGGCGCTGGACTTCCGACGCAAAACGACTAAGCCTGAAGAGAAAATTGGCTGGGGCGGAAGGATTCGAAAATTAACCACGGCCCGTGCCAAGCCCTCTTAAACAGAGGCAATTCAATGGTTCCAACAGTTTACGCTGCCCTTGCCGTAAGCGGTTTTAAGCCGCGGTGAGAAATGCGGCCCAAACGGTGGCTGCGTAATTGGGGTCCGATCTACATTGTTTCCCGCACTTTCTTTTGCGCAGCGGCGAATATAGGCAGCGCTCGATCGATCATATCGTCATTTGCAGTCAATGACGCTCGGAGATAGCCATTCATATTAACCACGCTGCCAGGCAGACAAAACACGCCCTCCTTTGCCAAAATATCAGAAAATGCCACATCGTCTTCGATTGGGGCTCTTGGAGTAATGTAAAATGCCCCCTCAGGCATACGTACCTGATATCCGCATTCGCGCAGTCCCCTGACAAAACGGTCGCGCCGCCGTTGCAAGGCGTTCACATCCAAAGAGATCTTTTCAAGATCTCCAAGGCAATGCTGCATCAAGGCGCTTGTCATAGCCCAGCCGCTCAAAATCTGACTGGAGTAAAGAATCGTGCGCAACTCCTCAGCATCGTCTATCCGCGGTGAAAGCGCGATATATCCGACGCGCTGCCCCGGAGTCAGCAGCGTCTTGCCATAACTGTAGACCATGATCGAGTTCTTGTAGAACTTTGTCGGGCTGTGAAACTTGGCGCCGTCATACACGATTGCTCGGTAGACTTCATCAGACACTAAGTAGATCGGGCGCCCGATATTTTTGCTTGCCCGGTCGAGAATGCTGCTGAGCTTCGCTAAAGTATCGGGCAAATAGACTCTTCCGGTCGGGTTATTCGGTGAGTTGATGATGATAAAACGCGTCCTGTCCGTAATCGCCCGTTCAATCCCGTCAACATCGAGATCGAATGTATCGGGGTCAACGTCGACTGCAACTGGCCTCCCGCCGCTGTTCAAAATCATACCCTCGTAAAAGAACCAAGGCGGGCTATTGAAAATGACTTCGTCCTCGGGGCCGATAAGCGCATTCATGATCACGAGAAGTGCCCCGGTGGCGCCATTGGTCATGAAAATGTTTTCCGGCGGATACTCGAAACCAGTGAGATTGTTCAGTGAAGCACAAACAATCTCACGCGACGACGCTTCATTCATCTTGTAGGCATACCAAGACGTATTTTTTGGCGTCGTTGCGTCGCGAAGCGCCGCTACGAACTCATCCAGCGGCATCGTTTGCGGATTCCCAAGGGCAAAATCGCAATAGTCACCGCCGCGGGCGGCAATCCAACGCTCATATTTCGCAAGAAACCCGTAAATAGGGACAATACTCTTGTGAGCATTCTGAACATGCACCGGGGTTCGCGGTGGAAACATAGTGAAACCTCCCTCTCGACTTTCGTGCGCCATTGAAATTGGCCTTGAACGATGCCAGAACGAACTACCGAGTCATTAACGCGACAGCGGGTCCGCGACCCTTGTCGGCGGTGTCCGTCCTGCGGGCGGCTCCGCCCCTCGCGGCAAGCAGCCGCGCTATTTCTCGCCGCAGACGACGATTGCAGATCCGTCGAAACGGGTCTTGCCGCCGACCGAGTTCTGCGCGGCCAGCCCGAGGACGGCCTCCTTGATTCTGGCGCGCGTGGGCTCGTCCGCCTTGGCAATACCCGCCACCACTGGCGCGGCGATTTCGTTCATGAAGGTGAAGTACTCGTCGGGGCTATCAAATTGGATCGGAGCGCCGACCTCTTTCTCCGTCACGTTCTTTAAACCGGCATCGCGAAAGACCCCGGCCATATAGCCGGCCGCGGCGCAACGGAACAGGCCCGGCGAGCCAGGCGGCGGCGCGGGCATCTCGACGTGTTTGGCGATCGTGCCCATGATGATGGTCGCCCACGGATTCTTCTCCGGTGGGCCCCACACGGCGGTGCAGACCCGGGCGCCGGGTCTGGCCACGCGGGCGAGCTCGCGGGCTGCCGCCGCGACGTCGGGGAAGAACATGAAGCCGAAGCGCGCCATGACTGCGTCGAACGCGTTGTCGGCGAATGGCAAGGCGCCGGCGTCGCACTGGCGCGTCT
>JBGOTL010000144.1:0-8192 GCA_041476465.1 Candidatus Acidiferrum sp. | reverse complement strand
CCGATTCGAATCAACGGTTCTTGGCGACCTCGGTCTGCCCGGTCCATTTCTTCCGCAGCGAGTTTCAAGACGGGTTCGAACAGCCCGATGCGTGGGTCACGAATCGCAAACTGTGTGGTATGAACGCCCACGGCCAGGCCGCCCGCGCCGGCGGCGACGTAGTAACGCGTGAGCGCCCTTTGCCGCTTTTCGTCCAGACGCCGCTCCGACGTAAGTGCCAAAGGATGCGCGGGGATCACCGTGCCGCGCGCCAAAACCTCCCGAATCCGCACATCAAGTTGCCTTGCCATCGGCGCCGCTCTTCCTTTCCTGCTGCGGGCCCTGCTGTGAGTTCTTCCTAAAATCGTCCCGCGCGTTCTTCAAAGTGCGTGGGTTTTGCCAAGGTCTCGCCGCCCCGGCTGATCCAGTCCGCGATCCACGTCATCATCTGCTCGGAGCTAACGCGAGGATGGCCGAAGAGCTCATACGATTTTCTCGCATTGCTCAAGAGCGCGTCTCCCGATTCCTCGCCTTCAAAGCGCACCGGCTTACGGAATCGTTCGCCAAACTCCTTGGCGACGCGGCGCACACTCAGCAACTCCGGCCCGGCAATGTTTATCACCAAAGGAGGTTCCGACGCGCAACCAAGAGCTTGCAGGCTCATGGCAGAGGCATCTCCCTGCCAGATGGCGTTCAAATATCCCATGGACAGCGGGACGCCTTGCCCGGAGTGAACCCGCTGCGCGATGTCCACCAGCACGCCGTAACGCAGTTCGGTGGCGTAATTCAGCCGGAGTATTGAGATTTTAGTGTGATCCATGAGGCTGAAGTGCTCGAAGATCCGTTCTCTTCCAAGACAGCTCATGGCGTATTCGCCTACAGGATTCAGCGCATCATCTTCTTGCGAGCCGCCACCCGAAAAAGGCGAGAGCCCGTAGACATTGCCCGTGGAGAACGCCGCGATCCTGCTCTTGCGATACCTTTGGCTCACCAGTCCCGGCAAAAAACTGTTCATCGCCCAAGTCAGAGATTCTTGTCCCGTGGACCCAAACTTCATGCCCGCCATATAAACAATGTTGGCGGCGTCGGGCAGGTTGGAAAGCGATTCGGGATCCAGCAAATCGCACCGCACCGTCTCCACGCCCCACGCTTGCAACTGAATCTCTAGCTTCGAGGATGAGAATCGCGAGACACCGATGACGCGCCGCGAGACTCCGGCAATTTCCGAGGCCCTCTTCGCCATGCGGGCGAGTGATGGCCCCATCTTCCCGCCCACACCCAAGATGATAATGTCGCCATCGAGAGCGCTCAGTGTTCGGATCGTTGCCTCCGTCGGCGCGCTCAGTAGTTCTTCTAGTTCCGCGATATCGCGAACAGAGGTCCTCTCATGTGACATGGCCATTCTTCACCCTCGATTGATCAACAGCCGGACCAGGCAGATGCAGCTGACAGTAGCGCACTCCTCGCCAGCATCGAAAGCTGCCGCGCGTGATTGTACTCGAACCGCTGACGCATGGTCTTCCGTTTTTGCTCTGTTCGTTCTAGCATCTCACCATGCACCTGCGCACCATGACAAATTCGGATATTCCCGCGGGGCTGCGGCTGAAAGAGATTGCGGGCTGGAACCAAACCGCGAAGGACTGGAAGCGGTTCCTCGAAGCCAGCGCGGAAGGATGTTTCGTCGCGGAGCTCGACGGACAAGTGCGCGGCACGGCAACCACCATTTCGTTTGAAAATCACTTTGCCTGGGTCGGCATGGTCCTGGTTGACCCGGAATACCGTAGTCGAGGCATCGGAACAAAACTTCTCGAAAGGGCGATCAAACATCTCGATGATTCAGAAATTCCCACAATCAAGCTGGACGCCACACCGCAAGGAAAACCCCTGTACGAAAAACTAGGATTCGTCTCCGAATACGAAATTGACCGATGGACTTTGCAGAGACCTTTGACCGGCGCAACGCAAGCATCCGGTGCGCGATTGCCGGAACCCCTGTCCGACGAATGCTGGAATTCTATTTGCGAAGCCGATCGAGAAGTTTTTGGCGCGGACCGTAGTTTTTTGCTCACATCTCTCCACGCTGATGCACCCGATTTTGCGGCAGGGATTTGCAATGCCGGCACACTCCATGGCTACGCCTTTGGGCGACGCGGTTCCTTCGCGGATCATCTCGGCCCCTGGATGGCGAGAAACGCCGATGCGGCTTGCACTTTGCTCGAAACATTCCTGGCGCGTTCCGCTCGCGAAATTCTGATCGTGGATTGTTTGAAATCAAACACCGTCGCTGGCGGGCTGCTAAAATCATTGGGGTTTAGTTACTCCCGCCCGCTCACCCGAATGTACCGCGGCTCGAATGATTACGCGGGACGCCCGGAACTCCTTTGCGCGATTCTGGGCCCGGAATTCGGTTGAACGTGTTTTGTCGAAAGAAGCAAGATTTACATTTGCTTTCCAAGAAATAATTCCGGCTTTCGAGGAGACTCCCGACTTGCTCATGGCAAACGATCAAGCAACGCGTATTTTCTATGGCTGGTGGATTGTTGGCGCCGCGTTTTTGAACCTCTTTTTTGCTGTCGGAATTATTTTTTATGGATTCCCGGTTTTTTATCCCGCGCTGGTGGACTCCTTGGGCTTTACGCGTGCTCAAGTCACCCAGGGCTTTCTCCTCGGATTTCTTTTCGCGGGCCTTCCTTTTGGCCTGCTGGCCGGTGCGGTGATCGACCGCGTGGGCGCGCGGTGGGTAATTCTCGCAGGAGTTGGCTTCATCGGCATTTCCCTGCTGCTCATGGGCTCCATCACCAAACTCTGGCATTACGAACTACTCTGCATCATGGAGGTTCTGGGCTTCGTGCTCGCGGGGCCAATCGCCAATCAAGTCCTCATCGCCCGCTGGTTCACCGTCCGGCGCGGCCGCGCGATGGGTTACGCGTATCTTGGGCTAGGGCTGGGCGGAGTGGTTTCTCCTCTACTGGTTAATTTCCTGATGCGAATGTTCGGGTGGCGCCACGCCATCGAGTTTGTCGGCCTGCTAACACTCGTCGTGCTCATTCCCGTGGGGATTTGGATTACACGCTCCACTCCGGCTGAACTTGGTCTCTTCCCCGATGGCGCCGCAGGTCCCGACCCTCACGAAGTTCGATCCAACGCCGCTGCACCCGCCTCACATGGAGTCATGGCCGCCGTCGCCACAACAAACTTTTGGCTCATCCTTCTAGGCTCCACGCTGGTGGTGGGCGCCATCGGCGCGGTGATCCAACATTTCATTCTTTTCCTCAGAGATCAGGGCTACTCGATCACTACAGCGTCTCGATTCTCGACCGCTCTGCTCGCTGCCAGCCTTGCGGGCCGGGTGTTAGTCGGTTATCTGGCGGACCGTTTTCGCAAGAAGAACACCATGGCGCTCTTTTATTTATTGCTGAGTGCTTCCATCCTTTTGCTCGGTGCGGCGCATCAGCCCGTTGCCGTGTGGAGCTTTGCATTAATTTTCGGTTTCTCGATGGGTGCGGATTACATGCTTATTCCGCTGGTTACCGCGGAATGTTTCGGGACCGCATCGCTTGGCAAACTTCTGGCTCTGATCATCATGGGATACTCGCTCGGCCAATGGGGAGCGCCGTGGATTGCCGGAAGAATTTTCGATGTGCGGCACAGCTACGAGCTGGCCTGGAAAATCATGGCTGCGGCGGGCATTCTCGGAGCCGCTGCGATTTACGCGATTTCTGCCCCTCCGAACAAAACACAAGTCTAAGTTGAAAGAAGAGAGACCGGCATTGGCACCCGGCCTTTTCTTTTGCGCGAGTCCGTCAGCTAGCCCTGTTTATGCTCCAGTTCCGCCCAGCGCGCGTAAAGCGCGTCAACGGCTTTTTGCGCTTCGTCCAAATGCACGCTGGCGCGGTGCAGGCTCGGACCGTCGCTTATGATCGCAGGATCGTGAAGCGCTGACTGTTTGGCGTGGAGCTGTTGCTCCGCTTCAGCGATGCGTTGTTCCATGGTTGCGAATTCGCGGGCTTCTTTGTACGACAGCTTCTTTTTTGCAACGCCGGGCAGAGTCACGCCGTTTCTTACGCCAGCCGAGCTCGGGGGTGTCTCCTTCGCTTGCTGCGAGCGCTGCCAATCCTCCCACTGCAAATAATCCGCAAATCGCTCTGCCCCGCCCAGTCCATCGAGCCCAAGCACTACACTCGATACGCGATCGAGCATATAGCGGTCGTGGGTCACCAGCACCAAGGCGCCGCGATATTCCAGCAAGCTCTCTTCCAGTATTTCCAGCGTGGGGATATCGAGGTCGTTGGTCGGTTCGTCCAGCAGCAGCACATCCGCTGGCTGCAGCATGAGCTGGGCGATCAATACGCGCGCGCGTTCTCCACCCGAGAGTTTTCCTACGCGCTGGTTGAGCATGTCGCTGGAAAATAAGAATCGCTCCGCCCAACCGGCAACGTGAATCACGCGTTCTTGATAAATCACCGAATCACTATCCGGCGCAAGCGCTCTGCGCAAGGTGACGTTTGGATCGAGCGCGCGATTCTGGTCGAAGTACACAATGCGCAACGCATCCGCGCGGCGAATCTTCCCGTGCGACGGTTTGATGTCGCCAGTCAACAAACGCAGCAGCGTCGTTTTTCCGCTGCCGTTTGGTCCAACCAGTCCCACACGCATCCCGGAGGTCAAGTGGAAATGAATCTTGTCGAATAATTTGCGGCCGCCGATGGCGTACGACACACCGTCCAATTCGATCAACTGCTTGGTTTTTCGGTTGGAGGCGGAAAAATCAATTTCAGCGGTCACGCTGCGTGTCCGCGCGGTCATTTCCGCCAGGTCGCCGATCATTTCGTGCGCTTTGTCGATGCGCGCTTTCGACTTTGTGGTGCGCGCTTTGGGGCCGCGCCGCAGCCAATCAATCTCGGTGTGCACGCGATTTTCCAGCGCTTCCTGCCGTTTTTTCTGCGCGTGGAGGTAGGCCTCCTTGGCCTCCAGAAACGTGCTGTAATTGCCACTTACGCGCAACGAACCGTTTTCGTAGACGCGGTCAAGTTCCACCATTTCGGTGGCAACATTTTCCAGAAAATAGCGGTCGTGGCTGACCACCACACATGCGAACTCAGCGCGCTGCAAGACGCCTTCCAACCACTCGATCCCAGCAAGATCCAAATGGTTCGTTGGCTCATCGAGGAGCAAAATATCCGGCTGCTGTACCAGAGCCTCAGCAATGGCCAAACGTTTGCGCCAGCCGCCGGACAACGCCACTGCTTCAGCGTCAAGAAGGGTGAAACCCGCGCGGCCAAGAATTTCTGCGCTGCGCGCGGCGCGCTCCGCCGGCGGCACCCCGGCGCGTTGCAAAGCGGCGTCGATCACCGAGCGAATAGTTACGCCGCCCGCGAAGTCCGAAATCTGTGCGACGCTGCTTACCCTGGTTCCCTTGCGCACCGCCACGTCTCCGCTGTCCGGCCGCACATGCCCCTGGAGCATCGCCAGCAGCGTCGATTTTCCCGAGCCGTTCGGCCCAACGACGCCGATGCGGTCGCCTTCGGACACGGTGAAAGATACGTTCTGGAAGAGCGGAGCGACGCCGTATCGCTTGGATAGTCCTTGCGCACTGATGAGCGGAGCCAATGGAGTGAGCTTTCTCCTGGAATAGCGTCGGCTTCCAGAATACCAGCGGCGGTGCTGCAAGACGAACTTGTGGCGGCGGGTTGTGGAAGCGCACAGCCATCCCTCGGCTTCGCTCCCCTCGCAGATCGGGGTAAACGGGACAAGGGAGTGGCTGTGCCACGAGGAGCATGTGAGAGCGATAGAGGCTTTTTGTTTGAGCGAGGTACACCCCACCCCCACCAAAAAGTCAAAATTCCCACACGCAAGATCGAGAGGGCACCCGGAGGCTTTCTCGGGCGTTATGTCCGGGCCATCCGCCCCACCCCTACTTAAAGCGACTTCAGGAAAACGATGATTATTGCCTTGTCCGCTGAGCTGAGGCGTTCAAACTGATCCGAAGCTTGGTCCGCTTCGTTTTCGTGCGCCCGGATCGCCTGGTACAAGTCGCGCGCCCGGCCGTCGTGCAGAAACTCCACTCTTGTGCGGAGACCCCACAACGGCATGGTGCGGACCTTGTTCCGCGTGTCGGGAGGACCGTTTTGCACGATGCCGTCCCCCGTGCCGATGTCGTGCAACAAGTAGTCGCCGAAGGGATGAAACGTCTTATTGCCCACCGAAGAGGACACCGTATAGGCTCCATCGTTTAGAGTAGTGCCCCGAGCTACGGTATGCAGTGTTGCGACGTGACACGTCGCACAGCCAATCTTGTTGAACAAGTCGGCTCCTGCCTGGGCGTCCCTGGTGGCGGCGAGAGTCGCGTCTTGTGGCGGCGCCTTGAGGCCACGCATAAAAGTTGTGAAAGAAAAGATGTCGTCCGTATTGTTGGGTTCCGAAATCGCCGGGGGGTTGCAGACCGTGGTGACTTCCGCCGGATTGAATTGGTTGGTCACTCCCATCTCGTTAAGGTAAGCGTCTGAAGCAAATGACAGGAGCGAGGCTTGCTGATCCTTCCAACCAAACCGGCCTACTCGCACCGCCCTTCCGCTACCCTCGGCGATCGGTACCATGATCGCTTCACCGTGGACCCTTCCATGGGTGGCCTGGATCTGCTGTTGGGCAATAGCGATGATGTCAGCGTCGGCGACGGCTTCCACAAAGGCGTCCCCGAAGAGCGAGAGCGATAACCGCGAGGCCCGAATGTTGTCCTCTGGGCCGAGTTGCCCGAGAGCGTCCGTGCAGGTTGCCCGGAGGGCTATCAGGCTGCGGGGCCCGAGCTGGGTTACTCCATCCCCCAAGGTAATTGTTGCCGGAACGAACTGCCCGTGCTGGAGATGGCCAGCCCGCAACTCCTTTACCTGGCTGGCGCCGCCATCGGCGATGGACTGGTGGCAGTCCACACAAGATACGGCGTTGAAGAGCGGCCCAAGCCCATTGCCCGTGGGGGTCTCCGTCTCGGCGAACTGGTCGTGGCCACTGTTCATGTCAGACTGAGTCACGGCTCCGTTCGTAATGTTGTCATATCCCGTGGGCGCTTCGTCGAATGGCCCTTGAGCCACGGCCAGAAGCAGACCCGTCGCGAGCAGTAACGTCAGGATGAGCACGCGCTTCAGCCCGGTCACAATTCGCCAAGCAGGGAGAGGCTGAATCACACGGCGCTCGCCGCTCGTTGGTGTAAAGTTCCGGCTGGTAATCGCGGCTGCCGTGGACCTTTTGTTGATTCGTTCAGTGGTTTCAGAAGTTGAGGCCACAACATTGTGACGAGCGAGCGCCAACGCGCGGAACATTTTCGGAATGAAGACAGTATTATCCCCATGCGAGATTCACCTCAGTTCGTCCTTGGGCTGGTTTCAGGTTTTCTTCGGGCTGGCTTTGGGCTGAGAAATTGTGGATGAAGACTAATGCGGGCGCATGTTTCTAGCTACTGGCCATTGGTGCCGATTACGGACAGGTGTCCATTTCGTTAGAGATGAGCCGCCGGGTTCACTGCGGACAATTCTTCATCGGAAATTCCGGTTTCAATTCCATTTCTGCGCAAAACCATGCGCCCCCCTCGCGGCGGCTCCCTCAGGACGGCTATCCAAATCGGGTAGTCAGTTTGGAATGATGGGAGGTATTCGTTTTGGATTGCGGAAGACAAGACTAAAGTCAAAATCCCCAGCCTCCCCGACCCCGCCGGGGTAAACTCCAACCGAGGCCGGGGCACCCGGATTCATCCTATGGCTTTCGTCCGGGCCATCCGCCAAGATTCCGCCGAAATCATTCAAAAAAAACGCGAATTATAGCGCAGAAGCACGACGCCGCGAATCTCTAATCAATCCTCGTACACTTCACGGCAGTACTTGGTAGCGCGCCATCATCCCTGACTCCATGTGGTCACTGACGTGGCAATGGAACATCCAGATGCCCGGATCGTCGGGGACCATGTCCACGGTGACCATCTGCGCGGGTGAAAGCGCGATAACATCCGTGCGCTTGCCGTCTTGAAGAACAACATTTCCGTGCCAGTGCGGTGTGTGGAAGTTAAAACCAAACCCGATGGTGACGAGATACCAGCGGACGCGGTCGCCCTTTTTCATAGTCATCATGGGGAGGTTTGCGTACTGCATGCCATTCATGGTGGAACGTATATTGATACCGGCAAATCCAGTCGGGCCGACGAAGTTGAAGCGGCCCTCCGCATCGAT
>JBGOTL010000143.1:0-8460 GCA_041476465.1 Candidatus Acidiferrum sp. | reverse complement strand
GTTGACAGCGTGCAGCGGGCTCTCTAAACTCAATGAAGAATTTATGAATTTCAACCTCCCGAACGCTTGTTGTCTGTGTTGTCAAACAACGCGCATTTTCGCGTCTTCGGGGGCTACAGGCTGATGAGCTAAGTCACTCACAAACCTGGATTTTAGTTTAACCGCCGCCGGAGACACCGAGCGGCGGTTTTTTTGTTCGCGAGAGAGAAAAGGGAATGGCACTGAATCAGGGATTTGAACACCTGAAAAGGCTGGAAGCGGAGAGCATCTTTATTCTTCGCGAAGCGGCGGCGGAGTTTGCCCGGCCGGTGATGCTCTATTCCATCGGCAAGGACTCTTCCGTGATGCTGCGTCTTGCGCAAAAAGCGTTTTTCCCGGGGAAGATTCCGTTTCCGCTGCTGCACATCGATACCAGTTACAAATTCCCGGAGATGATCGAATTCCGCGATCGCTATGCGCGAGAGGTTGGCGCTGAGCTGCTCGTGCACACCAATCAAAAGGCCCTGGACGACGGCGCGAATCCTTATTCTCTTGGCACCCAGAAATGCTGCGGCTTCCTCAAAACGCGCTCCTTGCTGGACGCCCTGGAAGCGGGCGGATTTGACGCCGCTTTTGGCGGAGCGCGCCGCGACGAAGAGAAGTCGCGCGCCAAGGAGCGCGTCTATTCCTTCCGCGACGCCCTGGGCCAGTGGGACCCGAAAAATCAGCGTCCCGAATTGTGGAGCCTCTATAACGGCCGCCACCACCAGGGCGAAAGCATTCGCGTCTTTCCGCTGTCGAATTGGACCGAACTGGACATCTGGCTGTACATCCACGCGGAAAACATTCCCATCGTGCCGCTGTATTTCGCGAAGGAACGCGAAGCCGTGGTGCGCGGCAGTTCGGTGTTGCTGCTGCAGAGCGGTACGCGGCTGTTGCCCGGTGAAAAGCCACAAACCGTGAAATGCCGCATGCGCTCTCTGGGTTGCGTGCCGTGCACCGGCGGGATTATTTCCGAGGCCGACACCGTTCCAAAAATTATTGATGAAATGATTTCGTTCCGCCGTTCGGAACGCGAAAATCGCGTGATTGATCACGACGAAGAGGGTTCCATGGAGCTCAAGAAACGCGAGGGATATTTCTGATGGCCACGCTTGCACCAGAACCGATTTCCGTTCTCTCCGCGCGTGAAGTCCCGGAAATCCCGGAGATCATCGCCCCCACGGAAAGTTACTTGCGGTTTACAACCGCGGGCAGTGTGGATGACGGGAAATCCACGCTGATCGGCAGATTGCTATACGACAGCCAGGCCATCTATGAAGACCAACTCGCTTCCGTGCGCAAGAGCAAGATCAATCGTTCCACGGGCCCCATCGATTTCTCCTTGCTGACTGATGGGCTGCGCGCGGAACGCGAACAGGGCATCACCATTGACGTGGCCTACCGTTATTTTTCCACGCCGCGGCGGAAATTCATCATCGCGGACACTCCGGGCCACGAACAATACACGCGAAACATGGCCACCGGCGCTTCCACCGCGGACGCCGCCGTGGTTTTGCTCGATGCCACCAAGGGCGTGCTGCGGCAGTCGCGGCGCCACGCCTACATCGCCCACCTGCTCGGCGTGCGTCACATCATTGCCGCGGTAAACAAAATGGACCTGGTGGACTACTCACAGGAAGTGTTTGAGCGCATCGCCGGCGAGTTTCGCGAATTCGCCGGGCAACTCGGCATTCGCGGAGTTTATCCCGTGCCCATCAGCGCGCTCGAAGGCGACAACGTCGTGCATCGCAGCGCGCGCATGACCTGGTTCGCGGGGCCTTGCCTCTTGGAATTTCTGGAAACGGCGCCCGCCGCCGATGCGCACGAGCCTGGTCCCTTGCGTTTTCCAGTGCAATACGTGGTCCGGCCGGATGCCAGCTTCCGGGGTTTCGCGGGCCAGGTGGTTTCCGGCCAACTCTACACTGGAAAAAATGTTGTGGCGCTGCCTTCGGGTGTGAAGACGCGGATCAAGTCCATCGTTACTTTCGATGGTGAATTAGAAAACGCCGGCCGGGGCAGCGCGGTCAACGTCACGCTCGAAGATGAGATCGACCTGAGCCGCGGCGATTTGCTCACGGAAGAGGAAGAGCCGCCGGTTTCCGCAAACGAATTCCAGGCCACGCTGGTCTGGATGCACGTGGACCGCCTGGACCCGCACAAGGATTATTTTCTCAAGCACACCACGCGAACGGTCCGCGCGCGCATAAACAAGGTTCGGCATCGCGTCGACATCAACACCTTGGCCCATGCACCGGCGGCAACCCTGGAAATGAACGAAATCGGCCTGGTGGATGTTCGCACTACATTGCCGCTTTTCTTCGACGCCTATCGCCTCAACCGCGTGATGGGAAGTTTCATCCTCGTCGACCCCATCAGCAATGCCACGGTTGCCGCAGGAATCATCGAGAGCGAAATTGCCGGGGATCATTCCGCGGTGCGAGCGGCCTCTCATTCTTTCCACGGACGAATTACGCCGGAAGAGCGCCGTCATCGGTTCGGGCATCCCCCGGTTGCCGTGTGGCTCAGCGAACGCCCGCGCGTTGCTGAACTCGTCGAGCGCGCTTTGTTTGCGCAGGGTTGGCATGTGCAGTGGCTTGGCCCATACGATTTCAGCGCACCCGAACTCGTGAGTGTGGCGAAAGCCTTGCACTTCGCAGGCTTGGCCGTCGTATTCTCCCCGCGCAAAGACGCAACGAATCAGAAAGAATCGCTCCGCGCAATTTTTGGCGCGGAGGCTTTTTTTGACGGCGCAGCTGCGGCGGAGAGCGACGCCGAAGCAGCGGAACGTATCGTAAACGCCCTGAGAAACTGGCGCGCAACTTCGTTCTTGGCGCCCGCGAAGCAGTCGACCGCGCATTCCCCAGGGGAAAAAGAATGAGCCAACTGCTAAACGCCGAGCAAGCCGAAGCGCTCTCCCCGGAAGCGCTCATCGACCGCGTGCTCGCGGAGCACACCGGCTCCGCCGCCATCACCTGCAGCTTCCAGGCGGAAGACATGGTTGTGCTGCACCTCCTGCGCCGGCGCATCCCGGAAATTCCGGTGCTCTTCCTCGATACCGGATATCACTTCGCGGAAACCTACGCGTATCGCGATCGCATGGCGCAGGCCTGGAAATTGAATTTGCTCAACGTCGCGCCAAGGAAAACCGTCGCCGAACAGGAATCGGAATTTGGCATTTTGAATCGCACGGATCCCGGCCGCTGCTGCCATCTGCGTAAGGTCGAGCCGCTCTTCGACGCGCTGCAGCCATTCGATGTCTGGTTCACCGGGCTGCGCCGCGAACAATCACCCACGCGTAAAAACCTGAAGGTGATCGAACAGCACCAGTTACCCACCGGCAAGATGCTTTTGAAAGTGAGTCCCCTCGCCGCATGGGACTGGCAACAGGTGTGGGATTACACCACCGCGCAAAAGATTGCTTGTCTGCCGCTCTACGGCGCCGGATACCGCAGCATAGGTTGCGAGCCTTGCACCAGCATCCCCGCGGATGGAGCGGATCCACGCACTGGCCGCTGGGGCGGGGCAAAACTCGAGTGTGGCATTCACACATTTTCCAGGCAGGCGGAGTGATGCAAATTCTCATCGGATTCGTCATCGCCTTAGCCGTGGGCTTAACCGGCATCGGCGGCGGCAGCTTCACCGTTCCGGCGCTCTTGCTGCTCGTCGGCTTGCCGGCTGGCGCGGCGGTCGGCACCGCGTTCGTGTTCGCCACCGTTTTGCGGCTTATCGCCGCGCCGTTTTACGTCCTCGGCAAGCTTGTCCACTCCCGCTATCTATGGCTTCTTCTGCTGGGCGCTGTGCCGGGGCTGGTGATCGGCACAATTCTGCTGCGCAGGTTCGGCGGCGAACCTTCCGCCCCGGTCGTCGTCATCATCATCGGCGCCATGATCGTAGTTTCCTCCAGCCTCACGTTTCTTGGCCGCTTGCAGAATCGCGACTTCGCGCGAAAAAATTCCCGCTGGCTGCCCTGGCTGGCTCTTCCGCTTGGCGTGGAATCTGGTTTCTCGTCCGCGGGCGCGGGTGCTCTCGGCACGCTGCTGCTGATGAACTACTCGGAAATGTCCGCTGCACAAGTGGTTGGCACCGATATACTTTTCGGCTTGGCGCTTTCCGTTCTTGGCAGCGTGTTTCATTGGAAATTCGGCGTCATCAGCGTGGCCGTTCTCTTGCAGCTTCTCGTCGGCGGCGTGCCCGGCGTATTGCTTGGCTGCGCCGCATCCCGCAAACTTCCCGCAGCCAGGCTTCGTGCCGCCGTTACTACCATCGCCATGCTCGCCGCACTGCAGCTGGTCTGGAGCGGCGCGCACACGCTTCTGGCGCATCGCGCGCCCGCCGAACCCAGGGTTCTGCCCTCCACGGCAAGCCTCGCCGTCCATATCAAGTAGACGAAAACTCTTCTGGCGCGGGCCTCGTCTTTGGAAGTGAGCCATCCGGCTGCGACATGATCCATGTGAACACTGGAGCAAGAATTTTCCCCCGCACCATGAGCGCTTGTGGCGTACCCTTTCACGAGAGAACGCTGCGGGGTCTCCCGCGGAGGTGGCGCCGTGATGAATCCACTGCGAATGCGCATGCTCCTTTTTGTTATTCCCCTGATCTTTATTGGTGCAACGTCTCTGGGCCGGGCCGCGTACTCTTTTCGCCAGGATTATCACTGGACCCCGGGACACCGCCCTCTGGAAGAGCGCCAGGGAAAATTTGAAGTCTATGTGCGTGAAGAATTGCTGGACCATACGCTGCAAGACGCCCGGCTTGCCGTGCGTAACGGTGATAATTGGACGCCTTTGCGCGCCTCCGATGTGACCGTGCGCTACAACCAGATTGACCGCGTCACTCGGCGTCCGCTCCTCATCGGCGTGGGATGTTTGTCGGCAGCTTGCACCTGGATTTTTGCTGTTTTCTTGCTAACCAGAACAGAGACTCGCGCGTAATCGGTTTCCGATTCATCGCATTCCGGGAAATTACCCAGCCCATCAAAAAATGATCGTGATTGCTCATGGACCTCCCAGCTCGTCCCGGGGAATCCTCCGGTTTGCGGTGTCGTCAGACTCGTGCGAAAATGCTTCCATGAAAAAGTCATTCACCACCGCGGTAATCATCTTGGCGTCCGGCTTGCTGTCTGGGAATGCCAGGTCCCAGCAGGCTTCGCCGTCGAATCCTCCCGCGGCACCGGCTGCCAAGGCTCAACAGGCCCCGCCCGCAAAGGCTCCCCAAGCTCCGGCTGCGAAGCCCCCGGCGGCGAAACCTCGGCAAACACCCGCGGCGAAAGGCCCAGCCCCCCTGGCCCTCAAGACGCAAAAAGAAAAAGCCAGCTATGCCATAGGTATGAATATCGGGAAGGGCCTGCAGAGGGATTCCGTGGACGTCGATTCGAGCATCCTCCTGCGCGGCCTAAGAGACGGATTGGCCGGCCGCAAGTCGCTTCTTACGGACGAGGAGGCCAAGGCCGCGATGATCGCCCTGCAGACCGATGTGCGCAAGAGGCAGGAAGAGAAGATGCAACTCATCGGCGAGACCAACAAGGAAACAGGCACGGCTTTCCTGGTTGCCAACAAAACGAAAGAAGGCGTGGTCACACTGCCCAGTGGCCTTCAATATAAAATTTTGAAGGAAGGTACAGGCCCGAAGCCTTCAGCCACGGACTCCGTCGTCTGCAATTACAAAGGCACGCTTTTGGACAATACCGAATTTGACAGCTCCTACAAGCGTGGGCAGCCGGCCACGTTCCCAGTTGTGGGAGTCATCAAAGGCTGGACCGAAGCCCTCCAGCTCATGCCCGTGGGCTCCAAGTGGCAACTTTTTGTTCCCTCGGAGCTGGCCTATGGCCCGCGCAGCCCTGGCCCAGGCTCCGGCATCGGGCCCAACTCCACCCTCATTTTTGAGGTCGAACTGCTCTCCATACAGAGCAAAGTGGAGCCAGCAGTGCCAGTCGCGCCGGCATCGCCCGCAGCCGTGCAGCCAAACTGACGCCGGCTTCTTCGCCGGGTCTTAGTCTTTGTAGCGCCGTCCTTTAAGGGCGGCATCTTCCGGCTTCTCCCACGCCGTTGTAGCGGCCGCCTTTTTACCCTGAGGGAACTCGAAGGGCCGAGGCGGGCGTTTCGGCACCGGCACGCGCAAAGTTTTTCTCATTCAGTTAGTGTTTATGTGAGCACACCCCCGGCTGCAATTCATTGCTCCATCTAAATTCTTAAAATAACCTAATGCCTAGTAGCACAAGGATTCGTTGGAATTGCTCTACCAGGGGCAATGCCACGCGCGAACCCGTGGTTTGAGAATTCTCGGGCCCCAGGTGCTTGCTTTCGCTGCATCGGGGCAATTTGAATGTGCTGCAATTTGTCGCAGCCTGCTAGAGGCGAAGCAACAAAGGAGCAATCAATCGCTTATGAAGCCCGCCAAAAATCCATTCTTTCTTACATGCCTGTTGATGACTTCGATTTTTCTCGCTGCCTGCAGCAACGTAGGCGTGGGCGGGGGCCCCGGGGGAGGTGGCGGTGGCGGCCCCTTTACCATCGGCGGAACGGTCACCGGCCTGACGGGTGGCAGTACCGGTCTCGCCCTGCAGAACAATGGCGTCGATACCCTTAGCATCACCGCAAACGGTGCCTTCACTTTCAAGGCGTCCGTCGTCAAAGGCCTGGCCTATAGCGTTTCAGTCTCCGGCTCGCCAATACCGGCGCAAACTTGCACCGTGGCCAGCGGCAGCGGTATTGCCAACGCGAACGTCACCACCGTCCAGATCACCTGCTCCACGGGTACCGCTGCCATCGGGGGCCAAGTCGCGGGACTCCTCGGCACCGGGCTGGTTCTGCAGGACAACCTCAAGGACGACCTTCCCGTTCTCGTCAGCGGTAATTTCCAGTTCCAGACCGCGCTGCCCCTCGGCAGCAACTATAGCGTTACCGTCAAATCCCAGCCATCCAGCCCCCCGCAAACTTGCACCGTCTCCCCCAACGGCACCGGCGTCGCGAACGCCACTGTCAGCAACATTCAAATTGCCTGCTCGCTTGGAACGCTTTCCATTGGAGGCTCAGTTTCCGGATATGCCGGAGGTACCGGTTTTGCTTTGCAAAACAATGGTGGCGATACTCTCACAATTACCAAGAATGGCGCGTTCACATTCCTAACGCTCGTCCCCGTCAACGGGGCCTATAATGTCACCGTCTCCAAGCAGCCTTCCGGCCCCAACCAAATCTGCACTGTGAGCCTGGGCACCGGGACGGCTGCAGCCAAAGTCACTAACGTCTCTGTGGTATGCCCGGCTGTCTTCCATCCTATCGATGTCAGCGTCGTGGGAGTCTTGGGCGTCAGTGGCGCTATGCAGTTGCAGAACGAAGGCGGCGACAATCTTATGACCCCCAAAAATGGCGACTACGTTTTTGCCACGCCCATCGCCCACGGCAGCCCATATGACGTTAATGTATTTGTTGCGTCGGGCACCCAAGGGGAAGGTTGCATCCCCTGGGGTTTCAGCGGCATCGCTCTCTCGACCCCGGTGAACCCCATCCCGCTCATCGATTGCGGACACAACGATTGGACTTGGATGGATGGCACCAATGTGGTCGATCAATTTGGCAAAACTCCGCAACCTCCTCCGCCACCAACGCTACCTGCTCCGCCAGCACCGGGCATCCTCAAACTGTCTCCGCTCTCAGGCTTTCCGGGAACAGCGGTGACGATCACCGGAGTAAACTTTGGAGCGATTCAGGGGGCGAGTACGGTCACTTTCAATGGGGTCCCTGCCGCAGTGACAAACTGGAGCGCTGCTAGTATCACGGCCAACGTGCCCTTCGGAGCTACTTCCGGAAGCGTGATTGTCACGGTTGGAGGGATGGCCAGCAACGGAGTGAGCTTCTCGATACCAACGTGTCCCCCCCCAATCGACGACACCCCAGGAGGGAGTGAGTATTCATCCACTTGGACCGACAACAACGGCAATCTCTGGCTCATGACTGGTATTGGATTCACGAGCACGACGACACCACTACTTTCGACCTTGCCAGGATATTTCAACGAGCTGTGGGAATTCACCGGAACTGCCAATTACCGTGGCAGTTGCGGGAATCTCTGGACGCTAATGACGCCTTCAGGCGCCACCCCTCCAGGGCGCTGGGGCGCAGTCACTTGGACCGACCCTGCCACCGGCCACCTTTGGCTTTTCGGCGGCCAGAGAGGTGACTTGCAGTTCCTCAACGATTTGTGGGAATTCAACATTGCAACGAAAACATGGACGTCGCATGGCGGCGGCGGGGACCTGCCGGGTGTCTATGGCGCAGCGGCACCAAGCGCCGGTACGCCTGGCGGACGCTGGGGAGCCAGCGGCAGGCTCGACGCTTCCGGCACCTTCTGGCTATTCGGAGGGTTTGGCTGCGACTCTACTGGCCCCGGCTGCTCAAACCTGCTTCTAAACGACCTCTGGAAATACAGCGGAGGTGTATGGAC
>JBGOTL010000142.1:0-8608 GCA_041476465.1 Candidatus Acidiferrum sp. | reverse complement strand
CAGCTGCAGCGATTTGCCGACACGATTGCCCGGCTTGCTGAAGCCGGGCAATCGTACAACGCTCTTCCAGTGACAGTTGTCCGTAGGTTCCCATGGCAACACGACCTTATCAGCCTGTTGCACTTCGTTTGTGAACTTACAGGGATCTGTTTTTCGCAAAAGACCAAGAAAAAAGCAGATTCCCAGACCCGTTCAAAAGGCGAACGGGCCTGGGAATGACATTTGCTGAAGTTTTTCAGCAGCCTGTTAGAATGTAGACAGTCGTCAGGATCCACGTGCAGTAGAAAGTTGTGCAACACCACATCCACTTTTCCCGGCAGGATCCCCGGGTCACTCGAGAATCCACGGCCCGGTCTTCTCCGTAAATCGGAATCCATAACGCCTGCCAAACTCCGACACAGCCTCGGAACGCACGGTACGCGCCTTGCCCACGTACTTATCCTTGCCTCCGTCACTCAGCAGATAGACGTCCACCAGGGACTCCTTTTGCAATGCCGCCGCGCTACCGCAAAGGAAGCCGCTCATGCTCACGTTTATCGTGGAGGTGGTCTCCTCAAAATCATTTTCGTAAATATCTTTTCCCTTGAGTTTCAGGGGCACCTTCAACTGCAAACGCACTTCGCTCCGGGGAACATGGGGCTGGCTTCTCACTCTTGCCAGGCAGGCGTTCAGAGCCTCGAAATCGATGGGTTTTTCAAAGTAACCCGCCGCGCCGAGTTCCCGACAATACTCTTTCGTCTTATCACCCGTCTCCCCGCTGACCACATAGATCGGAATAGACTGCGTTTTGCTGTAGGAACTCAGCGTCCGGCATAGATCGAACCCCGAGAGATTAGGCATGCGCAAATCCATCAGTATGGCGTCCGGCTTATGCGTCATGGCCAGCGCCAAGGATTGCCCTGGGTCATCGGTGTCCACGATCTCGAAATGATCGGACAGGTTCAAGCGCAACAGGCGGCGCATGGCCGCGTCGTCATCCACGATCAATAGTCTCTTCATAAAAAGTTCCGCCTCCTAACGTTGATTCGTCGTTTCACAACCTGCCCGCTTAGGGACCCGCAGCGAAACAGGCTGGCCCGCTTTTATCCCGTCCAGCACTTCGCGCACTTTTTGGAGCAGGGCCTCTTCAGTGAAGGGTTTGTGAAGCAGGTAGGTGCCGGGCTCCAGCACTCCATGCTCGGCGATGGCACTGTCTGTATAGCCCGACATGTACAGCACCTTTATCCCAGGTTGCAAGGGGCGCAGGCGATCGGCTAGCACGCGGCCATTTATTCCCGGCATGATTACGTCGGTGACTAAAATATTGATCGCCGCGCGCTTCTCCGCCACTATTTGCAGCGCCTCGGCGCCATCTTCCGCGGCAAATACGCGGTAACCGTTTTCCTCCAGCAAAGCCTGCCCCAATTTTCTAAGAGCTTCGGCATCTTCCACGAAAAGCACGGTCTCCGACCCGCGGGCTAGATTCTTCGTGGGAGTCATGGATACCTGCACGTCTGCCTTTTCTTCCAGCAACGGAAGATGGATCTTGAAGGTGCTTCCTTTTATCAATTCGCTGTCCACCCAGATGTATCCGCCGCTTTGCTTCACTACCCCATAGACAGTCGCCAGTCCGAGTCCCGTCCCTTTGCCGCGTTCCTTGGTGGTGAAGAAAGGCTCAAAAAGATGCGCCAAAGTTTCCGCGTCCATCCCCGTTCCGGTATCTGTCACTGAAAGCATTACGTAATGCCCGGCTTTCGAACCCGGATGTTGGCGCGTGTAAATTTCGTCAAAAGTGACGTTGCTGGTCTCGATCAGCAGTTTTCCGCCCTGTGGCATGGCATCGCGCGCGTTCACCGCAAGATTCAAAAGCACCTGCTCCATCTGGCTCTGGTCCGCTTTTACACGGCCTAGCGCGGGATTCAGCCTCGTCGCTAGTTCGATGTCTTCGCCGATCAGCCTGGTAATCATTTTTCCCATTTCCAGGACCAGCTCATTGAGATTCAAGATGGCGGGCTCGAGAACCTGTTGCCGGCTGAATGCCAGAAGCTGACGCGTGAGCGACGCGGCGCGCTTCCCGGCTTTCTCGATTTCTTCCGCGTGCTCAAACAGTGGATTTACCGTGCCTAGCTTTTTCTTGAGAACTTCACTGTAACCAATGATCACTCCCAGCAGATTATTGAAGTCGTGCGCGATTCCGCCGGAAAGCCTTCCGATGGCTTCCATTTTCTGCGCCATGCGAAGCTGGCTTTCCAGTACGCGCTTTTCCGTTACGTCCTCGACAAATACCTCGAAGCACGCTTCTCGTTCTCCTTCATTTCTCATCAGCTGTCCGCTGCAGCGCACCTTGAAGGGAGAACCGTCTTTGCGCTTCCATTCCACTTCCACGTCCTTGAATCCCCGCGCATTTTCAAGCAGCGCGTTCACCCTCTGATATTCCTGCGGGTTGCCATATACATGGGTGGCCAGATTCACCTGCAGCAATTCATCGATGGAAGCGTACCCCAGCATTTTTTGTATTGCCGGGTTGGCGCGGAGCAACTGCCCTGTGGCATCAGCACGGTAGATCCCGTAAGGCGCATTCTCAATCACGGAGCGAAAGCTGGCCTCCGAGAGCCGCAACGCTTCCGATGCTCGTTTTCGTTCACTGATGTCGCGATTTACGATCACCAGCTTTTCCGGTGCGCCCTTGGAATTTGGAATTACGCTCGAGGTCGATTCCAAAACGCGCCAGCTTCCGTCTTTGTGGCGAAAGCGGTATTCCAGGTTCCGGCTCACTCCCGTTCGCCGGGCTTCCTCGGCGGCTGCGCGTACATATTCGCGGTCATCGGGATGAATCTGCTCCAGCGCCGAAATTTCTTT
Organism: Candidatus Acidiferrum sp.; assembly: GCA_041476465.1. Classification (GTDB taxonomy): domain Bacteria; phylum Acidobacteriota; class Terriglobia; order Acidiferrales; family UBA7541; genus Acidiferrum. The sequence continues at coordinate 5,770 of JBGOTL010000142.1, read as the reverse complement.
GAGTTCTTCCGGTGAATATCCCAACACCCTTTGATAGGCCAGGCTGTTGTAAATTCGCCGGCCTTCCATGTCCACCACCGCGATCATGTCGGCGGCATTTTCACTAATCAGGCGGAAAAGCTCTTCGCGCTCGAGGAGCCGCCGCCGCATCCGGTGGATTTGCAATTGCTGATAGATTGTGTAGACATCGAAGACCAGAACCAGCCCCAACAAACTACGCACCGCCTGGGGAAGCATAAATAGGGAAAAAGTGTCTTCGCCCCTACGTAGCGCTGGCAGGATCAGGGAGCTAAGGCCTAGCATGAGGAGCAGCGTGACGATGATCGCCGTCGTCCACAACCACCACTCCCTCCGCTCGATGCGGCGGAAGTGGGAAGCCATGGTGTCGCGCCCCACGCTGTGCATTTGTGGTAGATCGCTCTCTTCTTCGGCGATGCCCGTCAATGTTCACCTTCCGCGATTCTCTCTACCGGACTGCGTTGCTCGTTTCCATGCGCAGCCGGGCCTGTGCCCTTGCCAGGTTTACTCTGCAAGATGCTAGCCACCGAATGCCGGCAGCTCCATACCTGTAACTGCTTCACAACAAAGGGAAAGTAGGCAGGGAACGCTGAGAATTCAGGCAATCAGCGGTACCATGCCATTCAAGAATAAGGTCCAATCCGAACAGAAGGTTTCAATTCGAAACAGTCAGAAAACTACAATCAAGCGCTTGCCTTTGAACATCACATTATCACGACAAAAAAACTATCTCTCCCGGCCTTGCCGGAACAGGCACCTTCGCATCAGCTGGCCAGGCCACAATCCGCAAAGAATGCGAGGATAGGCTGACCGTTCCGCCGAGGTCTTACAAACCATGCCACGACTCCAAACGACCGAAGACCAGCGTCTTGAAGAAGCCCGGCAGCGCAAGAAACACTGGAAGCGCTGGGGTCCTTACCTCTCCGAGCGCCAGTGGGGCACGGTCCGCGAAGACTACAGCCCCAGCGGCACCGCCTGGGAATTTTTTCCGCATGAGCATGCACGCTCCCGCGCTTATCGCTGGGGAGAAGATGGCATCGGCGGAATCAGCGACCGGCACCAGATGATCTGCTTCGCGCTTGCATTGTGGAACGGACGCGACCCCATCCTCAAGGAAAGGCTCTACGGTCTAACGGGAAATGAAGGCAATCACGGCGAGGACGTAAAGGAGTGCTATTTCTATCTCGACTCCACGCCGACCCACAGCTACATGCGCATGCTTTACAAGTATCCGCACGCGGAATTTCCTTATGCGCAGTTGCTGGAAGAAAACCGCCGCCGCGGCCGCGGCGAACCGGAATTCGAGCTGCTCGATACCGGCGTCTTCGCCGAGAACAGGTATTTCGACGTGTTCGTTGAATACGCGAAGTGCGACGTGGAAGATATCCTCATTAAGATCGTGGTCGCCAACCGCGGGCCAGAAGCGGCTTCGCTCCACGTTCTCCCGTCTCTCTGGTTCCGCAATACATGGTCCTGGGGGAAGGATTTACGCCGGCCGGTGGTGCATTTAGCCCCCCATCCACCCGGAAGCCTTTGCGCGGAACTCCAGCATTGGCAGTATGGGAAGCGCTGGCTGCTCTGCGCCGGCCAGCCTGAGCTCCTCTTTACCGAAAACGAGACAAACAACCAGAAACTCTTCGGCGGCAGAAACCGCACGCCTTACGTCAAAGACGCTTTCCACGAGTATCTGATTCACGGAAACAAAACCGCAGTGAATCCCGCCCAGACCGGCACAAAGATGGCCGCCCATTATCCCTTGCAACTCGGCACAGGTGAATCCATCACGTTAAAATTGCGGCTAACCGACATTGATCCCTTGAGCGGCGTGGATACCCAGTCGCCCAGGGTCGGCGCGATTAGTTCGCCCGCTCACGCCGAGCGCGCCGAAGGAGTTCCCGGTACAAACGATTTTGCCGCCGGCTTCGATGGCCTCTTCGCCCTGCGCAAGAAAGAAACCGAAGAATTCTACGAATCGCGCATCCCCAAAGAATTGTCCTCGGGCGCAAAAAATGTGATGCGCCAGGCCTTTTCCGGCATGCTCTGGTCCAAGCAGTATTATCACTACGACGTCCGCACCTGGCTGGAGGGCGATCCTGCCGGTCCCCCGCCCCCGCAGGAACGCAAGCAAGGCCGCAACAAGGACTGGACGAACCTCTACAACGACGACATCATCTCCATGCCAGACAACTGGGAATATCCCTGGTATGCCGCGTGGGACCTCGCTTTTCACTGCATTCCTCTCGCGCTGGTTGATCCGGATTTCGCGAAAGAGCAGCTCATTCTTCTTCTCCGCGAATGGTACATGCATCCCAACGGGCAGTTGCCCGCCTACGAATGGGCTTTTGGCGACGTGAACCCTCCCGTGCACGCCTGGGCGGCCTGGCGTGTCTACAAAATCGAGCGCCGCGTGCGCGGTGTCGCCGACCGCGGCTTCCTCGAAAAAGTTTTTCACAAACTGCTGCTGAATTTCACCTGGTGGGTCAACCGCAAAGACCCCGAAGGCATGAATATTTTCCAGGGCGGTTTTCTCGGCCTCGATAACATCGGAGTCTTCGATCGTTCCGCTCCGTTGCCCACCGGCGGCCATCTCGAACAGTCCGACGGCACCAGTTGGATGGGCATGTACTGCCTCAACATGCTGGCCATCGCGCTGGAGCTCGCCAAGGAAGATCCTGCTTACGAAGATGTCGCCAGCAAATTTTTTGAACATTTCGTCAACATCGCCCACGCCATGAATGACGTCGGCACCGAGGGCCGATCCTTGTGGGATGACCAGGATGGCTTCTACTACGACGTGCTCCATTTGCCGAACGGGGAAGAGCACTTCCTGAAAATCCGCTCCATGGTCGGTTTGATCCCGCTCTTCGCGGTGGAAACCCTCGAGCCAGAAATCGTCGACCGCCTCCCCGGCTTCAAACGCCGCATGCAGTGGTTCATCGACAATCATGCTGACGTGCCGGAGCACATCGAAATGACCCAGCGCTCCGCGCGCGGCGTCCGCCGATTACTCTCGCTGGTTAGCCGCAAGCAGCTCAAGCGCGTGCTTTCCCGCATGCTCGATGAAACCGAATTTTTATCGCCCTACGGTGTGCGCGCGCTTTCTCGTTATCACAAGGACCATCCCTACGAAGTCCAGGTCAACGGCCACACCAGCCGCGTGGACTACGAGCCTGCGGAATCCTCTACCGGGATCTTCGGCGGAAACTCCAATTGGCGCGGCCCCATCTGGTTCCCCGTGAACTATCTCCTGATCGAATCGCTGCAGAAGTTCCATCATTACTACGGCGAGGATTTCAAGGTCGAGTGCCCCGCGCATTCCCAGCAGGAAGCCGATCTCTGGCAAGTGGCTTCGGAGATTTCACGCCGCTTGATTCGCATTTTCCTGCCCGGCCAGGACGGCAAGCGGCCCGTGGCCGGCGGAGAAGATCTCTTCAACAACGATCCGCACTGGAAAGATCTTGTTCTCTTTTACGAATACTTCCATGGAGACAATGGCGCCGGCCTTGGCGCAAGCCATCAGACCGGTTGGACCGGGCTGGTCGCCAAACTCATCGAGCAGAGCGGAGAATAACCCGTGAGCCTTCGCGGGGAAGTCCAGTTTGGCCGGGAAGTATGTGGGCAGCTTGCAGCCGCCGAAGAGCGTGAATGGCTGGTCACCAACGGCATTGGTGGCTTCGCTTCAGGCACCGTCGCGGGCAGTTTGACCCGGCGGTATCACGGGCTGCTGATCGCCGCCCTGCACCCGCCCGCGGCGCGCACGCAGCTCGTCGCGGCCCTCGATGAAACCGTTCGCTATCTTGGCGGCTCGTATGCCCTCGCCACGCTTCACTGGTCCAGTGGCATGGTCGATCCGCAGGGCTTCCTCCATCTGGAAAGTTTTCATCTGGAAGGCGCAACGCCCGTCTGGATTTATGCGCTGGCGGACGCTCTGCTCGAAAAACGCGTCTGGATGCGCCAGGGTGAAAACACCTCTTACGTCCAGTACACGCTCGTCCGCGGCAGCGGCCCCGCCGAGATCGAGCTGAAGGCCCTCGTCAACTACCGCGACTTTCACGCATCCACCCACGCTGGCGATTGGCGAATGAAGATTGAGCCGCTTGATCACGGCGTCATGGTCCTGGCCTTCGAAGGCGCTGCTCCCTTCTATCTGAAGAGCAGCGGCGCTTCCTGCGAGCCGCGTCACGAGTGGTACGGCAATTGTCTTTTCCCCGCCGAACAAGCTCGCGGGCTCGATGCTCAGGAAGATCATCTCTATGCTGCGCGATTTCATTGCAAGCTGGAAGCCGGATCGAGTGTCACGTTTGTCCTCTCCACCGAAGCGACAACGCCCCTGGACGGCGATGCCGCGCGTGCGGATCAGTTGGCGCACGAAAGGGAACTACTCCGCTCCTGGCGCGCGAAGGACGAAGTCTCGGCGGAAGCAGCGCCCGGCTGGTTTCGGCAACTCGTTCTCGCCGCTGATCAATTTATCGTCCAGCGCGCTCTTCCCGGGGAGCCGGATGGCCGCAGCATCATCGCCGGATATCACTGGTTCGGCGATTGGGGCCGCGACACCATGATCGCCCTTCCTGGGCTAACTCTGGCCATGGGCCGCCCCGATGTTGCCAGGAAAATCCTTCTTTCGTTTGCCCGCTACGTGGATGCTGGCATGCTCCCCAACAATTTCCCCGATTCCGCCAGCAAACCGGAATACAACACAGTGGACGCCGCGCTCTGGTATTTCGAGGCTGTCCGCCAATATTTTTCCGAGACCCAGGACCTGGAGCTGCTCCAGAAACTTTTTCCCTTCCTCGCCGGCATGCTCGACGCCCACGTCAAGGGCACGCGTTATAACATTCACGTGGATCCCGGTGATGGCCTGCTCTACGCCGGCGGCCCCGGCGTGCAGCTCACCTGGATGGACGCGAAAATCGGAGACTGGGTCGTCACGCCGCGCACCGGCAAGTCCGTGGAGATCAACGCGCTCTGGATCAATGCGCTTCACACCATGGAGGACTTCGCGCGCTTCCTTGCGAAGCCCAGCGATGGTTACGCAAAGCTGGCCGCCAAAGCCGTCAAGAATTTTCAAAAGTTTTGGAATGCCGGGCGCAATTGCTGCTACGACGTGTTGGACTCTTCCGGCATCGGAAAACTTACAAACGATGCCGCGCTTCGCCCCAACCAGGTCTTCGCCGTATCGCTCCCCGTGAGCCCGCTCACCAAGGATCAGCAGAAAGCCGTAGTGGACATCTGTGCGCAGCAGTTGCTCACTTCGCACGGACTGCGCAGCCTCGCGCCCGGCGAGCCCGGTTACCAGGGGCATTACGGAGGGGGTCCCCGCGAGCGCGATGCCGCCTACCATCAAGGAACCGTTTGGGGCTGGCTTCTCGGTCCCTTCGCGCTGGCGCACTACCGCGTTTATGGTGATCGCGAAGCAGCCAGGCGTTTCCTCGAGCCTCTCGGCGCAACAATTTATGCGGGTGGCCTGGGCACCCTGGGAGAAATTTTCAGTGGCGATCCGCCCTTCACTCCATGCGGCTGCATCGCGCAAGCCTGGACGGTCGGCGAACTCCTTCGCGCCTGGCAAATTCTCGCAAGAAAATGATGTTAGCCCGCATTTCTCACAAGTATTCGGTGCAAGACCCAACCCCAAACCGTTGTCATCCTGAGCGAAGCGCGCAGTTTGCGCTCCGGACGGTTTTGCGGAGCGAAGGATCTCATCCTATCCACATCTCGGCATAAACGTTAGGCTGAGATTCTTCGAGTTCGACTT
>JBGOTL010000141.1:0-8638 GCA_041476465.1 Candidatus Acidiferrum sp. | reverse complement strand
TGACGATGCCGATGGCCATTGAAGCCGTCGAAGATATTTCTCGCAAACAAGTGAACGGCGAAGTATTGGTTCATCCGCGGCGGCGCTTCGAGCTGCCCGGCGGCGCTTTTTTTCATCACATGGCTGCCGTGGATCTTGCTGCAGGCTTTGTGGCTACAAAACAATACACCTACGTTCGCGGCAAACTGCGTTTCCTGGTCTGTCTCTTTTCGGTTGCTACCGGTGACCTGCTTGCCTTGCTTGAAGCGTATTACCTCGGCCAATTGCGAACCGGCGCGGCTTCCGGTGTAGCCACAAAATACTTGGCGCGATCGGATGCTAAAGTCGCCGCCATTATCGGCACAGGTGGCCAGGCCAAGACCCAATTGGAGGCAGTCGCTGCCGTTCGAAAACTCAACTCCGTTCGCGCCTACGGTCGGGACGTCGCCCGCCGCGAGAAGTTCTGCCTGGAAATGAGCCAGCGCCTCGGGATTCCCGTTCAACCCGCGGCTTCCTCTGCGGAAGCTGCCCTTGGTGCGGACATTGTGTCCACTGCAACCACCGCGGTCCAGCCGGTAATCTACGGCGCGGATCTGTCTCCTGGAACGCATTTGAATGCCATCGGCGCGAACCATGCCTACAAACGCGAGATGGACGACGACGCCGTTGCCAAAGCCGATGTGATCTTTGTGGACTCCATCGAACAATCCCGGCAAGAGGCCGGGGACCTGATTCTGGCCTTTGGCAAGGACGAATCGCGTTGGGCCAACGTGGGGGAACTCGCGCAACTCGTTGGGGGCAAGACCACCGGGAGGACAAGTGATTTGCAAGTCACGCTGTTCAAGTCCAATGGAATCGCAGCCTGGGATTTGGCCGTGGCGAGCAAAGTCTATGGTTTGGCGAAGGAAAAGAAAATTGGAAGGGAACTGCCGCTGTGGGCAGACGAGAGGTCTGTCCAGTAGTCAGTCCAGAACTCTTGACATACATCAGAAGCCGGACTACGGTTTCACAGCGAACTGAAGAAAGACCCATGGCGACCACCCCGAGCACCGGCACAAAAGAGCTAATTAAGTATCGCGTGGAGCATGGCGTCGCTATCCTCGAAATGGACAATGCTCCCGCGAATACCTATACCTACGAGATGATGCAGCAGCTGGACACCGCAATATTGCAAGCGCGGATGGATGAAAATGTCCACGTTATGGTGATTCGCGGATCGGGAGAAAAGTTTTTCTCCGCCGGCGCGAGCATTCCCATGCTTACCAAGGCGGACCCGCAATTCAAATATTACTTCTGCTTGCACGCCAGCGAGACGTTGTGCCGCTTGGAGCAGACGCCGAAGCTGGTGATCGCCGCGCTCAATGGTCACACCGTCGGCGGGGGACTTGAGATTGCTCTTGCTTGCGACATCCGCATCGCCAGGAAGGACGGCGGTAAAATTGGCTTGCCGGAAGTGAACCTCGGCGTACTGCCGGGCACAGGCGGGACACAGCGATTCTTGCGCGTGATCGGCCGTGCGAAGGCGCTGGAGTTGATGGTCACCGGCGCGACGTTTAGCTTCGAGGAAGCTCTGGAGATGGGACTCATCCATCATGTTTACGGCCGCGAGACGTACTGGGATGAGGTGATGGTCTATGCCAGACAGTTTTGTCCGCCAAACAAGGCTTCGCGCGCCGTCGGCCGCATCAAGCGCGCTGTTGTAACGGGGTCGGAAGTGAGCTTCGCCGAATCGCTGGGCATTGAACGAGAATTGCAGCAACTTCTCTTTACCAGCGAAGATGCCAAAGAAGGCCTGGCGGCCTATGTGGAAAAGAGGGCCGCTAGTTTCAAAGGGAAGTGACACCCAGCCGTGCGGCGCATGGCCTCGCGCCAACCTGAGCGAAGCGCTAGATTACAGCGGTGACCTCGCCCGATGCGAAACGGTATGGCGTAAGAACGGGCAAGTGAGTCAGACTAGACAAATGAAGACTTTGCCGGACTACCTGCGAAAAGGGATGAAGCTGATCATCGTGGGCTGCAACCCGAGTGAATCCTCTGTGCGCGTGGGCCACTACTACGCGGGCCGCGACAATCCGTTCTGGCCGATGCTCTATCAGGGCAGGGTTGTGCCGGAACCCTTCGATTATCACGATGACAAGCGCGTGATCGAATTTGGCATCGGCCTGACCGATCTTGTTAAGAAACCTACCAAGTCTCCGGAGGAACTCAAGCGCGAAGATTATGCCGAAGGCCGCATCGTGCTCTCACAGAAGCTGGAAGAGTTTACGCCGCACGTGGTGGCTTTCAACGGCAAGGCCACCTTTGAACAGTTTGCCCAGCGCAAGTGCACCTATGGCTTGCAAAAAGGGCAATTGTATGGCGCGCGCGTTTACGTTTTGCCCCAGACTGCGGGACAACACACGGATGGAAAGAGCGAGCGCTTAAAGCATTTTCGCAAGCTAGCGCAGCTTGTGCAGCGCACGGAGAATGAGCGGCAAATGAAGCCGCGGTAGCCCCGGAGAGATCCATGAGCCACGCTGCCAACGCAACCTCGTCCGGCCCCGTGCTTCTGGAAGCGAAGCACGCGGCGATTGCCACGCTGATCCTGAACCGGCCGGATCGCATGAACGCACTGAACAATGAACTTTCGTTTGCGCTAAATGCAGCTCTCGAGCGCCTCTCCAATGACGATTCGGTGCATGTAGTGGTGTTGACCGGTGCGGGTCGCGCGTTCTGTGCGGGCGGCGACTTGGGTTTGATTGGCAAAAGCCGAGAGAGCGGCGATGCAAACGAGCTCACCCCCTTGTTGCGTTCCGGGATGAAAGCCGTTTTGAAGATGCGCACGATGCCGCAGCCGGTGATCGCCGCGGTCAATGGCGCCGCCGCGGGCGCCGGGATGAACATCGCGCTGGCCGCGGACATTCGCATTTCCGCGGAAGAGGCGGTGTTTGGTCAAAATTTTGCCAAGGTCGGCCTTTTCCCCGATTACGGCGGCACTTATTTCCTGCCGCAACTTGCCGGGCCGGCGAAGGCCGCGGAAATGTTCTACACCGGCGACATGATTGACGCGCAAACAGCTCTGAAGCTGGGCATCGTCAATCGTGTGGTGCCCGCGGCGCAGCTGGAGGCGGAAGTGAAAGTGCTGGCGCTGAAGATCGCCGAAGGGCCGCAGGTGGCTATCCGCGCCATGAAACGCACGCTGTTTGGCAGCGAGGCAGAAGCACTTTCCGCCGCCCTCGAAGAGGAAGTGAAGCACCAGCTTGCGTGTTTCCATTCTGAGGATTGCGGCGAAGGAATCCGAGCTTTTTTTGAGAAACGCCCCCCGAAATTTCAAGGCCGCTAAGAAGTGTCCAAGAAACTTTTGAGGTTGGGTGAGAAATAAGAAAGTCCGTTTTTGCAACCAATCATCGGTATTCACGTCCCGGCATCCCGGAAATCAATGGAAACATGGAGAAATTTCAGGCGTTGCCGCTTCGCAAAAATACGAAACGGCAAATCCTGTACGACAACGCGGCGGGCCTGTTCCCGCGCTGAGGATTAGGAAGGCGGAGATAACTGCATGGAAGTGAAGACCATAGCGGTGATAGGGGCGGGAACGATGGGGCGGGGAATCGCCTATGCCGCGGCCATGGGTGGCTATCGCACGGTTCTCGAAGACGTTTCTCAGGCTGTGCTGGACCAGGCACTCACATGGGTCAAGGAATCCTTTGACGAAGGAGTCTCCCGCGGGAAAGTTGCGGCGAGTGATCGCGATGCTGCTCTGGAAAGGATTACGACAGCGCGTGGCGTTGACGAGGCCATTCGCGACGCGGAGCTGATTATCGAAGCAGTCCCGGAAGAATTGGAAATGAAGCTGGAGCTTTTCACCATCTTCGATAAATTCGCCAGGCCCGGGGCGATTTTTGCCAGTAATACATCCTCCCTCTCGATCACCGATTTTAGCGACGTGACCGTGCATCGAGAACGCTGCATCGGCATGCACTTCTTCAATCCTGTGCCCAAGATGAAGCTGATCGAGATCGTCAGGACGCCGCTGACGTCCGACGAAACCGTGGCTACCTGCTGCGAAGTGGGACGCCGGATGGGGAAGGATGTTGTGGTGGTGCGCGAATCACCGGGGTTTGTTACCAGCCGCGTGAACGCGCTGATTGGGAATGAAGCTTTCGCGATGCTCGAGGCGGGAATCGCTTCCGCCGAAGACATCGACAAAGCGCTGAAACTCGGATTGAATCACCCCATGGGGCCGTTTGAACTGGTTGATCTGGTTGGCCTCGACGTGCGCCTGAAAATTTTGGAGTATCTTCACGAGACACTCGGTGAAAAGTACCGCCCGAATCCCTTACTCAGGCAATTTGTTCTGGAGGGGCGTTTGGGCCGAAAAACCGGCCGTGGCGTGTATGATTATGCGCAGAAGAAGAATTCAAGCGACAATAAATAGCTTCTGCAAGAAGCGCCCACGGACAGGAATATGAAACCACTCGCAGATAGAATCGTAATTCAGCAGGGCGACCTTACGGAAATGGACACGGATGCCATTGTGAACGCCGCGAACAACGATCTTATTCTTGGCGCGGGCGTCGCCGGAGCAATCCGCCGCCGGGGTGGGGAGGTTATCGAGCGCGAATGCCGTGACATCGGAAGTATTCCCGTGGGTTACGCTGCCATTACCGGTGGAGGAAAACTCAAGGCGCGTTTCGTGATTCATGCGGCCAGCATGCAACTCGGCGGAAGGACTTCCGCGGAAGCGTTGCGCCACGCTACCGCGCATTCATTGCGTATCGGTGCCGAGCGCGGACTGAAGACGATTGCGTTTCCCGCTGTAGGCACCGGGATCGCCGGCTTTCCCATGGGACAGTGCGCGGAAATCATGCTGCTAGAGGCTGCGCGCCACCTTACCGAGGAAACCTCGATCGAAACGATCTATTTCGTGCTCTTTGACGAATCCGCATGCGATCTCTTCCGGCGAGCGTGGAAAAAAATCCGAAAAGAAGCCGCCGCCGGAGCCACCGGCGAGTGACGTTGCTGGGGCTGCTTTCTGCTGCGCGCTGTTATGGGTTCGGCGGTGGCGGAGGTTTTTTCAGGACTGGTCTCTCTCCGGAGGCGGGTGGCGGGATGTTGGCCGCGGGAGTTGGAGTCGCACCAGTGGTGGGAGCTGCCACGGATGTGCCGCCTTCCGAAAAAGCCTTCTTCAAATAGCCATCGGCGACTTCCTGTGCGCCGCTGGTATCGTCGTTGGTTTGTTTCGCTTTGCTGTACTCATTCACGGCGCGCTCGCGCTGCCCCAGCAGGTCAAAAATCTTGCCCAGATAGAGATGGCCCCATACTTCGGTCCACTTTTCCGCGGGTTCTGGCACGGTCTGCAGCGCCTCGCGGAAGGCGTTTGCGGAGGCTTGATAATTCTTCTGGTAGAAGAACGCCTCGCCCATGCGGAAATTCGCCAGCGCTCGATTCGGCTGTATCGCCAGCGCCTTCTGGTATTGCGCAACAGCGTCATAGTAACGGCCCTGTTCGGCAAGCTCTTCGCCGCGCGCGATGGCAGCCCGTGCGCGCAACGCAGCGCTACCCTTGAGGATGAGATTATTCGGGTCGATCTTGATGCCTCCGGGTTTCGGGCGGCCAAACGTTTCCACAGTGAATTCAGATTCGGTTCCAACCACCTCGATCGTTTTCAGTTCAGGATTCCCTTCCGTATCGATTCTCAGCTCCAGGGGCATGCGGAAAGTGTCCAGAGGCTGCTTGATCTTGCCGACGACGCGAAATCCCTTCGGCGTGCGGTAAACCACATACTCTTGCGTGAATTCCGGCACGCCTGTGGAATTGAGCCATTGCGCGAAGAACCCACGCAGATTTGGCGGTGTCTGCCCCGGCTTGGCGGAAGCCTTCGCTTGTTCCATCGCCAGGCTTTCGAAATCGTCGATGCGCGCGGTCTTGCCTTCGTACCTCGTATAAAATGTGTGGAGGAGTGATTTAAAGCTTGTGTCATCCATCTGCGCGCGGAGCATGTGGAAGATCATCGCGCCCTTGTTCATCGCCACGGAGCGGTAGTCGCTGGAATAGGGCGTGAGGCGCCCGGCCTGCGCCACCGGCGCAGCATCATCGTACATCAGCGCGCCGACGGCAAACTCGTCCACCGCCTTCAGTCCGGCTTCCTTGCCGAAGCTCTGTTCGGCGTAGAGAGCTTCCGAATAGCGTGCAAGTCCATCGCTGATCCAGACGTCGCCAGCCGTCGCCGGCAGAACTCCATTGCCCCACCACTGCGAAGCCACCAGCCTGCTGATGGTGCGGTCGCTCAGCTTAGGGTCCCAAATCCGGTGACTCAGAAGCAGCACACCCGGCGCGGCAAAGTCCCGCAGCGTCCCGTCAGGAATCTGAATTACGGTGAACTCGGGGTCTTGCAACCCGCCGAACATGTCCGAGAAAATAGTAACCGAGCGCGCCACGTCGTTGGCGAAATCCTGCGCGTCGGTGGATCCCGCGCGCGGAGCGTAGACGTCAACTCGGAAGCCTTCCGCTTGTTTCGGATTAAGCTGCAGATTGCCCGCCACAAACGTGCCATTCGGTTCGGCTTGGTCGCACTGGAAAGTGTAGAGCAGGCGATTGCCTTCGGCAGGCGCCCTTCCGGCGAAAGGCGTCGGCGAGGAGGCTTTCCCCGTCCCCGCCACGGCAAAAGAATCAGGCACATTCAGCCGGAATGTTCCGGTGTAGCGATTCGATGGAAAACTTGTCAGCGGGAACCAGCGTGCCGGAAGCAGCAGATAGGCGCCATCCTTGTTGATGGACGCCATGCGGACACCGGGCACGGGACTATTTTCCTCATTTGCAAGCAGCCCGGAATACGTGAACGTAATCGTGACGCGTCCTCCCGCCGCCACTGGGGCTGGCAACGTCAGGGTGATAAAGAGCGAGTTTTCAACGTCTCGCTGAAACGCGACAGATTTGCCATCCGGCGTCTTCGCTTCCTTTAGATCGAGATTGGGGTGCAGTTCGATGCGTACATTGCTCGACACTTCCTGCGCCTTAAAATCCACCTTGGCCGTCGCGTTGAGCGCTTGTCCGGCGGTGTCCAGGTATGCGGAAACATCGTAGTGCTCGGCGAGAAAGCCGGCTGCATGATGCTCTTGCGCGTGCAATGGCCTGCCGAAGCAGGCAAGCACGATCAAAAAGAGAGGCAGCAGCGCACCAGGAACTCTTCGGCTAACGATCATCGAACCTCTTTCGCGGGCGGTCAGCTCAGGATACCTATATAGGATAGCAAACACCTCACAAAGCGTTGCCAGGGTCTTTGCGGAGTAGCTCAGCAACGGCGTCGGCGGCGCGCTCGACGGCGCCTGCTGGCCCCAGGCGCTGCCGGACTTCGGCCAGGCCCTCGCGAACTTTTGCGCGCGCCCCAGGGTCGCGGAGCAGGCTGAGAATTTCGCTGGCCACGCGCTCCGGCGTAAAGTCGCTCTGGATCAGCTCCGGCACCACTTGCCTCCCGGCTATCAGATTCACCATGCTGAAGAAGGGTGTGCGCACCAGAGGCTTGGCGAGGAGGGCGGTCAGAGCGGTGACGCGATAGACGACAACCATTGGCGCATCCAGCAGCGCGGCTTCGACGGTGGCCGTGCCGCTGGAGACGATGGCGGCATCCGCCGCAGCCAGAGCGTTGTAGGTCCGGCCTTCGACGACGCGCACCGTGAGCTGCGCCGGCCAGCCTTCGCGCAGCATGACCGCGTCTTTTTCATGCGCAGCCGCTATCACAAATTGCGTTTTGATTTCCCGCGCGATTCGTTCGCACGCCTCGCGGATGACCGGCAGGTGCTGCCTCAGTTCCGCCGAGCGGCTGCCGGGTAACACGGTTACCACGGCTTGCGATGGATCAAGGCCTTGCTCCTGGCAAAATGCCGCGCGGCCCTGCGAAGCATGGACGGCGCCCACCAGTGGATGGCCGATGAATTCCGTGGGCACTCCGGCACCGGAATAGAACTTTTCCTCGAATGGAAAGATGCACAGCGCTTTGGCAAAACGCCGCCGCACAATCTTCGCGCGCCACGGCCGCCACGCCCAGAATTGCGGGCAAATGTAATAGACATTCCTGATGCCCAGCGGCCGCAGCTTGCGAGCGAGCCGCAGATGAAAGCCGGGAAAATCCGTCAGGATCGCCAGTTGCGGCTTGCGGCGCTCCGCTTCGGAAACCAGACGTCTCATGGCCCGCACCAGGGAAGGCAGGTGGCTGAGAATTTCCGTGATGCCCACGACGGATACTTCCGAGTAGTCCGCGACAATATCCACGCCCGCCGCGCGCATGTTTGGCCCACCCATGCCAAATAATTCCACGTCCACGCGCTGCTTCAGCGCCCTCGCGAGCCGCGCGGCATACATGTCTCCAGAAGCTTCGCCGGCGGAGATGAGCAGTGGGATCGGAGGCATGCGTTTAGCGAGAAAGCCTAATCGCTCGCGGGAAGCGGTGCGGACAAGGCGGACGCCCCGCCAACAGGCAAATGAAGCTCTTGCTCCCGGTACTGAAGCTGATAAAGCCGGTAATAGATGCCACGCTGCGCAAGGAGCGCCTGGTGCGCGCCCTGTTCCCGCAGGCGGCCCTTGTGGAACACCAAGATGCGGTCCGCGTGTTGAATGGTGCTGAGGCGATGCGCAATCACCAGCGCTGTGCGTCCGGAGAGCAGCCGGTCGAGCGCTTCGC
>JBGOTL010000140.1:0-8694 GCA_041476465.1 Candidatus Acidiferrum sp. | reverse complement strand
GAACGCGCGTCACCTTGGCGGGAGAAAGAGCCTTCTGCGCGAATTGGACCGTGTCTTCCGAATACGGGATGATGTCGATCTTCTCGCCGCGCAGCTCGCGAATGATCGATTGCACCCGCATGCCCTTCATGCCCACGCAAGCTCCCACGGGATCCACATCCTTGTCGCGGCTCATCACCGCGACTTTCGTCCGTTCGCCGGCCTCGCGCGCGGCAAAGCGAATCTGCACCGTGCCGTCGTAAATTTCCGGCACTTCCATTTCAAATAGACGCTGCACCAGGCTGGCATCAGCCCGCGAAACGATCACCTGCGGCCCCTTCGCCGCGCGGTCCACCATCTTGATCACCACCCGGATGCGCTCGCCAATGTTGTAGGTTTCCAGTTTGGACTGCTCGCGCTTCGGCAAACGCGCTTCCGTGCGTCCCATATCCACGATCAGGTCCGGGCCCTCGGCGCGCTTCACAATCACCGTGACCAGCTCGCCGACGCGGCCGTGGTACTCGTTGAAAATCGTGTCGCGCTCGGCTTCGCGCACCTTCTGCAAAATCACTTGCTTGGCCGTCTGCGCCGCGATGCGCCCCAGAACATCCGTGGGCTTGACGGTCACAATTTCCGTGCCAATCTCCGCGGCGGGATTCTTCTTCTGCGCTTCCGCCAGCGTAAGTTCCTTTTTCGGGTCGGTCACTTCTTCCACGACTGTGTACACCGAATACACGTCCACCTGGCCGGATTCCTGATTAAACTTTGCGCGAAGATCCTCTTCCGTCTTGTAATACTTGCGCGCCGCCACCACCATGGCGTCTTCAATCGCCGCGATCACCACTTCCGGCTCAATGTGCTTCTCGCGGCTGAGCATTTCAATTTGTTGATAAAGCAGATTCGCCATTTCGCGTTCCTAAGCTTTCCTAACCCCAGCTCCGTTGTGAATATTGCAAACTCAAAATTCCACCACCAGGTTCGCCTTGCGAATCGCCGCGAGCGGCACTTCCATTACCCGCGCGTCCTTGCTCTGCAGTTCCAGACGAATCCTGCCGTCCACAAATCCCGCCAGCCGCCCTTCAAAGAACTTCGTCCCGCCGATCGCTTCCGTGGTCACGATCTTCGCCAGCCGGCCCTTGAACCGCTCAAAATCCGCGGCCTTTTTCAGCGCCCGGTCCATCCCCGGCGAGCTGACTTCCAGAACATAACTGGGCCCGGTGATCAGCTCCTCGACATCGAGGATTACGCTCAATTGCTGGCTGACGCGTTCGCAATCGGAATGGCTAATCTTGGCGTAAGGGCTGCTGCCTGCCGGTGCATCTCCCCCGCCAAACCCCTCGCCAGCCGCCGCTTCGGCAACGCTTCCCGTGGCTTGAGGAGGGCGGTCGATGTACACCCGCAGGATGCGCTGTTTGCCGACTAACCATTCGACGTCAGCGATTTCCAGGCCTTCCGAACGGGCGACCCGCTCGGCGGCTTCACGCACTTTTCCCAGATCCAAGCAGAGACTCCCCGGCCTAAGCCGGTCCAAGGTGCACTGCAACCGGCGGCAACAAAAAAGTGGGCTCGCGCCCACTTATCCGTGCGACCCGCTTCAGAGCGAAAGAAGAGTATATTCTCGAAACAAGGCAAAAGCAAGATACGCCCGGCGATGCCGCCAGAGAGTCTTTCGAGCGTTTAAAGCTCAGCAAGCACACCCAGCCGCCTACCTTCGCGTAACGTTTCCTTTCCCCGCTTCGCGATATACTACCTTTTCTTATGCGCCCCTTACGCTGCAAAACCGTTTGCTCATTCCCATCCCCGCCGGTGAGCAGCGTTATCACGACTGACCCCTTCGCGGTCAATTAATTTCGTCATTGTAGTGGCGGGTCTTCCGCGCTTTTTGCGTCCCGGCATCTTGCCGGCCCTTCGGGTTTGTCGGGACGGAGCTTGTTTACCCTGAGCGAAGCCGAAGGGCTCCGCTCCCTCTCCGTCTTTGTACCCCACTCCTCCGCATCTGCGTTGTTTGCATCCCACGTGATTTCTACCGGGACGCCACCAGGTCGGGGCGTGCGGAGATTCTTCTCAAAGAAAGATTTGCCCCGCCGAACCAGTTATAATCCCCGCTGTGCATTTATGACCGACACCACCCAAGCCCACACTCGGCAGACATTCGCTCGGTTTAATAAGTAGGGCGAAGGGCCAAATCGCACGGCCGTGCCCACGAAACTCTGGCGCTTCAATTGCCCTCGATTGTAGTTGTAGAATGTGAGGAGAGCATTCGATGGGCATCTACCAAAAGGGCGACCACGTGAAAATCGAGGCCACCAACGAACACTCAAGAGAGAGTGAATGGATGTGGCTCCTCGTCGGCAAGAGCGACGATGAGCAGGAAATCGTCTTCGGCCAACTGGACTCAGAACCCGTCGTCGCGAACGAAATGCGGGTAGGTCAACTTCTCGCCGTCAGCTATGACCGAGTCTGCGACCACCGCAGATTTGACTATCCCCGCAGTCGACACTTCCTCGTCCCGTCTGTCACCCTGCCCGCCCCGAAAGTAGAGATTGAACTGCGCATCTGAGTAGACTAAACTTCCAGAAAACATGGACACGTTTTCCGCAGCTGAGCGTAGCAGCATTATGCGGAGAGTGAAGTCTCGGAACACAATGCCGGAGCAGATTGTCAGCCGAGTCGTCCGATCCTTCGGTTATCGCCAACAACGAAATTGCGAGAAATTGCCCGGCTGCCCTGATATTGTTCTACCTGGCAAGAGAATTGCCATATTCGTCGACGGCTGCTTCTGGCACGGACACCGCTGCCCAGCCGCGACTCTGCCGAAGTCAAACCGAAACTAAGAACACTGAATATATGGTCTTGAGCTCGCAGCGAATCGCAACGAGAGAGAAGCTCATATTGGTTGGCTTGTATCTCTCGAAGTACGATTCGCTTGGTTTGCGGAAACTCGGCTTTGGAAGCTTCGTCGAAGCGTTCAATGCTATCGGGTACGCTCTGGGATCAAAGCCTGCATCCATAAAGAACTACCGCGATGAATTCGACCCTTTGTTTCCGAATCGCCGCAAGGGCTGGCATAAGCGTCAGATTCGTGGCTACTGCCTGAAAGTGTGCGAGGAATACAAACACCTGGACATCGAATCATTCACCGGTTTAATCAAATCCTTTGCCGGATATGATGAAAACGTTTGGAGCGAGATTCAGGCGAAGGAAGAGCTAGACGAGGGCGAGTCCCACTTCGCCAAAAGGCTAATTACAGGTCTTGCCGCAGAGCAGTATTTTCAGGCCGTTCATCATAGTCTTCCTGAATTCGAAGGCTATGCAGCGGAGAACACAACACGGCTCGGATGCGGGTATGACTTCCGTCTTCGTAAGGAGGCACACAAGGATTTTCTAGCTGTTGAGGTTAAAGGTTTGAAAGAACGAATGGGGAGTTTGTCCCTGACGCCCAAGGAACACGAGCTCGCCAAGGCTTTGAGGGACCGCTTCTTTCTTTTCGTCGTGAAGAACTTCCAGGAATCACCATTTCATGAGATCTTCCAGAACCCGCTGTCGAGCAGGCTTCAATTTAAGAAGAAGGAGACGGTAATGGTTCACATTTCGTGGCTGACTAGAGTCTAGTGCGAAGAATAAGGTCGAAGAACGGTACCGTCCGAATCGGAAGGAAAAGAACCCAATGCCTAGCAAGAAACTGTCGAACAACACACGCCGTGCGGCACTCATCCTTGAAGCTCGTGCTGGACTCATCCCAGAATCAGATTGGATAGTAGAGGAAGTGCGTGCGCGCATGGATCGCACAGCGCGTATCGGTCGCGTCGTAAAGTGCCACGCAAAACTTCTAACGCGTGGTTCAGATGCTCCGGCGATCTCGGAGATTCTAGCTGACCTACGTCACTACTGCGATAGCAAAGGCCTCGCGTTCGAGGAACTTAACGCCGCAGCATGCGAGAACTACCAAGAGGAGGCATTTCAGAGCCGCAGGGTGGGTTGTCTACTGAACTAAGATGAAGATTCGAGAAGGCGTTAATGTTTTTCCACGCCTATATGTACGGGCCGCTCCAAGGTAAGCTGCGGCTCTATAAGGCTCGCGCAGTGCACCCTCCTGGGGCAGCGATGTCCTCCGACTGAGAAGTTTTTGCCTCCATCCTCGTGAGGGATTTAGGGAAGAAGCTGGCGGCCGGCATCGACCTATCGCAATATGAGGTGAAGTCGGCGCTCGATGGCGGAAGTTACGAGTATCAGTATCACAAGGTTACAGGCAAGAAAAAGTTGCGCGGAGACATGGAAGTTGGGCACCTATTTTTCGACCACAGGAATAATCTGGGGCACGTCGACCTACGCTACGCTCATGGAAGCTCGATGAAGGAATTCTTCAACAAGTGGCTTCAGGAGTATCCCGACCCTTATCCACAGCGCTACCGTAAGAACATCCCGTTTCAATGGGTCAAGAGGAAAGGGATATTGCTTATGACCCTGACGGACGGGGAAGTCACCTATCCCAAGACGACCTCTAAACCAGCAACACACAATTAGAACACCACCCGTCTGGTACCCCGATCATGCCCAGCATGAGTAGAGAGCTTGACTCGCGTTCCGACCGCTTTTCCACATCTCATTCGAATGATACCAATATGATAAACTTCTTGACATGCTATCTGTTCCGTGCTATCATGCTTTATGCTCTCCGACGTCGCTCCCTTCAAGACGGCGGGGAATCCTATCCACTTCTTTTTCTCCACTAACTCCCTTCCTTTGACATTCTTGCGCACTCTTTTGCATCTCCCAAAAACTCAACTCCATTATTTTCATGCGGTTCCGCACTCTTTGCGCAGGACACCCGGGGGTGGGGTACCCCCTTCAACGACTAAGTTTCAGCGTTCAACGGTTGACGTTCGGCTCTCTACGGTCGACATTCAACTTGCAACCTTGTTTGTCCCTCCTTTGTTTTCATATCGATACGAATTGCTTTTTTCGCAACTCGTTTCTTTTGATAATCATGCAAATTGCCCCCGGGGGTGGGTGGTCGCATTCTTCAAACCGAGGTGGTTCTCTAGTCGTCTTTTGCTTTGCTCCTTTGCGAGCTGCTTCCGGTTAACGGGCCGAGTAGTAGCCGTCGGCGTAGCCCCTGCGGAAAAACGGCTCAAACCGCGCATCGAAACGATCCGCGTAACGCATATAGCTGGGCTCTTTACCCTCGCGGTAATCCTTTTGTCCCAGCCGGTAGGCGTTATCGTAGGATTCCTTTTCTTCCGAGCGCATCACGTTGGTATCGGGCCGCGCGGCGTCGTAGCCGTCGTAGTAGCCCTCGATGAAGGCCTCTTCCCATTGCGAGTTGTAATGACCCCGGTGGCGGGCATAGGTGCGGCGCAGGCGCCCCTTGAAGTCTTCGGCGCCAGAATGGTAGCCCCGGTCATAAGCGCGTTTTTCTTCGCTGACGTTGCTCTCCGCGCCATAGGTGTTCGGGTTTGCGGGAACCAGTCCGCTGATGCGCACCAGGCGGAATCTTTGATTGTCCTGGTCGGCCGCGCTCCAGGTTTGATACTCCACGCCATCCTCGCGCGCGCCATGCGGCAAATCCAGTGCTATGCCGAGCCGCGAGGTGAACCTTACCTCACTCCCGCTGCCTTCGATTTTCCAGAGTTGGCTTTCGCTGCCTGCGGCTTGCGAAGTGATTACCCGCGCGCGATCCCGCGCACGCCCGCCATCAATATCCATAACCAGTCCGGTCGCCGCGGATTTGATGGTGACGTATCCGTTCCCGGCGTCCTCGATATCCCACTGTTGACTCCGCGCGTGGGCTCTCGACCACTGCACCACCGCGCGCTGGTCCTGGCGATTCAAGTCCAAAACCTTGCCGGTGGCCACATTTTCGATTTCGTAGCGTCCCGGACCCACGTACGCGGCCTGCGGGGCCGGCGTCCCCGCCATCGCCGAGGCGCCGCTAAAACCCATGACGGTGATCAGCGTCAGCAAAATAAAAATAACCGGCTTGTGTGTGTTTGTTCTATTCATGGTGATGCCTCCTCTTGGCGGAAAGGGGTCCTTGAGGCGATGATACCGCTAATCCGGATTGTTCCGGAAGCCTGATGCCATCGCGTGTTTTTAGAGGCAACCTGCCATGGAACAACCGAAGGAAGGGCAAGTCCAATGCACGATCGCTTCGAGAAAACAAAATATCTCCCCGATCGTGGTGTATTGCTACCCGGCCACAAAAAGCCCTGCCCGCCGCGGCGGACAGGGCTTTTCCGTAGAGCAGGCTTTCGTCCGCGCTCCTGCATGATGGGAGCGCGAGCCGATTACTATTCGGGCTTCGCGGCGGGCGGTTGAGAGCCGGCGGGCTTCGCGGCAGGCGTCTGGGCGGCGGCCGGCTTTGCAGCGGGCTTCGCTGGTGCAGCGCTGCTCTTGATCGGATAGGCCTGATCGTAGAGGCGCACGATGTCCTGGGTCACGTCGATGTTCGTGGAGGCGTAGATAATCGGCGCATTCTGCGCCGAGGAATCGAAAATCGCCACGTAGCCATTTTCGCGCGCGTAGCGGTCCAGCACGTCCACCATCTTGCGGCCGATGCGGTCGATCACGTCGCCCTGCGTGGCGTTCACATCTTCCTGGTATTCAGTCTGCTTGCGCTCGAGCCGCCGGGCGTTCACTTCGCCTTCACGCTGCAGGCGCAATTGCTCTTCCTGGTTGAGCTTGCCTTCGCCTGCCGCCAGGCGCTGCCGCACTTCATTAACCTGTTTGTTCAAGGTTTCGAGTTCGCTCTGGCGCGCGGCAAACTGCGACTGGAGTTCCGCCGAGGCCTGCTTGCCTTCTGCGGTGCTCACGATGGCCTGACGCACGTTGATCACGCCAATCTTGGCGCCGGTTGTGGCGGCTCCAGCCGCGGAGGTCCCCTGCGCGCGGACGGCTGCGGTGCTCAGAAGGCACGCAGTGGCCAGGGCAGCCGTACAAATGATGGTTCTCGAATTCACTTTATTCTCCTTATTATTCATGACCGCAGAGCGGTCAACAGTTTGATCGGCCACAATGCGGCCCATCTTTGCCAATCAGAATTGGCAGAAAGCCTCTCACCTGCCACCAGCAGGCTCCGCGGGTATTGTACAAACGTGAAAGTATAGCCGAGCGTGTCGGTTTCCCGCAATCGTAAAGCGATTTGAGCCAGATGGCATGCTATTTCGGCAGCGGCAGCAACAGCAAGCGGTTGAACTGCTGGTCGGCAATCACCGCGAGGTTTGTCCGCGAATGAACGGCCGCCGCAAATTGCGACTGGCTGCCAATCGCCAGCGTGGCCCGCGTCCGGAAAGTCTGCGTGTCGACCACGGAAATGGTATTGCTTCTGGAATTCACGGTGATCAGCGCACCGGTGTTGGGGTTGTAAGCGATGGAGGTCGGATTAATGCCGACGGGGAACGGCGGCGCCGATCCGGAATCTGGATTGAAGGAGTAGACGAAATTGGCGAACGAAGACGTCACGTAAAACACCGCGGGTTTGACGGCCGGATCGAAAGCGATACCCGTCGGAATCGCAGTCAGAAAGGAAAGTGACTGGGTACTGCTCTTGACTGGCGTGGCTCCGCTAAAATTTATCACATTGAGGACGCCGGCGGTTGGCGAGCCGATCCCGCCGAATTGCAGAGCCGTCACCACCGCAATCTTGCGGGCCGGGTCGATGGCCACGGCCATGGGCTCCGCATCGACCGCCACGGTTTTTGGAGTCAGCTTACCCGGCGTGCTTTCTTGCAAAACCGTCAGATCGATCGTGGACACGGTATTGGAGCCAGTGTTCGCGACGAAGATAATGCCTGTGTCCTGATCGATAGCCACACCCGATGGAGCCGTGCCAACGGTCACATCCGCGATCTTGACCGGGCTCGCGAGATTGTTATAGTCAAAGACGCTAACCGTGGCTGAGCCATTGTTGGTCACCGCCGCGTAGCCAAGCCTTGGAATCAACGCAACGCCCGTGGGCGCCACGCCCGCCGCAAATGTTTTCAGCACCTGACCATAGCTCGCGCTTGTGGGATTGAGGTCAACGATCGAGACGGTGCCGGCATTGGTGATGGCCGTGGTGCCGTTCATGCCAGCGACCGCGCACCCAGGGTTGGCCACAAACGCGATATCACGCTGCTCATCAATCGCCACAGCTGACGGCGCAGGCTGCGGATTGGTGGTATTGCAGTTCGCCGTTAAGTCCACCGAGGCGATCAACGTAAAGTCCGTCACGTTGGAATTTCCCAGATCATTGACGACGTCCAGCGCAAAAACGCGGGGAGCCTGCTGCGATGGCCCGCCAGGAAACTCCGGCGTAGCCGGAACCGAGAAATCGATTTCGTTGTCACTGATAAAACTAACCAAGCCCGGTGTGGTGATGGGCATCTGGTCCAGGCGAACCTTTAAGCTCGTGCCCGAAAAACCTCTCCCCAGAATTCGGAAGCTGTTGGCAGGGAGGGCTGGCGGCGGGGGCGTCGAATTGGTGCTTAGTGTGGCCTGCGCCAGGAACGAATTGGGAACCGCGTAGGATGCCAGGATCGGCTGGATATGGCTGATCTGCACCGGCTGCCGAGCGCCCATATTCAGGAACGTGAGCGTGTTGCTTCCGGCATTGGCAATGAGGACAAGATTCGTCTGTGGATCCACGGCCATGGCGCCAAAAATATTTTGCAGCGTGGTGGCCCCGCTGGCTGGAATCGCTATTTGTCCGGTGGGAATGGCGTGCACAATGCGCGT
>JBGOTL010000139.1:0-8731 GCA_041476465.1 Candidatus Acidiferrum sp. | reverse complement strand
GACGCGCTCGCCGCCGAAGGGGTAGAAGTCGGATTCATCCTTACCCGCAAGAGTCCAAACGACACGAGAGGTTCCCAGGTGATCGGCGAAGAACCAATTGACCTCATTGGATGGGGAAATGCGGGCGATGCGTTTGCCGTTGAAAAAGAAGTAAGCGAATTGCATGGCGTTGTTGAGGTCGGTTTCCATCACAGCGTCGCTGCCGGCGCCATACCAGTAAAGCGTGCCGTTGGATTTCTTCACGCGCTTGCCGTCGCCGTCGTAAGTATAAGTGACGCCACCGGCGGTGAGAAGATGGTTTTCCGCGTCATAGGTGTAGCTGGTGCCGGTGGGCGGAGCGGAGATCATGTTGCCGGCGGAATCGTAGACATAGCCGGTGCCGGTAATGCGGTTGTTCGTACCGATTTGCCCTGTGAGATTGAGCGATTCCTGGGTACAGCCGGTGTAAGCGGTAGAGACGGCGCTGATGGTAGTGAGGTTTCCCCAGGGATCGTAGCCGAATTGCTCGCCCCAACATTCTTGCAGGTAGTCGGTATCGCCTGAAAAAGCCGGTTGGTTGGTCCCGGCAGTTTGCGCGGTGGCGACGCGGTTTAGCGAGTCATAGGTGAAATTCTGCGTTCTATCAGCATCGGAATTATTGGTGATGCGCGTGACGTTGCCGTTGTTGTGGCCGCTCGCGTCAGTGAAACTGTAGGAGAGATCGAGCTGGTTGCCGGTGGTGCCGAGCAATGCGCAGGGCGTTCCGCTAGGCGGGGTGGATTCCGCATCGGTCTGCATGCGGACGGGTTGGAGCCGATTGTTGAAAGTGGCGTTGGTAGTGAAAATGGAGCCCCAATTATTTTGCATGGAGCAAAGTGCGCCTGCAGGGGTGTAGTGGGCATTGGTGGCAAAGGTGAACGAGCCCACGGCGGAAAGCGGGCGACCCGCGCCGCCGGTTTGGTAGGTGAGCGCGACTTGACCGGCACCCCAATTTCTGATGCACATTGAGAGTTAGTTTCCGGCAAAATCTAGGCCCTAGGAAGGGAGATTAGCCGTGAAGAGGAAGCGCTTTTCAGTAGAGCAGATGGTTGCGGTTCTGAAGCAGGCCGAGGTGGGTGTGCCGGTGGTGGAGGTGTGCCGGCGGGTGGGGATCACCGAGCAGACCTTCTACCGCTGGAAGAAGCAGTACGTGGGCTTGGAGATCGATCAGGTCCGGCAGCTGAAGCAGCTTCAAGAGGAAAACGGGAAGCTGAAGAAGTTGGTAGCCGAACTGAGTCTGGACAAGGCCATGCTGCAGGATGTGCTCGCAAAAAAATTGTAAAGCCCTCGCGCCGCCGCCCAGTGGTGCACTACCTGTGCGGCGCGTATCGAGTGAGTCAGCGCCGGGCGTGCCGCACTGCCCAGGTCGCCGAGTCGACTCTTCGCTACCAGAGCACACGGGAGCCAAGGAGCGCCCTTCGGCTCCGGATTCGGGAGATTGCCCAAGCCCGAATTGGCTACGGATACCGCAAGATCCGGGTGCTGCTGAAGCGCGAGGGCTGGAACGTAGGGAAGAAGCTGGTGTACCGGCTGTATCAAGAAGAGGGCCTGACACTGCGCTATAAGCCGAGGCGCAGGCGATGTGCTGCGACCAATCGGCGGGATCGCTGCAAGCCGACCGAACCGAATCAGGTTTGGGGTTTAGATTTCGTCTCTGATCAGTTGGCGGACGGACGAAGGTTTCGTGCATTGACGGTGGTCGATATTTTCACACGAGAAAGTCTGGCGATTGAACTAGGACAGAGCTTGAAGGGAGAAGACGTAGCACGCATACTGAGCCGTATTCGCTCGCAGCGTGGAGCGCCGAAAGTGCTTTTCTGCGACAACGGTACGGAGTTCACCAGCCAAGCGATGGATTTGTGGGCATATCAGGTTGGCGTGCAGATCGACTTCTCGCGCCCAGGGAAGCCGACCGACAATGCGTACGTGGAATCTTTCAACGGAACGCTGCGGGCGGAGTGCCTGGACGCGCACTGGTTCACGACGTTCACGGAGGCAAAACAACTGATCGAGACTTGGCGACAGGAATACAATGAGAGTCGTCCTCACAGATCTCTCGGAGAGAGGACACCGAACGAATTCGCTTGTGCGTTCGCGGCTAACCGCGAACGCACAAGCCCCCAAATTGCCGGAGACTCACTCTCGGGGTGATACAGAAAAAGGGGACCGATCAAATCACCAACCGACTCTCATAAGCACTGGTACATAAAACGGGGTCAGGCCAAAGGTCCTGCTCGAAGCTGCTGGGCTCGAATCCATGCACTTCTCAGATTGTCGAAACTGACGAATTTACGTTGCTCCCCAAACAGGACGATATCTCGCATGAATAGGAGACGCCGATTGAAAAACTTGTATCGCCCCACATCAACACGAATCGTTCCCATCGGCCGCCTACTTATACTCTCAATCTCATCCCAGTTGACGGATTTCCACTTGAAATATCTTTTGTAGCGAATTCCTCCATCTTCAGCAAAGCCATACACGTTTTGGTGAGCATGCCCAAATGCACCCAACATCAATGCCCCGAAGATGCTTAGGAAAAGGAAATCTCTGCCTTCAGTGTGGAAGATGGCAGGATGAAGAAACATAGGTGGAATCAGTACGATTAAAAACAAAAATACGACTGCTTCCATAATTCTCATTGTGAGCCAACCTGATCGCGACCCTATCATGAGTTCATTGTTTACAGAATGCTTGTACATTGTTCGTAACACTCAACCCATTTCCACCAGCGCTGACACCAGGGCCACTAAAACCTACGAAAGCTGTTGTGCTGATACCGGACGAATTTGAAGTCATTGTAAAACCAGTTGCTAGGCCTGCTCCACCTGTAGCGGTGAAATTAACCTTACTGTATGAGCTGTATCCCGAGAGAGAAGAAAATGTGGAGGCACCGATTATTAGGCCGCCAGCATATGAGCGCTTGCCCACCGATGGTGTCACTGACAGGGTTTTTGCGATCCCAACATTTCCACTGGGATCTGATACCAGGGCGACAGACCCCGCAGAATCTACTCCCAGACCGACGGCCTTAAGAGCGTTTCCGTTAAGCCCGAGTATGTAACCAGTTCCTGTCAACTGAGAAGCATCACTGATCCCAGCAGCTAGTACTCCTACTGCTCCTAAACTGCTACATTTTGGAAGCTTCGTTTGCGAGGCGCTGCTATTGCCGCCACCGCCGCCGCTATTGCTGCCGAAATGGGTGTGCCGCCGGGAAAGGTTTAGCCAGTAGCGCTGCCAAACAGAACCGCATCCAAAACCACCGCACCACCATGGTTCGTCGTCACCGTTAAACGAAAATTCCTGGGGATCAAATACCCCTGGTTTGTCACAAGGTGGATCTGTGCCGTCGTCGGCCCACGATTTATCGTCCAGCTGCACGCACTTCAAACCGAGGGGGTCGATGAGGTTGGTGGGGTTGTTGTTGGTGTAGGCGTAGGCGTTGAGGGATTGCGGGCCGGATGCACCGGCGAGGGGGTCGGTGGAGAGGAAGCGGCCGAGGCGCGAGGAATAATAACGCGCGAAGGCGTAATCGAGGCCGGTTTCCGGGTCGCGCTCGTAGCCCGTGAATTTGTAGTTTGGCGGGCAGGCGGTGGTTTGGAGTGTTCCGCTGTGCGACATTTCCTGGCCGTAGGGAGAGAAGTCCGCGTCGTAGCAGAGCTTTCCGCTGGCATCGGTGATGGTGCGGGTGGAGCCGAGTGCGTCGGCGAAGTAGTAGAAGACGCCGCCGGTGCCGTTACGGGAGGCAATGCGGCGACCAGTGAAGAAAACATACTCGTTGTAGGCGGCGTTGGTGGTGCTGCCGGAGGAATCGGTTTCTGCGAGGGAGTCGCCTGCAATGGAGCGCCAGTAGAGTTTTGTGACCGTTCCTGAAGCGCAGGTTGTGGCGCCGGACTTTTTGGCGACGCGCAGGCCGTTGCCGTCGTAGACATAGCAGTAGGGCCCGCCGGTCATGCCGCTGGCGAGCGTCAGGCGGCCTTCGTCGTCGAAGGTATAGAGATAACCTGTGCCGCTGCCGTCCTTGGTCATATTGCCGAGGGCATCGTATGCGTAGGTCGAATCTGTGTTGATGTGGTTATTCGCGTCTACGGTGGCATTAAAGAGGCCGAACGGGCAAGGCGGTGCGGTTTGCGTTCCCGAATTGATTTTTGTCATGTTGGCCACAGAGTCGTCAGCGGATTGGCCATCCGGGCCAAAATTCTGTCCCCAGCAATCCACGCCGGACGTGGCACCGCTGGATGCTGAGAGAATACGATTCAGCGGATCGTAGGCAAACGATTGCGTGCGGCCGTTGTCCACGTTATTGGTGATGCTGGTCACGGTGCTGTTGTCGCCTCCCGGCAGATTATAGTTTAGCGTGAGATTCAGCGCTGTGCCTGCGGAAGAGGTGGCCTGGGTGCTGGTGTATTCGAGGCTCTTGTTGTAGGTATGTGATTCCGTGACGCCGCCGAAGCCGCCGCTAATCTTCCCCGAGATCATTCCCTGGAGTACGCCGGGAGGCGCGTAGCTAGCGGTGATGGCGAACTGAACGCTGTTGGCCACGTCATTTGCAGCAGTAAGGCGCTGGGCGTTGCTGACGGTGTAGGTAACCACCTTGCCGCTCGGGTATGTAGTGGTGGCGATCGAGCCATCCAAGTTGTAAACGTACGAAATGGTTTTTGTTACTCCCAGGATGTTGCGCATCTCGGTGAGGATCTTTCCGGTGGCGTCGTGGGCCCAAGAGGTGGCGCCGCTGGAATCGCACATGGAGGTCCTTTGCCCCTTTGGATTGGAATCCGCGAGCGTGGGAGGAGTCGTAGTGCATCCGGTCAGTGCGACGCCATCGTAGCCGTACTTCACAGCAGGCGAGCCGTCTGAGTAAGTTTTTCCGGTGACCCGATTCAGCGCGTCATAAGAGAGAGTGATGGTGACCGTGCTGGTGCAGGTGGTTTGGTTAGGGGCGGGGGCGGTTTGCGTGAGAACGTTGCTGTTGTTGTCGTAGGTGTAGGTCACCGCGCAATTGCTGCCGGAAGAATTTGCAAGCTCGGGTATGGTGACCGAGTTAACGCGGGACAGCGTATCGTAAGCGTAGGTATGCGTTTGGCTGCCATGAACGATAGTCAGAAGATTGCCGAGTGAGTCGAACGTGGAGCAAGTTGCAGAGTTGAGGGCCCCGGTGGAATCGGGTTCGTCGACTTCGATGGTCCGTCCCAAACCGTCGGTCCAGACTTCGCGTTTCTTTCCGGCCTCGTCGATGGCGAGGACCGGGAATCCCAAGCCGTAGGTGGCCGAAGAGCACAGTTGAGTGGTCCTCACGCCCGTGCCGCTGACGGCTGCGCCATAAAGCGTCTGCGAAAAGGTGCCGTCCGGATGGGTCATCTTGATGGTGCGGCCAACAGCGTCATAAGTAGGAGTTTCGATGCCGTCGGTGGTGCTGGAGGTGCTGCGGGCGGGATGGGAGGAATTTTTTACGCGGCCGAGCTGGTCATAGGCCGTCGTGACACTGGTTGCTCCCTCCGGGTCGTTGATCAACGATTGGGTGATGGGCCGCCCCAAACCGTCGAGCAACGCTTGATCATGGCGGCAACTGCTGCACGAGGCAGAAGCCGTTGTGTCCGTGATTCCGAGATAAGTATCGGCTTGCGTGTCGGTCGAGGCGTAAACGTTGAGCGTCCATGGCCGATTACCGCCCGGAGAGAGCGGGCCGAAAGCGCTGGTGAGTCGACTCAGGGAGTCCTGAAAATGGGTGTAGGCATCGTTGCTATTTTGATCCGTAGACGTGGCCAACTGGCCTGAATAAATGTAATAACCAAAGTTCGCGGCTCCGATGAGCGGAGGCGTGACTTTTGTCACGAATGCGTCAGTGGGAGCGGTCGAGCTGTAAGCCTTCGGCTTCACGGGATCCGAGCTGTTATCCGTGTAGAAGTTGTCGGTGTAACTGAAGTTGGTCTGATTTAACTTCGGATCTTTGAGCGTTTGGAGTTGACCTGCGGTGTCGTAGGTCATGGTGGTCTTGAGGTTGCTAGTGCAAGAAGGAATTACACTGCAACGCTGGACCGAGGTTAAATTGCCGCGCGAGCCGGATACGCTGGTGAGCTGGGAAGTTCCTGTCGGGGCGGCTACGGGCGTGGTTTCGTCATAATTATAGTTTACTTTCGACAACGTTTGCCCGCTGCCGTCTTGAACTGTGACGGTCTGGCTAAATGCGGTGATGTTGCCGAGGGACGCGTAGGTTATGAGGGTTTTCGAACTGGGCGTTGTCGGGGGCGCGCCGGAACCGAAAGCATAGGTGTCAATCTCTGTTGACCCACCCACGCCGTTGTAAAGGGCTACCGATTTTGACTGGAGTGTGGTGGAGCCTGCGCTTGGCAGCGACGTAATTACGGCGCGCGAATTGATCGGCAAAGTGATCGCGGTGGAATTGCACGGTGATGTGGCCGCGTTGTAACAGGTATATGTCGTGCCGAGAAGAGTGCCAGGCGGAGAACCCTGATAGACGTCTCGCTGGGTTTCATAGATTCCCTGGAATTGGATCACCGAGTCATTGCTCAGGGGGTCGGTGATCGTGGTCGTTGTGGCTGGAGCGGTTCCAGTGCGCGCATAGGTCCAAGCTCCGCCTGGCGTAACTGTGCGGGTTAGGATGGGCGTGGTTCCATCACTGCAATTGATGCCATTGTTGCCGCCGGTGTAGGCATAAGAGATGGAGCCACCGGTGGGAAAGGTTACGGAGGCAAGGCGGCCGGTTACGTTGCCGCTGACGCCGGGCGTACCCTCATAAGTGAAGGAATACTTTGCGCCATCCGGAAGATCGATTTCGCTGACAAGATTTTGACTGGTCGGGCCATATTCGCCAATGGCTGGACTTGTGCAACCGAACTTTGTTTGGACCGTCAACGCCGTAAATCTTACGGTGAATGTGGCAGGCGCTCCCGAAGGTGCCAGATAGGAGTAGGTGACGGGATTCGGGGCGGATCCTGCTACGGTCAGTGCTTTTGTACCGAGTGTGTCGGTAAAGACTCCAGTCGCGCTGGTGTAACTAATTTGGTTGCCGTTCCGATCTGTCGCGCTGCCTGACGCCGCAGGGTTATTTATGGGCGCGCTTATTAGACTGCCGTCCGTTCCGTAGAGAGACCCCCCGGCCCCGTTTGTTGTCAAGCTAAAACCGGATCCGTCCAAAGCGGTTTCTGTGAAGCCACCTGAACCGATATGACAGCCGTCCTCGTGCGTTGACGTACCCCCGAACTGATGGCGAGTGCCGAAGGCATCGGTATAGGCCCAATTACTATAATGCCAGGTCGTTTCCGTATGCGGAAGATGATGTTGATCAAGACAGGTAGTCTGCGAAATGGTTACGGAATTGGTGATATTTCCAATCTTGAAAGCCGAACTGCTAAAGCCCCACGCGGCTGCGGGTTGCCAAGATGTTGTCCCGCTCGAAGTCACCGGAATCCAAACTGACGAGTCATAATTGAGATCAAAGTTGAAATTCAATCCCCTGCCGGGTTTGTGGAGAACGGGAATGGTGAGGTGGGCGTTGAGATTGGCGAGATTGATGACGTCCGGACCGCCGCCGAAGGAGCCGAAGGGCGGCGTGCCCGTGGGCACCTGGGCGGAGGCGACACCGCTGGCCACAAGCGAAAGCATCGAGATCAAAAGCAGATTTCTCGCTACGCTCGAAATGACAATCTGGCGGGTTGCACGGGTCATGCGATGGCTCCTGGAAGGATTTTGGCGTTTAGTGTGCACAAGCAGATTTCTCGTCCCGCAAGCCCATCCGGGACGCAGAGAGCGCGCTATGCTCGGAATGACAATCTGGCGGATTGCACTGGTCATGCCATGGCTCCTGAGGACTGACATGCCGGGCTTATGGTTCGACTTCGCTCACCACAAGAGCCCGGCGGTACACGGGCGGGGCAAGCCCCGCCCCTACAAAGAGAATGAACTGGCTGAGAGGCCGGAATTCAAAACCGCTGATTGAATCTGAAGATCGAGCGCGAGGCTGTTGTTGATGAACTTCTGGACGTGGAACGGAACTTGGATGCCGCCGATGTTGCGGTAATCGGAGAATTGGATTTGCACGGGGATGTCGAGGCCTGCGTCGTTGTCAGGATGGATGCTGAACGACAGGGCCACGGGGAGATGAGATGTTGGGTCGAGGAAAAAATCCATTTGTGTGAGGTGCTGGAGAAGAGTGGCGGTTTGCTCGGAAACGTTGCTGGGGGGCTGCGAGACAGAGATGTGGAGGACCGGCTGGCCGTTCAAGGTTTCCTGGCCAATGTAGGTGGCGACGACGACCTGGGACGATGCGGTGCGCGTTAGGGTGAAGGCGGAGAAAAACCAGGACGAATCCGTGAAGAGATTGTGATTGGAGATGGCGTGCTGCGTGCCGTCCGGACCAGACCAAGCGCCGACCGGGCTGCCGGTGGAGTCGAGCGAGTGAATTTCGCTGCGAATGCCGGAGGGAAGATTGAGGTCCATGCGGCTGTGGCCGTCGGCCATGGCTTTGAGGACAACCGTGCCGGATTCGTCGTCAGAGCCAGCGATACGGCGAGCCGTGCCAGTGAGTGTGATGTCCTGCACGGTTTGACGGCCGACCAGCGCCGACGCGGCGGTCGCGAGAATAGCGGTAGCCTGCGGCGCGGGCGCGGCGGACTGCTGGGCGCTGGATGGAATCGCGAATGATGCAACGAGGAGTAACGAAAGACCAAGAGCCTTGGCTTGAAACATACTACCT
>JBGOTL010000138.1:0-8766 GCA_041476465.1 Candidatus Acidiferrum sp. | reverse complement strand
CGCGAGGCCGGCGAACGGACGAAAGTCGCGGTGATGAGCCGCGACAAGGATGTGGATCCCGTGGGAGCTTGCGTGGGCATGAAGGGCATGCGCGTGCAATCGATCATTCGCGAGCTGCGCGGCGAGAAGATCGACATCATCCCCTACAGTGAAGAAACCGTGGCTTTCGCGCAGAAGGCGTTGAGCCCGGCGAAAGTAACGCGCGTGCAGATCACCGATGCGGAGAACAAGAAGCTCGAGGTGATCGTCGAGGACTCGCAGCTGTCTTTGGCCATCGGCAAGAAGGGGCAGAACGTCCGCCTGGCGAGCAAGCTGCTGGGCTGGGATATCGACATCAAGAGCGAAGAAGAGAAACGCCGCGAGATCGAAGCGGAGATGACCGCGCTGACCGCGCCAGCGACACCGCTGACGGCGCTGGCTGGCGTGGGTCCGAAGACCATCGAGAAAATTGAGGCCGCGGGTATTAACAACGTTGAAAAACTTGCCGGGATGACGCCGGAACAATTGATGGAAATTCCGGGCATCGGCGAAAAAATGGTCGACAAAATCTATCAAGCCGTGAACCGCTTCTATGAAGGCGGCGGCGAGGCGGCTGCCACGACGGGAGAAGCCGTGGAAAGCACGGATGCTCCCTCCGCAGAGGGCGAAGCGGCTCCAGCGGAAAATACCGAGGGCGCGGAGACGGCTGAAGCCGCTGCGGAAGCTCCGGCAACCGAAGCTCCTGCCCCAGAAGAAAATACTGCTGAGGCTGCGCCCGCAGGCACGGAAGACGATGCGGAGCAACCAGAAGAGGCTAAGTCGTAGGTATCGGTGACCGCTAAGCGGTCAATTGAAGACGTGACCGCAAAGCGGTCAACAGGACACATGAGCGACGCAAATCAAGTCCGCATTAACGAGTTGGCCCGCGAGCTGGAGGTCAAAGCCAAAGCGATCATTGACCTTTTGCCGGGATACGGCGTCACGGAAAAGAAAACGCACTCCAGTTCGGTTCCGGTAGACGTAGCGGAAAAAGTACGCAGGCACCTTCAGGGACTCGCCGACGCGGAAGCCAGCGCGGAAGCCACCGCGAAGACGGAAAAGGAATCGAAAGACGCGGCCGCCAAAGCCGCACGCATGAAGCCCGCCGCCGTTGCTCCGGAGTCGGTTGTGGCTGCTCCAGCTGCGGTAACTACCGCACCCACCGCGGTTGCTCATCCCGCAAAGCCCGCCGTAGTGGCTGCACCCGCCGCGCCAACAGCAGCGCACAAGGCGCCCGCTGCGCCTGCCGGCACAGCTGCTCATATCCCACCAGCTGCAAAGACTGCTGCACCGGCGACATCCGCACCTGCCGCCTCCTCCGCGCGTCCGGCGGCCCACGCAGGTCAACCTAAAACTCCTTTGCACGCAACACGTCCGGCTCAGCCGGGCACACAACCTTCAGCGGTTCGTCCGGCAGCTGCAGCGCCGGGTGCCGCCGCGCGTCCTGCTGCGGCGCTCCGCCCTGGTGCTGCAGTACCGCCACGCACCGGCTTGCCGGCGCGGCCCATGCCGACGGGGAATCGCGGTCCTTTGCCAGGAACAACGAGTAAGGGTGATCAGCGTACGGGTGGTCCACGCCCGGGCCAGCCGATGCGTCCGCAACAGCCCGGTCATGGGAAACCTTTTACACCGCGCCCCGGCGGACCTGGTTCGCCAGGTCGCCCGTTTGAACAACGGCGTGGAGCGATGCCGACCGGCACGCGCCCAGGTCCGCGCGTGCCCGGACGCCCAGGGATGCTGCCGGCGTTTCCGGAAAAAATGCCGCCGAAAGCGGAGCCGGGCAAGCCGCTGTACACACGCAAGCCGCCACAGCGCCAGCGACCCGTCGCGGACAAGCGCGAGATGGAAGGGGAGCGCAAGCTGCACCCGACGCGCCAGCGTCCGGGCGCTCGCAGCGCTGCCGCCGTGGTCATTGCGCCGCCGGAGCCGCGCGCACCACGCGAGGTTACGATCACCGAAGGTATTACCATTCGAGAGCTTGCCGAAAAGCTGGACGTGCGCGCCAAGGAGCTGTTGAAAAACCTTTTGGATCGCGGCGTGTTCGCCAGCATCAACCAGGCGCTGGATGTGCCAACGGCGACGACGCTCGCTGAATCCTTCAGCGGCGTCGTGAGCGTGGTCTCCTTTGAAGAAGAGATGGTTCTTGAAGTTGCGAAAGAAGAGACGCGGGAAAACTTGAAGCCGCGGCCGCCGGTGGTAACGGTTATGGGCCACGTGGACCACGGAAAAACCAGTTTGCTCGATGCCATTCGCGAAGCCGACGTCGCGGGGGGCGAAGCGGGCGGCATCACGCAGCACATCGGCGCGTACAAGATTTTGGTGAACGAGCGCAGCGTGGTGTTCGTGGATACGCCGGGTCACGCCGCGTTTACGCGCATGCGTTCGCGCGGGGCGAAAGTCACCGACATTGTCGTGCTGGTGGTCGCGGCGGACGATGGTGTTATGCCGCAAACAAAAGAAGCGATCGACCACGCGAGAGCCGCGAACGTGCCGATCATCGTGGCCATCAACAAGATCGATAAGCCGGAAGCGCAGGTCGAGCGCGTAAGGCGGCAGCTCTCGGAACTGAACCTGATGCCCGCGGAATGGGGCGGCGACACAGAGTTCGTGGAAGTTTCCGCAAAACAAAAGAAAAATCTCGACAAGCTGCTCGAAACGATTTTGCTGGTCGCCGATTTGCGCGAGTTGAAGGCCAATCCGGACGCCCCGGCCACCGGCACGGTGCTGGAATCGCGTGTGGACAAGGGCCGCGGCCCGGTGGCCACCGTTCTGGTGCAGAACGGAACACTGAAAATCGGCGACTTCTTTATCGCAGGCTCGGTTTTTGGGAAAGTCCGCGCGATGTTTGACGACCGCGGCCGCCCGGCAATCGACGCGCCGCCCTCCACGCCCATCGAAGTGCTAGGTTTGCAAGGTGTGCCGGAAGCAGGGGACCACTTCTCTGTGACCGATGAAGCCAAGGCGCGGCACATCGTAGATTTCCGTCAGGGGAAGCAGCGCGACGCCGCCATGGCTCGCAGCAGCGGTTCGCGCATTACGCTCGATCAGCTCCACGAACAGCTCAAGGCGGGTGACGTCAAGGAACTGCCGCTGGTTATCAAGGCAGATGTGCAGGGTTCCGCGGAAGTGCTCAGCGAAATGCTGCCCAAGCTTTCGACCGATCAGGTAAAGCTGAAAATTATCAGCTCTGGCGTCGGGGCGGTGACCGAAAACGACGTGCTCCTGGCTTCCGCTTCCGGCGCGATTATCATCGCGTTCGGTGTCCGCCCGGACCGCAAAGCCACGGACCTCGCCCGCCAGGAACAAGTGGACATCCGCACGCACACCATCATTTATGAAGTGTCCGACGAGATTAAGAAGGCCATGGAAGGCCTGCTCGAGCCGGTCATCCAGGAAACTTATCTGGGCCGCGCCGAAGTGCGCAACACCTTCCGCGTCAAGGGTTCGGGGTCCATCGCGGGCTGCTACGTGGTGGATGGCGTGCTCAAGCGCGACGCGCAAGTCCGCGTGGTGCGCGACGGCGCTATCATTTACACCTCGAAGCTCAGTTCACTGAAACGCTTCAAGGACGATGCCAGCGAAGTACGCACCGGCTTTGAGTGCGGCGCGGGCATTGCCAATTTCAACGACGTGAAAGTCGGCGATGTTCTTGAATGCTTCAGCATTACGAAAATGAGCGCCGCAGAAGCAGCCGGACAGGGCGGCGGGCCCTCCGGCAAGAAATAAACTGCCAAGTTGGCCGCTTTGCGGTCACCAGTAGCGTTGTCTCCCCGGAGCCGCTTATGCCGGTTGGCCTGCTCACCCTCGAGCTGCACATCCCGGACGCGCGATCGCTGAAGGACAAGCGGCAGGTTCTGCGCAGCTTGAAGGATAAGCTGCGGCGCGAATTTAATGTGGCTGTGGCGGAGCTGGAGCATCAGGACACCTGGCAGAGGTCGGTGGTCGGCGTCGTGACGCTTTCCAACGAAGAGAAACATGTGGTGGAAGTGTTGCAGAAAGTTTTGGACCGGGCGGACCGCATTCTCGGCTCGTTTTTGATAAGTCAAGCGGTCGAAATTATTTAGAAAGTGTCGCAGGGACGCGGATGAGTCCAGCAAGCAGCCACCGTCACGAACGAGTCGGCGAGGAGATCGCGCACGAAATCAACGCCATGCTCGCGGGCGAGCTGAAAGACCCGCGCCTGGAGGGCATGGTGGTGGTCAGCGAAGCGCGTGTCCAGACGGACATGAAGCACGCGCGCGTTTTCGTCAATGTGCGCGGCAGCAATAAGGAGCAATCCGACGCCATCAAGGCTTTGGAACACGCTTCCGGGTATATCCGCAGCGAGCTGGTGGAGCGCCTGCAGCTTCGCCGCATACCAGAGCTGCACTTCACGCTGGATGTTTCCCAGGAACACGTCGAACGCATCGAACAGCTTCTGAAAGACATGAAAAAGGACAAGCCGGCCGCGCCGTAAAAGAAGGCTGCCCCGGCCGGGTCGGGGCGCTACACGAATTGTGCAGCGCCGGGCTGCAGCCCGGCATTCTTTTTGTCAGCCATACCAGGATCCCAACGAATGCCACGACAGCCGCAACCCGCGCCGTTCGACGGCGCTCTGGTCATCGACAAGCCTGCGGGCAAGACGTCGCACGACGTTGTTGACGCCGTGCGGCATCTTGCCGGATTCCGCCAGATCGGACATCTCGGAACGCTCGATCCGCTTGCCACCGGTGTTCTGGTGTTGCTCCTCGGCCGCGCCACGCGCCTGGTGCAGTTTTATAACGGCCGCCGCAAGCGCTACACCGCCGGATTCCGCTTTGGTTTTGCGACGGATACTTACGATTCCGAGGGCGAAGCCCAAGGACCAGATGCCGCGCCGCATCTGGACCGCGCAGCGCTGGAAGCGTTCGCCGCCGAGCGCATCGGGCGTTTCGAGCAGATG
This sequence comes from Candidatus Acidiferrum sp., assembly GCA_041476465.1. Taxonomy (GTDB): domain Bacteria; phylum Acidobacteriota; class Terriglobia; order Acidiferrales; family UBA7541; genus Acidiferrum. The sequence continues at coordinate 3,827 of JBGOTL010000138.1, read as the reverse complement.
CCCCCGGTGTTCTCCGCGAAAAAGATTCATGGCCGCCCGGCTTATGAGCTGGCGCGCAAGAAACAGCCCGTCGAATTAAAGGCCGTGGAAGTAGAGCTGTTCGAATACAAATTGACGGAAATCGAAGGCAGCATCGCGCGTTTCGTAATCGAGTGCTCCTCGGGCACCTACATCCGCTCGCTGGCGCATGAGATGGGGCAAAAGGTGGGCTGCGGCGCGCACCTGGCGGAAATCACGCGCACGGCCGTCGGCGAGTTCTCTCTGGACCAGGCCATCAAGCTGGAAGAACTCGCCGAAGCGTCGCGCGCCGGAAAATTTGCCGATTGCCTGATCAAGCTGGAAAACCTGCTGCCGAATTTCCCGCGCATCCATGTGTTGCCGGTGATTGAAAAGCGCATCGGCCATGGCACAAAGTTTAATGTCTTGGTCTCGCAGATCCAGCGGGGCCGCACGGAGCCGCCGCCGGGCGCCACCATGCAGTTGGACGCCGGCGAACCGCGGCCACCGCGCCTGCGCGTCTTCAATCAGCAGGACAAGCTCATTGCCATCGCCGAAGCAGTGGTGCCGCGCACCTATCAACCTATTGTTGTTTTCGAGCCGCTGCCGTAGTGGAATTGCCTGCCTGTCCGCGCAATCCTATAAAGAGAAAAAACAAGAAGGCAGCCGGGAAGCGCTGTCCTACTGTTGCGGATTCCCCGGCGCGGCATTCGCAGGAATGGAGCCGCGGCCGCCGAAGTCGCCTCTTCCGGCGAAGATCGTGCGCGAGTCGCGCGAGGGCAAGCGCATTTTGTGCGGGGTGATCAGGATCAGGAGTTCCCTGTCGGTGAGCGAGTTATCTCTTCGTCCGAAGGCATAGCCTACGCCGCCGGGAAGCTCGGCAAATCCAGGAAGCCCTGTGATAGCGCGTGTTTCTTCCCGGTCGAGCAGTCCGCCGATCAGCGTGGTCTCGTCTTCTTTGACGCGAACGGTTTGTGTCAGCGTGCGGTTGGAAATGATGGGAATGCCGTTCAAGCTCGCGCCGGCGAGCGCCTTTATTTCGAATTCCAATTGCAGCGTAACCTCGTTATTGGGGTGCATTCCCGGCGTGGCTTTTATTTTCACGCCGAGATCGATGAACTCAGAGCCGGGATAAAACTGCTGGCCGATGCTGGAGTTTGAAAAGAGGCTTGACGGGCTGGGAATAAGCGTGACCTGGCCAGCCGCGCCGGAGATATTGTTGGCCACGGCCACATCGGGAAGGGAACTTTTCGTGAACGGCGCCGCAACGATGGCTCCCGGTGAAGTTCCAGCACCGGGTTCCAGCTCCCGGGAGATGATGCCGCTGCCGAGGTCCACGAAAACGCTGATCGTGTTCGCACCGGTGTTTGTCACCGCGATTCCGCCGTTGCCTTGCCCCAAGAAGTCCGCGATGACCACACCAGCAGGCGTTAGGCCGGTATTGAACGGCGATTGCAAAGCAGCGGCGAAGGTGCCGTCGCCCTTGCCGAAAAGCACGCTGAGTGTGTTATCCGCCTGATTGACGACGGCCAGAGCCGGGCCGCTGCTGCCATTGAGGGATCCCGATGCGATGGCAACGGGGAGTCTCCCCACCAGGAAGGGTGAGCCGGGAAACGGCGTGAAGGTTCCATCTCCGTTGCCCTGAAGAGCCGTTACGCTGCCCTGCGGGATGTTCGTATCAGCGTTGGTCTCGGTGACGATCGCCAGGTCGGATTTGCCGTCACCATTGAAATCGCCCACGGTCATCGCAATTGGACCTTGCAAGCCAGTGGGTAAAGCAAACGGCGACCCCGCAACCTGCGCAAATGTGCCGTTGCCATTTCCCGTGAAAACGGAATAGGTGTTGTCCGTAAAATTGGTGACCACGAAACCGAAATTCGTCACACCGCCAACGGTGAACTGCACGGGAGCGATCGCACTGGGTTGCTTGCCGACAGAAATGGGAGCGCCCTGAACCTGAGTAAACCCTCCGGCGCCGTCTCCCAGGAAGGCGGTAACGGTATTTCCAACTGGATCTGAGACAAGAAGATCCGGAAACGAATCCTGGTTAGTACCCGCTCCGGGGTTGAGACTGGCAGATGCAATCGCAACAGGAACAGCAGGCGCGGTAGTTCGCGCTGTGCCCAGCGAGATTGGCGATGCGGAGGTGGGCACGAATTGCGACGTCACTCCGGGGCCCTGATTAAGCAAAATGGTAAGGCTGTTGTCGATCTGGTTGACCACCGCCAGATCCTGCAATCCATTGTTCCGGAAATCCGCATTCACGAGCGCGACAGGGCCTTGCCCCACGTTGAATTGTTGTATGGGAAGCGTGATGCTGGTGCCCCCAGGATTCGGGGTGAAGGTGGTCTTGCCCAGGCTGCCGGAGAGCAGCGATAGCGTGACCGGATAGCGGTCGCCTACAAAGAACGTCGCGGGTTTTCCGTCTTGCGCGCGCAGAAGAATCTGCCGCCCGCTGTGCACCAGTGAGAGTCCCTGGGAAAAATCAGCGGCTCCCCCGGGCACCGTCAAAAGAAGAGTCGTCCTGCCCCCGCCAACGGCCACAACCGATGGGACTAGCGTGGTGAGATTCAAAGCGCCGCCCGTGGCCGCACCGCCAAAGATTCCCGCGAGCAACGTCAGCAGCGAGGTTAGGTCCGGCGCACTTCGCAGTTGAGGAATAAGCTGCGGGCTAAGAGAGAAGAGACGCGTTTGGGATGGCGGCGTGATCCCCAGTTTCGAGGCGTTGCCGCGGTCCACTTCCAGCAACTCGATCTCCAGCAAGACTTCGCCCCGCGCTCTTTCCACGTCACGGATGAGTTCGCCCGCCAGCGCAAGTCTTTCCGGTGAATCGCGCAAGGTGAGCGAACGGTTGCGCGAATCCAGTTCGATTTTTGTTACGCCGGTAATTTCGCGGAGAACCCGCAGCAGTTCGGTCATTTCTTCCGGGCTCACGGCCGCGGGCAGTGGAAACGTCTGCTCCGCCTGCACGCCGTACTCTTTGCGTTTTTCCTGAGTTTCCGCGGCCACGAAGATCAGCGCCGGGTTCAGCGGCCTGTAAAATGTCGCGGTCTCCGCGCCCAGCAGCGACATCGCCGTTACGAAGTCCACATTCTCCACGCGCAATCGCACACTTCGCGCTGCCAGATCCAGGTCGAACGACGCTTTGATGCCGTAAGTTCCAGCCACCTGCTCGTAGGCATTCTTCGTGTCCGTGTGCAGGTTGAAGCTGTGCCTTCCGGATTGTGGCTGCAGGCGCGGCAAGCCTTCGATGGAGCGTTCCGGCTTCCGGGGCGGCGCATCTTCCATCTTCTGCATCTGCACCAGGCGTTCCTGCACGATGGTGTTTGCGGGATCAATTTTCAGCGCGGCGTAGAACTCGTTGGTGGCTTGTTCGAGATTCCCCTCCAGCGCCTGGCGCTCTCCTTCTTCCACGCGCTCACGCACCAGCTTCGAACGCAGCGCTGCGCCACGGCTCACGATGGTCACATCGAAGGGCGAGTATCGCGCCGCTTCATCGAAGTAGGCCAGCGCCTCGTTGTAGTGGCCATCGGCTTCGGCCTTCACGCCGTGCTCCGCGGCTTTTTGCGCGCGTTTTGGGTCGGGCTTCACCAGGTCGCGGGGGTCGTTTCCCTGCGCAAGGTTTTGTGCCGGTGCCTGTGGGCAAAGCAATAGCAAAAAGAGGAGCAGGGCGGCCGTTTGACGCATTGCGTGAGCGCTCATTAGGACAGGGTATTCTACCGTAGAGAAAGCGGACCAAAATAGTCCGGTTGACGTAATCGACGCACAGCGGTAAGCTTAATTGGTAGTTGCAACTGACTTACAACTGGAGATCCTTTGCTTTCGGCTTT
>JBGOTL010000137.1:0-8773 GCA_041476465.1 Candidatus Acidiferrum sp. | reverse complement strand
GCTTGCGGCCGCGATTTGCGCCGCCATGCTCGCGTCTTTCAACCGCGAATCCGTGGCAACGAAACACACCTCGTTTACGCGGATTCCCAGTGCACCCGTCAATGCCGCCTTCAATTGCAGCGCCAGTTCAGTAGGCTTGGCTTTGCCGGTGGGAAACGCCCGCGCGAATCGCCCCAACTCCTCCTCGGTGACACAAGGAAAGAATTGGATGCTGGCAAGTCCCGCCGATGACAACAATTGCGCAAACTGTTTTTCCGCGGGGGCGCCCTCAAGGGGTACACCGTCGAGCAGAAGCTGCGATCCGGTTGCGCCCAACAGCAATCCGGTGTCGGTGCCCATGGGAATGGCGGCACGCAGTTCGCGCCACGCAACCTCGAGATGTTCGATGGTCCGGCTATGTTCGTAGCCGTATAAACGAGCAAACTTGAGGAGAATGTTGAGGCTACGAACGAAAGCGCGTCCCGCCGCAGTTTTTGGATCTGTTATCATCAGTTCTTGGTGACCGCGAAGCGGTCATCATCCCTCGTCACGCCGACCGCATCGCGGTCACCTGCACCCACGGGCCTCTCTGTGGCCATCTGGAACAGTGTCCCAAATAGGACTTCCTCACTAGTACCGTAGGCTTGGCGAGGGTACCGGGCAATGGTACAGAGGTTCCATGTGTCCCGGGCGTCAAGCCGTCGCAAGGACGGGTGTGCGACCTGCTCGATGGGACGGTATTGCGAAGGGGGAGGACAGGTTGCACTATCCGCTCTGCGCGGAGCGGCGCACTTCTGGGAGAAATTATCTGTTCATCGCCACGCGGCCGCGGCGCCGCGTGCGATTTACTACGGTCGCAACCTGCGGCAATCCACCAAGCTCCAGCAGCAGCTTCCGCAATCGCGAGCGTTCCTCGAGATCCATCTCGACAAATTCAAAGGCCATGGCCTGGGGCCGCGCTCCGCGAACGATCGCTTGCGCTCTGATATTCCGCACACCATGCGAGATCTTCAGCGTGAGAAGAGAACCCGGCGCCAAGTGCCTCTCGCCTGCCCCAATTCCTCCCCCAAGATTCAGCTCAGGAATGTTTAGCTTGAAGTTTTCCCGAAGATTGGTCGTCGTGGCGATCACGTTTTTCGATAGTTTTAGCCGCGCGTATCTCCGTTGCCGGATGACGGAAGCATTGGGCTCGGGGTCGGAAGGCTCGAGCGTCAATTCCCTGCGATCCAGGCCGCTGGGCGCAAGTTTTTCCATACCCAGGGCGGGATCAATCCTAACCAGCGCTTGGGCAGCCGCGATGCGCAGTTCGCTGGGGTACACCCACCGCCACACTTGTTTAGCTTCCAGAAGGTGTTGCAAAGGGGCGCTCGCGGCACTGGCTCGGAGTCTCCCCACCGCTTCCACAGCTTTCACGCGCGTGAAGCCGGGAGTCTGGTCATTCTGCACCAGATCGACCAGTAGTGAAATGCATTCCGGGTGGCCGCTCATTCCCATTTCATCAATCGCCAGCGGCCGAATCATGACGTCCAGAGATTCATAGAGTGCCACCAGCAGGCGCGCGCGATGTTCTGGGGACGCTGCAGAGAGCTGCCGCACCGTGCGGTCGTGGGATGAGCGTGGCCACTGCGCCAGCCGCACGGGAAGAATCTTCTCGACGGCCTCCGGCGCAAGCTGGCTGAGCAACCCTACGGTCTCGGCGGCTTCATTCGCGGGCGCTGTCTGCAGCGTCTCCACAAGCCGCTGTGTGGCTTCCTCACCCAGCCCGCGCACAATTTCGCTCAGCAAATCGCAATCCTCGCGGAAGCCGCAATGCGCGAACCGGTTGGTGGCGTAGTGCAACGATGCCTTGGGCATCAGCACAAGAATTTCCAGCATGCCATCGGGAAGGTGTCCGCTGCGCAGCGCTTCCTCGAAAAACTCCGGCAAGTGCTCTTCCGCTCCAATGCGCGGACGCAGATTCTGCGTCGACCCCGGCCGTTGCGCTTCGATGCTGTCCAGCGAAGCAAGCGCTTGCTGCATCGCGGGATAGCATCGCTTAGACGCTGCTTCCTGGCTCATGCGCACGAAAGCCGCGCCTACCAGGGTTTGCAGCTCCGGCTCGCGCTCGATGGCCAGCTGATTGCCCAGGCGGCGGATCGCGTCCATCAGCGCGCTGCCGTCGCCGCTGCCGTAAAGTTCAGCCAGGTCGGACAAGCCAATCGCCGTGGTGCGCCGCGCTTCCGACGCTTCGAGTCCCACGCAGGCCGCGTATTTCATCAGAATCTCATTTACCGTCTTCAATTCCCCGCGCCGCAACATATCTTCCAGGAACGCGCGCACATTGCGCGGCGGTACGCACCAGGATTCGTCCGAGGTCAGCACTTCCTTCTTGTTTTCTTCCGGCACCTGCTCCCAGAACTCCTGGTCCAACAGCTCGGTATAGGACTGCACCTGGATTCCCGCGCTGGCCATCATTTCTTCCTGCGAACCCAGAATCTTCCGCAAGGCTTCGATTTCGGAATTCATGCGGTCCAGAAGCTGCTTGACTGCGTTCACACGCAACTCACCGCGCTCATAACTGTCCAAGGCAAACCGAATGGCCACATGCTCAGCAAGCTTCAGCAGCATGGGCTTGTCTGGCTGCCCCGTGGGGGCTTGCGCGGCAAGACCTGCCAGCGCCTGCTGCAGTGTGAATTGCGCACGCACCGGCATGGCACTCAATCGTGATTGGAAGGTGACCGGATCCAGCTTGGCCTCAGGATCTTTTCGCGAACGCCCGAGCTGTGCGAAGAGTCCGAGCATCGACCGAACATCTTCCTCCGCTACCGCGTAACCTCCGGCCGGCGCGCCCGCGCCGCCAGGCAAGCCCGCCCCACCAGGCAAACCTGTGCCGCCAACCATGCCCCCGCTGGGTCCGGTTCCTAGCAATAGCGCTGAAGCCGCTTTCCATTTACCGGGAGCTCTCGCATCTCCGCCCCCTCCTCCAGCACCCGTCCCGGTGCCTCCCCCGCCTCCCCCGGAACCCCCACCCGGGCCAAAACCTCCACCACCTGTCCCGGTGCTTTCTCCACCTCCCCCGGGACCGCTACCCGGACCAAAACCTCCACCCATACCTGGGCCGCTGCCTGTTCCCGAGCCGCCGCCACCCGTGCCCGATCCTCCAGTCACTGCTCCTGTGCCGGTTCCCCCGCCGCCGCTTGAATGTGTGCCAGCCTCCCACAAGTTCCCGCCGACACCTCCAGTGCCGCCACCCCAGGAAGGCGAACCAGTTCCCCCACCTCCAGTGCCGCTTCCGGGGCCTGTGCCTCCGCCACCACCGCCGGTGCCAAATCCAGGGCCTGCGCCCCCGCCTCCCCCTCCGCCACCGCGCGAGCTTTCCGCAGCCAGAATCATTTGCAGCAGTTTATTGGGGTCTTCAAAAAAATCCCGATACTTGTCGCCTGATGCGCCCAGCGCTTTGGCTGTCAACTGCGCCGCAACTTTAATGCCCGCCACGGAAGAATCTTCCGCGACGTAGCGAATCTCATTGATCTTGATGCTGGTTTCGCCCGCCAGCGCGGACTTCAGCTGTTCGGCGAGTGAGGAAGGCTTGGCGTTGCCGCTCGGAAATGCGCGGACGAAACGCGCAAGCTGCGGCTGGGTAAGAGTGGGTGAGAAATGAATGCTGGCAATGCCTGAAGAAGTGAGCAATTGTGCGAAGCTGCGTTCCCCTGCCGCCGTGCCCAGCGGCACGCCGTCGAGGAGGATCTGGTTTCCGGAAGCGCCCAGCAGCAGGCCCGTACTTCCGCTTTCATCCAGCGCCGCCCGCAGCTCTTTCCAGGTAGTCTCAAATTGTGCCGCGGTGCGCACATGGCCAAATTCGTACAAGCGAGCAAACTTCAACAGAATATTGATACTGCGCACAAATGCGCGGGCCGTCCCTCGTGTCTCGCCGCTCATATCCGACTGAAACGCTCCATTGCTTGGTACTGACTACACTAGGATGCCGCAGCTTCCGAAACAAGCCTCGCGAACCACAGTGTTCTCATCTCAATAACACATTTGGGTTCCGCGATATAGTTGCTCCTCTATGGGGCGGGCCTTACAATAGCCTGGGATTGTCCACATAGCCCCTGCAACACCCGTTGCCGTGATATGCTCGGCAGCAGGTCGCAGCAATTGGTGGACTCAGACTGAGCAAAAATGCCGGACCAGCCTTCATCCGAACGCTTCAAAGCAGACATGCCGCAAATCCCGGGCGTGGCGGGACCAGGCTCGCGACGTTCCCCCCAGAGCAATCCCGCTATCCGTCTGGTGGCAGGCCTGCTAGCGGTGCTCATCCTGGTCTTTTTAGGAACCCGGTGGTTCCTCCGGCCAAAGCACGCTGAACCGGCCCCGGCGGAACCCACTGCTCAAATTGAAGTGCCCGCTCCCACACCAGATCCGGCCGCGGCGCTTCCTCACGCCACGGATACAAACCCGGGCATTGCAACGATCGCGGAACTTGCCAAACCGTGGTCATCGAAAGAATTTTTCATTCGCAACCGCTTGACGGGCGAAAACATTCCTGCGGTGATCATCCGCCTGCCCGGGGGCGCAGCCAATCAACCTGCGGGATATTGGGCTTTATCCTTGAAGGCCCCGTACGGGAATTGTCAGATGGAATACCTCACGGATATTGAGAAACTTCAAACCGACTACGGATTTCACGCCGCGAAGCATCCCATGGTGGGAAACCCCTGCAGCCACACGCTTTTCGATCCGCTGAAGTTGGTCAATATCCCAGGCAATGTCTGGGTGCGCGGGGCCATTGTGCAAGGCTCGGATTTGCGGCCACCGCTGGGCGTAGAAATCAAGATTCAGGAAAAAGAGATTCTGGCCATCCGCACCGAATAACCCTCTTCCGTCAAGGATGATGCGCCCCTTCTTTTCCGTCCCAGACCTCTCAGGGGCCTTGACAACCGGCGCTCAAGCCGGATAAACCTCTTTACCGTCATGCACAAATCATACTTAGACTCTCCCTCGCATCCATCTCGCCGCCGCTTTCTGCAGAGCACGGCAGCCGCTTCCGCGTTGCTCCTGACGCCGTCCGGGCTAAAGGAGGCCCAAAAGGCACAGGACAAGCTTCTTCCTGCCTTCGGCAACCTGAAACCCCTTGGTCCCCGCGTCCGGCCAATTCTCGCCGATGAATTCCGCGAGCGGCTCCTGCACGCACAAGATCTAATGTCCAACGGGAATTCTAAGTACGACGCACTTTTCTTCGGCCCCGGCACTTCGCTCTATTATTTCACCGGCATTCGATGGGGTTTGAGCGAGCGGCTACTCGGGTTGCTGATTCCGCGTACGGGCCGACCCATCCTGATCGTCCCTGCGTTCGAAGAGGGCCGCCTGCGGGAAAAGTTGCACCCCGACCTGGTCGGGGTGCGCACCTGGCAAGAGGACGAAAGTCCCACGAAACTCGCTGCGGCGGCGCTGGCCGATCGCGGCATTCGAACCGGCCGCATGGGCGTCGAAGAAGCGTTGCCCTTCACGTTTTTCGACCATTTGCAGGAAGCCGCGCCGGGATTCCAATTTGTCGCCGCCGATCCCGTCACCATTGCCTGCCGCGCGCATAAGTCGCCGCATGAACTCGATCTGATGCGCCTGGCCTGCGCAGCTACCTGCGATGTGTTTCGCGCGGTTTTCGCTTCCTTAAACGATGGAATGTCCCAGGAGGAAATCGCCAGCCTGGTTGAGGCCGGCTTCTCGAAAATGGGTTTGCACGGCGAGGCACTGGTATTGCTCGGAGCGTCGGCGGCGCTTCCGCACGGCACGCTGCAACCGCAGAAACTAAAAGCCGGCGACGTGGTGCTGATCGACGGCGGCTGCACCGTGGAGGGCTACGAAGCAGACGTTACGCGGACCGGCGTCTTGGGAAAGCCATCGGAAAAAGTTCAGCGCGCGTTTGATGTCGTACGCAAAGCACAGGATGCCGCGCTGGGCGCCGCGCGCGCAGGCCAGTTCTCGGGAAGCGTGGACGACGCTGCGCGCCAGGTGATCACCAGCGCCGGCTATGGCCCGGATTACAAATTTTTCACGCACCGCCTCGGTCACGGCCTTGGGCTCGATGGCCATGAGCACCCCTATCTGGTCCGCGGCAGCAAGACCATCCTCGAAGCAGGCATGACCTTTTCGAACGAGCCGGGCATTTATGTGCCCGGAGAGTTTGGAATGCGTTGCGAAGACGATATGGTGATCGCGGCGGAAGGCCCCGCGCAATTGCTTACGCCCGGCTTCGCCGTCAGCCTGGAAAAACCGCTGGGCTAAGTCTGCCCTCGCGAGATTTCCAAGCAGAACTCCACGACGCGTTGCTCAGCCCAGAAGCGCTCGGAGCCACTGTGCCTGGAGATAAACGCGCAATGCCCACCGTGTTCCGGTGCGAGCAGCCGGATGGCTGGATTCTGATGCACCTTGGCCGAGAGGAAGGAAGCGTAGGGCACAAATGGATCGTTTTTTGCCGTGATCAGGAGCATCGGCACGCGCACCTGATCCACGACTTTTTTCGCGCCGGCCGCTTCGTAATACTCCTGCGCGTCGCGATACCCGAAATGCGGCGCGGTAATGACGTCATCAAATTCACGCACCGTTCGAATAGGGCCGAACCCATTCTGCGAATAAAAATTCGGAAAAAGTTGCGCCTTGCGCCGGTAACGTGTGAGCAGCCCGGAAACGAAATGCCGCGTGTAAAAATAGTTGTCCGGGCGCTCCAGCGCATCGGCGCACGCCGCCAGGTCCAGCGCCGGGCAAACCGCGCAAACGCCGCGCAATTTCTCGGGCGCCTCCCCGCCGTACTCGCCCGCCAACTTCGTTACCAGGTTGCCGCCCATCGAGTACCCAGCGAAAAAAATCTGCTCGAACTCATCACCATGCGCCAGTTCTTCAAAGACGGCCCGGTAATCTCCGCTCATCCCTGAATTATAAAGCGTTGGGGTAAGCTTTTCCGTGCCGCCACAATTCCGCTGGTTGATGCGAATGGCGTGGAATCCCGCCGCGTAGGCCTTTTCGGCAATGCCGCGCACATAATTCGAATCGCTGGATCCCTCCAGACCGTGGAGGATCACCATCACCGGGGCATCTTTGCGCTTCCCTGCCTGCCAATGGCAATGCGCCAACAGTTGCGACTCGGCATCCACGCGAAATAGCCGGTCTTCCGCAAGCGGCAACACAAACCGGCGAGGCACGAATGCCGCGGCGACGGTCATGGCGTGGCCGTTCCGCAGCAGGGTGTGTGGTTCGAAGGCAACGGCCGTAGGCGCCATCTCAAAACTGTAGTAGATGCGCGCCCATCAAACAAGCGGGACGTCAACTTGACCGGAATCCCCCCGGCCTCTAGAATAGTAGTTTAACGGTGATGCAATTTTTTCGATTTGATGAATTTTTCTACCAGCCCAGCGGGCGCCCGCTGGGCTGCGCTGTTTTAGGGCGCTTCCCTTCCGAAGCACACTTTTTAAAGCGAGGCTGGAATGATTGACGGTCCGATTCCCGAGGGTCTGACGTTTGACGACGTGCTGCTGCTGCCGGGCAAGTCTTCCGTACTGCCCGCCGAGGTGGATACGCGTTCGTGGTTCACGCGTAAACTGCCAATCAATATCCCGCTGGCGTCCGCGGCCATGGACACCGTCACCGAATCGCGCTTGGCCATCGCCATCGCCCGCCAGGGCGGCTTGGGCATCGTGCACCGCAACATGCCCATCGACCGCCAGGGTGAAGAAGTGGACCGCGTGAAGCGCTCGGAAAGCGGCATGATCGTCGATCCCGTCACCATTTCTCCAGACATCACCCTGCGCCAGGCGCTGGAGATTATGACCAAATATCGCATCTCCGGCTTGCCGGTGACGCGAGGCACGCGACTCACGGGCATCTTGACCAACCGCGACCTGCGCTTCGAAAAAAATCATTCCCAGCTCGTTGGCTCGGTTATGACCAAAGACAACCTGGTCACCGTACCGGTTGGCACGACGCTGGAAGAAGCCGAACGCATCCTGCAGAAGCATCGCATCGAAAAACTTCTGGTAGTGGATCAGGACTTCAATCTCAAAGGCCTGATTACCGTAAAAGACATCCAGAAAAAACTCGAGTATCCCCGCGCCACAAAAGACGAACAGGGACGCTTGCGCGTGGGCGCAGCCGTCGGCGCCACCGGCGATTTCATGGAGCGCGCCGTGGAAATGGCCAAGGCCAAGGCCGACGTGCTGGCCATTGATACCGCGCACGGCCACACGGAACGCGTGATGCAAGCCATTAAAGCGATTCGCCAGCGCCTGCCGGAGATGCAGCTCGTGGCCGGCAACGTTGCGACCTACGATGGCGCCAAAGATCTCATTTCGCTGGGCATTGACGGCCTGAAAGTTGGCATCGGCCCCGGCTCGATCTGTACCACTCGCGTGGTCACCGGCGCTGGTGTTCCGCAGCTCACCGCCATCATGGAAGCCGCAAGAGCCGTCAAGGGAACCGGAGTTTCCATCATCGCCGACGGCGGCATCAAATACTCCGGCGATATTTCGAAAGCCATCGCGGGCGGCGCTTCCTGTGTGATGATCGGCAGTCTTTTCGCCGGCACCGAAGAATCGCCGGGCGAGACCATTCTGTATCAGGGCCGCACTTTCAAGTCTTATCGCGGGATGGGTTCCATGGGCGCCATGGATGCGGGCTCCGATCGATATTCCGTGGTGCAGGACACCGGAGAACGCGGCAAATCCGTTCCGGAAGGCGTGGAAGGCCGCGTGCCGTATAAGGGTACGCTCGGCGCATTGACGGACCAATTGGTCGGCGGGCTGAAGAGCGGCATGGGTTATGT
>JBGOTL010000136.1:0-8807 GCA_041476465.1 Candidatus Acidiferrum sp. | reverse complement strand
CCGGCTTATATCAAGAATTATTCCCGATAGCTCGCTTACTTCCCTTTTTTGTTTTTCTTTTTGCGCTTTGCGGCGCGCTCCAGCATTCGTTTCACGATGAGTTGAATGCGTTTGTCGCGCGGGACATCCACGCAGCGCATGATCCACACTTTGTGGATGCGAGCTGGGAAGACGTGTGGCTGGTCGAGGCGCGGCATGCCCAGGAAGAATAGTCGAGAACTGTCAGTGGAGGAAGAGAGCGAATCCTCTGGCTAGCAACGACCCAGGGCCTGTAAGTGACCTTCCGTCCACAATCGTCAGATTCGCTGTAACGCGCTTCCTTGGGCGTATAATGGCGCCCATCAATGTCCCTCACCCCCGGCACCAAACTCGGCCCCTACGAAATCCAGTCCCCGCTCGGTGCGGGTGGCATGGGTGAAGTCTATCGGGCGAGCGATTCCCGGTTGAAGCGGGAAGTTGCCGTGAAAGTGTTGCCCGAAGCGTTCGCCTCCGATGCGCAACGGATGTCGCGCTTCGAGCGGGAAGCGCAGCTCCTGGCTTCGCTGAATCATCCCAACATCGCCGCGATTTATGGCCTGGAAGAATCGAGCGGCGTTCGCGCGCTGGTGATGGAGCTGGTGGAAGGCCCGACGCTCGCCGAGCGGATCGAGCAGGGACCGGTCCCGCTCGACGAAGCCCTTCCCATTGGCAAACAAATCGCCGAAGCTCTTGAATACGCCCACGAGCGCGGCATCATTCACCGCGATTTGAAACCAGCAAATATCAAAGTGTCGCCAGACGGTCAGGTGAAGGTGTTGGACTTCGGTTTGGCGAAGGCTCTGGAAGGTAACGTTTCTGAGGGAGACATTTCGAATTCACCAACGATCAGCATGGCCGCGACGCGCGCCGGGGTGATACTCGGCACCGCAGCGTACATGTCGCCCGAGCAAGCCAAGGGCAAATCCGTGGATCGCCGCACGGACATTTGGGCTTTCGGCGCTGTGCTCTACGAATTGCTCACCGGTAAGCCGGTTTTCACCGGTGAAACCGCTTCGGAAGTTCTCGCCGCCGTCATCTTGAAGGAGCCGAGATGGGACACTCTCCCCGCGCAAATTACTCCGCGCATCCGCCAGCTGCTGGAACGCTGCCTCCGCAAAGACCCGAAAGTTCGTCTGCGCGATGTTGGAGACGCGCGGATCGTGCTGGAAGAGATTCTCTCCGGTGCGCCGGATTCTTCTGCTCTATCCGGCATTTCCCCGGAAACGGACTTTAAGCGGGGACGCTCGTGGCGCAGCAGCATTGCCGCCTGGAGCGTAGTCGCAATCCTTGCCGCAGTATCGCTTGCTCTGGGGTGGCGCGAGTGGCACGACCGCAGTCAGCCCGTTTTCCGGCCGGTCGTGCGGTTTGAGCTGACGCCTCCGCCCGGGACCAGCGTCACCACCCTCGATTATCCCAGGATGGTTTTTTCACCTACGGGAGATAGGCTGATGTTCGCAGCCGGAGGGGGCAATGCAACGAAATTGTATGCCCGTCCCCTGGATCAGCCGGAAGCCAGACTCGTCCCCGGCGCAGAGGGTGCCACAAGCCTGTTTGTCTCTCCGGATGGGAAATGGGTCGCGTTCACCGCCGGAGGTAAGCTGAAAAAAGTTTCCGTTGAGGGTGGTTCACCCATCGAGTTGACTTCAACGGGCTGGGGCGGCGGGTGTTGGTTGCCGGATGGGACGATCGTCTTTACGCAGGCTTACAATTCCGGCCTTTGGAAGCTTCCCCCGGGCGGCGGAACACCCACGAAGCTGACCGAACCAGATAAATCCAAGGCCGAACTGGCCCATTGGTGGCCGCAGCTCTTGCCGGACGGAAAAAACTTACTGTTCACAGCTTTCTCGACCCCGATGGATCGGGCACGCATTGTGGCCCTTTCGCTCGAAACCGGGAAGCAGAAAACTGTGCTTGAGGGAGCGGTTTACGGGCGCTATGTGAACTCCGGGCATCTGGTCTACGTGCGGGGAGAATCCATTCTTGCGGTGCCATTCGATGTGGGCCGCCTGGAAGTGACCGGCTCCGCTGTCTCCGTGGTGGAAGACGTGTCCTACTCTCCGCAAAATGGGGCGGCGCAGTTCACGGTGTCCGAAAGCGGGTCGCTCGCTTACGTGAAGGCTTCCGCGGTCCGGTCTGAATTACATCTCGTCGCGGTCGACCGCGGAGGAAACGTAACGCAGATACTGTCCCGGCTTCATCTGTTTTTCGACGTGCGGTTGTCGCCTGATGGGCATAGGCTCGCTCTGGCGGGGAACGAAGGTGGCGGCCCGCCGGATATCTGGCTTCTGGACCTTGTTCGCGGGACCTCCACCCGGTTTACCTTTGGTCCGGCGTCGAATCAGTCGCCCGTCTGGACCCCGGACGGGAAGCACATCGTCTATTTGTCGGAGCGCCCGGTCTTCGATATGTACTGGAAGCCCTCGGATGGCAGCGGCTCGGAGGAGCTGCTGGCCGCCAGTCAGCAGGACAAACTTCCGAACTCTGTGTCTCCGGATGGAAAAACTGTCTTGCTGAGCATGTCCGATCCCAAGAGCGGATCCGATCTCTGGACGCTTTCGCTTGATGGCAATCGGGAAATGAAGCCCTGGCGGCGGACCCCTTTCAACGAGCGGGCGCCGGTTTTTTCTCCCGACGGCCGCTGGGTGGCCTACCAATCGGATGAATCCGGAAAATTCGAAGTCTACCTGCAGGCGTTCGAAGGCGGCGCGCGCTGGCAGGTTTCCAGCGAAGGCGGTGTCGAGCCGATGTGGGCCCGCAACGGCCGCGAACTCTTTTTCCGCAACGGAAGGAAACTGATGAGCGTCGCCGTGCAAAGCACGGGGACGACTCCTTCGCTGGGCAATCCTGCCGTCTTGTTCGAGGGAGACTCTCTTTTCAGCGTTGGCTCCGGCTCGAGCTACGACGTTTCCCCCGATGGCCGCCAGTTCTATTTCATTCAGTCGGGGAAGAGCGGCGGGGATAGCGTGAAGATCAACGTCGTCTTGAATTGGACAGAAGAGCTTCGCCGCAAAGTTCCAACCGGAAAGAACTGACGCGGCATGCCGAGGAAGGGTACTCGAGGACCATAGATCCCGGAAGAGACCTGAGCTAGACGGTGCGAGCTAGTTGCAGCCGCAACCGCCGCCGCAGCAGCCTCCGCCGCCACTGCCAGAGAATGACGTGGATGATTTTGAAGCGGCGCCATTCGTGGAAGCGCTGAAGACCGAGAGTTGCAGGGTGTTCTTCTTGCTGGCGCACTTCGGGCAGGCAATCTCCTGCTGTTTGTTCAATACCAGCTTCTCGAACGGAGTCTGGCACTTGTCACAAACGTATTCGTAAATCGGCATGGTCTAATTGTAACGCGAAGCCTTTCAATACATGTAGCCCATCGTAATGACAAACCACGCAAGCAGCGGCATGCCAAGACACCAAACAAACAAAGGGAACCGCAATTTTCCTTTGCCGAGCACGATTGTAAGGCAGGCCAAAACCCATGATAGAAGACTTACCCAATTCAGGGTCAGCCAAAAACCTGGCGGAGGACTTGCAAAAGACTGCACGCCCCAGTGGAAGCCCTGGAATAGGAATCCCGAAGTCAGGAGCAGACATAAGGTTGCAAGACAAAGACCCACCGTCGGGAGCTTCTCCCGCCAGCTCTGCTGGGCTGGCGCATTTCTCATCTGGTTCCATTTGCGCCAAGCATAGATCAAGCACGTAGCAGGAATTGCCATAAAAAATGCGACGAAAAATACCGATTGAAATCGCATTGATGGACCCTTAACAAAACGGCCCCGACCGAAGCCGGAGCCGTTGTCAAAAGTGAGCCTGAGTAAACCGCGCTTAGTCACCGGCGACGGCTTCAGTGGCCTTTTCGACGGTTTTGGTTGCAGCATCATTGCCGTTCGAATGGCCATTGCCATTACCGTTGGCAGGGGCGATGGTGACCGACTTGCCGGCGTTCGCGAAGTTCGCCGGGACGGCCTTGGCGATGTCCTGCACGGTGCCGATCTGCACGACGGTCTGCTGGGGCTTCTTCAGCACCAGCTCTTCGTAAATCGCGCGGACTTTGGCTTGTTCCTGGAGCGCCTGGGCTTGCTTGCGGCGTGCCCGATCTTCTTCCGCGGCGGTCAGAGGAATGTCATGTTCGAGGTGGCGAACACGCGCTGCGTCTTCGGCGTCAATCTTCAAGGAATGCTCAAAGCTCTCGAGGTTGACGCTCTTGCCCTTGGCGTAGATCTCGTGCTTGCCGTGTTCCTTGTACCACTGGGCCACGGTCGCATTCTTGTGCATGTTCTCAATGATCTTGCGCCAGCCGACGCCGGTGTTGTACGCGCAGAAGGAGATTTCGCCCTGCTGCGTGGCGTAGGGGATAATGCACATTTCGGTGCGGCGGAAGTCGTAGTTGAAAAGATCCTGGAACCACATGCCGGCGATGAACAGGAAATTCCACGGGTCGGTCTTGCGGCGCTTCATGGCGTCTTCGTAGGTGCGGTCTGGCGAAGTCCTGCCGAACTTCTTTTCGGCGTCCTTGGTAAGCGCCCAGGTCTTGTCGAATTTCTTGAAGAGGTCATAGAGCTTCAGACCCTTGGGGCCCTGGAAGGGCTTGTAGTTCTTGAGCAGCGCCATGGCCATCATGAAGTTCGAAAAGCTCTTGCCGCGAGCGGCGTCGGTGATGGCGGTGACGTCTTTGGTGAGTTGCTGGGCGTCGAGGAAGCGCGGAACGGGCGCCCACTCCTTGGTTTCCTTATTGATCATGATGGCCGTGCCCACGCCGCAGTTCGGGTGGCAACCACAGGAGAGCGCGCCCCACTGCGAATCCTGGCCGTGAACCATGTCGGAGAAACCAGCGAAGGTGCTGATGAAGGAGATGGGGAACCAATCGCGGGTCGGTTCGACCTTGCCCACCTGCTTGCTGACGTCCTGCGCGAGATGCGAGAGCGTGTAGCGCTGGCGGAGGCGGCGTTCCGGGGTGATTTCTTCGTCGCGGCCGGTGAAGGAAACCGGCTGGAAGCTGACGAAGGCGATTCTCTTGGGATTTTCCATCGCAAACTTTACGATGGCGCCGACCTGGTCATTGTTCACATTGTTGACGATGGTGACGACGAGGACGATCTCGATGCCGGCTTCGTGCATGTTCTCAATGGCGCGGAGTTTCACGTCGAAGAGGTTGCCGACCTGGCGATGGCCGTTGGCGTCGTTGCCGATACCGTCAAATTGCAGGTAGGCATAGCGCATACCGGCTGCGAAGGCTTTCTTGCAGAACTCCTTGCTCTTGGCGAATTCAATGCCGTTGGTGGCAGCCTGCACGCTGTTGTAGCCGATTTTGCGGGCGTAGGCGACGGCGTCCAGGAAATATGGGCTCATAGTCGGCTCGCCACCGGAGAACTGCACGGACATCTGGCGGCGTGGCTTGATCTTCAGCGCGTTATCGAGGACTTCTTGAACCTCAGCCCAAGACAATTCATGCACGTAGCCAACCTGGTTGGCGTCCATGAAGCAGGGATCGCACATCATGTTGCAGCGGTTGGTTAGGTCGACGGTGAGCACCGAGCCGCGGCCATAGCGGACGTTGCTGGAGCCGTGCTTGTGGAGACCTTCGTCGTTGTGCGCGGGGATATCGCGGCCCGGGAAGTTCTGCTCGATCCATTCGAGGAACTTTGCGTCAATGGCCATCAAGTCTTCAAAGTGGCCGTGATTGGGGCAATCCTTGATCATCCAAACTTCGCCATTGCGCTCGACGATTTGCGCTTTAATTTCGCCGACCTTCTCGTTCATCAGGTCGCGCCAGTCTTTTGTGCCGGCGATGATGGCTTCGCGCGCTTCTCTCACGCAATCAGGACACAGCGAATCGGTTTGCCGGGGCCAGCCGAGCGTTGGCTTGGTCTTTTCCCAGGACTTGAGCAGCGGCTTATCCGACCACTTCGGTGTAACGGATGGATTCGGATTGCGCTTGTTGAAATGTTGAATGGTGTCAAACGTGACGCCCGCCGCTTTGCAAGCGGCCCAGTCAAAAGTCCTTGCGATCTGAGTGACCACACGATTCGACATATACCTATAGCCTCACTTTCGAAAAAAGCTGTGTGCAATGGCCCCAAATGATAGAGAACGAGCCCTAAACAAATCCCCTGGGCTCAAATAACCGTAGCATGCCCCCTGGGTACGCCCAATAAGTCTTTGGACACCTATAGTTTGACGGTTACACCGACGGGAAGCCAGAAAGATGCGGCGAATGGTCAAAATCGGGTGTTGAACGGCACTTCAGGCGAGTAAACGGGGATTATCCGGTTGCCGACGGAGGGGTAACTGGTACGAAAATTGTGCAGGAAATGTGCGCTTGCGGGAATAATCGTACCGCTGGAGGGAAACCAATTCCAGGATGGCAGGACTATTCGTTGAGAATTGGGCGCAGCACGGCGATGACGAAGTGCGCGAAATGCGAAGCGCCTTCATCCAGCTGCAGCCAGCGAACGACGCAATGGTCAGCGAGATATTTCGCGACGCGCGTTTCGGGAATGCCCAGATGATCGGCAAGCTGTGGCTTGATGGAATCAACGCCGCGACGACTGGAGCCACCGCGCAGCAGGTTGCCAACGGCAATGCGCAGGGTCTGACAGGACTCGACGTAGTAGTAGGTCGTGAGATCCGAGTCGGTAAGAACGAAGACGCCGGGGCCGACCGGGGCGCGATCCGCCTCATCCACCCTGACAGGCTCACAAGTCAGCAAGCGGCGAAAATGCATTTCCAACTGGGAAAGACGTGAAGATAACCCGGGATCGCCATAACGCCCGCGCAATCCGGGGACGGAACCCTCGGCTGGCGCTTCCACGGGGAGCGGCGGAATCGTACGGCTGTGGCCGAGCCGAGAGGGCCGCAGCTCGACAGGCTCCTCGTAAGCGGCGCGTGGTGTTCCACGATGGGACACTGGGGGCTTCGAGGCCTCGGCATTCGCCTCTCCGACCTGGGGCGTTGCAACTGCAGCAGCAGCGCCAGGTTTGCGCCGGTTGCGTCCGCCACGGCGGCCACGGCGGCGCGATTTCCTTTGTGCAAGGGCCAAGGGTGTGGCGGAGTCCACGGCGTGCGATTCAGCCACTGGGGCAGCGATGTCCTCGGAAGTGACGGCGTTTGGTTCGAAGGGAAGGACCGGCTCGGGGATGAGAATGGGAGGCGGAGTCAAAAGAAAATCGTCCGCGCGGCGTGGTGACGCATCCAGGGGGACAGTAACTTCAAGAGGGAAAGTCGCCCCGAGGCGGACGGCAGCTTCCTGCGCCTTGGTCTTCCAATCTGCGCGCCGGAAGCGTTCGGCGGCAGTGGCATACCATTTTCCGGCTTCGGCGGATTGTCCTGAGGCTTCAAAATAGCGCGCCAATTCGAACGCAGCCATGGCGTCGCGGGTCTTCTCGAACAAGTTCGCGAGCTGTCCTGCGGGATCCTTGCTGGTTCGTGCGCGGCGGATGCGCGCAGTAATCTGTTTCCAGTCAGCCATAGATTCGCAGGTATTGTAGCAGCGGAGCAGCCCCACCGCCAGCTAACTGCAAATGATTGCCGGTACAAGGATTTTCCCGGCTGCGGCGCGATTACTTCTTGACGCCACAAATGAGGATGAGTATTCTCTTGGCGACCCTCTTGGAGGCGGCAATGGCACGCCTGCGTGGAATTATATCTCTACTGCTTTCTTTTGCGATTGTAATGACCCCCGTGTGGGGCGCCCCTTCGGCGGCGCTTGGAACGGTGGTCTCCGCGGACCGCGCGCAAGTTGGAACGGCAGCGGCAACTGCCGGCGCCACGGTTTACAGCGGCGACAGACTCAGCACGGACAAGCTGGGTAGTGTACAAGTGCGAGCTGGCGCGGCAAGACTGCAACTGGCGGCGTCGAGCGTGGCAACGATTGGCGAGGCGATGGGCGCTCCGTCGGCGACCTTGAGCTGGGGCACGGCGACCTTCTCCACTGTGAATGCGAAAGCCTTCACACTACGCGCCGCAACCGCGGAATTTCGGCCGCAAAGCAATGCGCCCACGATCGCGCAAGTTACCTTCGTCAATGCAGGAGAATTGATCGTGCGCAGTACGCGCGGGCCGCTGACCATATCGGTGGATGGTGAGTCGCAGGTGATTCCGGAAGGTAGTGCGTACCGCGTGATTCTCGACCCTGCTGCCACGCCCGAGCCCCAAGGGCCGCGCGGCGTGGGAGGCAAGGGCGTCGGTGGCCCACCGCTGAGAGCCGGGCGCAGCCGGTTCCTGCTTATCGCCATAACCGCCACGGCCATCGCGACGTACTTCTTTGTGAGCGAAGCGCTCGAAAGCCCCGACCGCCCGTAAGTTTTACACCCTGAATTCCTGCCTATACGTTCCGTGTGCGCAGTCCAATGCAAAGCGCTGCCCGCACAGGTTAAGACCCGCGCGCGAAAACCACATTTCTGACCTGCCGGGTTCGCGCTGCTCGCTCAGAGCGCGGCGATGACTTCGATTTCGAGGAGCACATCTTTGGGGAGACGCGCGACTTGGACGGTGGAGCGCGCGGGCGGAGCGGAGCTGAAATAGCGGCCGTAGACTTCATTCATGGCCGCGAAATCGTTCATGTCCTTCAGGAAAACGGTGGTCTTCACCGCGTGATGCAGGTTTACGCCCGCTGCTTCAAGAACGCCTTTAATGTTTTCGAGGACGCGTTCGGCCTGCTGGCGAATGTCGCCGTTTACGAACTCATTGGTCTTGGGATCGAGCGCAATCTGTCCCGACAGAAAGAGAAAACCATTGGCGCGGATGGCCTGGGAATAAGGCCCGATCGGCTTGGGCCCGCGATCCGTGGTCACGAT
>JBGOTL010000135.1:0-8820 GCA_041476465.1 Candidatus Acidiferrum sp. | reverse complement strand
TTTGTTTCAAAATTTTAAATTTAACCGGGTTCGGCCCTGGAAAACTGCCACTACCAACGCGCGCTTATGCAGAGCTATAGCATGCGGCTCACCAACAAACCTCGCCGTTGGTTTTGCCGGTAACTGCCCTGTTTTCAGGGATAATTCAAAGCAGGGACGGATCTGGATTCCCGCTGCATTCGTCCGGTGCCAGAAATTCCCTGCAGCAAGTTTTCCCGGACGACTGGTTTTTCTTGCACTCGAAAGTGCGCGTTTGGCATGTGGCAGACAAATTTCCGGGTGCCCCGACCTCGGTTGGCGTTTATCCCGCAGGGTCGGGGAGGCTGGGGTTTTTGTCGTTTTGATTCGTGCTCGAGAATTAGTGCAAAATCGCCGAAAACTCTCCGTTCGCAACCAGCGCCGAGACTGTCTCAATCTCCGGCGCCAGGGCTCGATCCTCAACGACTTTCGACGACTTGGCGCGCACGGCCGCATACGCCTTTCTCGCCAGCGTCCCGGTCTGCAGCGGCGCCAGCAAATCGATCCCTTGGCAAGCGCACAGTAATTCAATGGCAAGGATGTGCCGCAAATTCTGTAGCATGCGCTCCAGACGGCGCGCTCCGCTCATGCCCATCGAAACGTAATCTTCCTGATTACCCGATGTGGAGATCGAGTCCACCGAGTGCGGTGTCGCCAGCGCGCGATTCTCGCTGGTCAAAGCCGCGGCGGTTACCTGCGCAATCATGAACCCGGAGTTCAGCCCCGGCTCCGGCGTCAAAAACGCCGGCAACATGCTCGTCAAAGGATTGGTCATCTGTTCGATGCGCCGCTCGGAAATTCCTCCAAGCGTCGCAATCGCAATGGCCGCCTGGTCCGCGGCCATCGCCAATGGCTGGCCATGAAAATTTCCGCCGCTGATGATGTCGCCATGCTCCGCGTCCTTCACGAACACCAGGGGATTATCCGTCGCGCTGTTCAATTCCACCGCGGCCATCTCGCGCGCCTGCGCCAGCGAATCGCGCACCGCACCATGAACTTGCGGCGTACAGCGCAGGCTATAAGCGTCCTGAACTCGGATATCTTTTTCCGCCGAGCGGTGCGATTCCCGAATCTGGCTGCCTTCGTTCAGATGTGCCAGATGCCTCGCGGTCCTGGCCGCGCCCGCATAGGCGCGTGCATGCATGATCCGCGCGTCAAACGCTCCCGGGCTTCCGCGCAACGCATCGAGCGACAATGCAGCCGCCACGTCCGCGGTGTCCACAAGCACATCCGCTTCGCGCAGCGCCAGGCTCAGCAGCGCCAGCATCCCTTGCGTGCCGTTCAGCAGCGAAAGCCCTTCTTTTGCCTGCAGCGCCACGGGTGCAATTCCCGCGCGCCGCAACGCTTCGCCACCCGGCAGAATTTCGCCCTTGTAAGCCGCGCGCCCTTCGCCAATCACCACCTGTGCCAGATGCGCCAGCGGCGCAAGATCGCCCGAAGCTCCCACAGAACCCTGCGAGGGGATCACCGGATGCACTTTGGCATTCAACATCGCGCAAAGCGTTTCCACGACGAGTGGCCGCACGCCGCTCAATCCCTTGGCCAGCGCATTCGCGCGCAGCATCATCATGGCCCGCGTCTCGGCCTCGCTCAGCGCGGCGCCCACTCCGCAGCAATGCGAGCGCACCAGGTTCACTTGCAATTGGCGCACCTGCTCGGCCGAAATGCGCACGGAAGCCAGCTTTCCGAACCCGGTATTAATTCCGTACGCCGTTTCGCCGGAAGCAACCAGCCGGTCCACCACCGCCCGCGATGCGTTCATTCTTTCTATCGCAACCGGCGCGAGGGTCACCGCTTCTCCAAGCAGGGCTCCCGCGTAAAGCTGCTCGAAGCTCAGTTCGTTGCCACTCAGGGCAATGCTCATGCGTGGCTCCGTTCGGGAATTGTCGCCGCAACCGCGGCGAAGACAGAACGATATTTTTCAGGCAGCAATTTCGGTTTTCCATTCTTGCCGCAGATTACGTGCGTCGTTTCTCCCGAGGCGAGCTTCTGGCCATCCGCATCGCGTGAAAGCTCATACCCGAAGCGGATCATCCGGTTCTTCGCTTCCAGAATGCGTGTCCGCACGCGCAGCACTTCGTCGTATCGCGCGGGATGATGATACCGGCAATGCGCATCCGCCACGACAATCTGGCAATCGTCTTCGATCTCCATGCGCTTGTACTCCATGCCCAGCGCGCGCATCAATTCCACGCGGCCAACTTCAAACCAGATCAGGTAGTTGGCGTGATACACCACGCCCATTTGATCGGTTTCCGCGTAACGCACTCGTATGGTGGCATCGTGATATTCGATCATGCGCATCTCTTAGAGCTTCTCCGGTTCGTCTTGCCACACTGGTTTGCGCTTCTCAAGGAACGACGCCAGGCCCTCTTTGAAATCCGGCGTGCTTCGGATGCTGGCATTTTCCAGGACGGCGCGCTCCAGGTCGGCATCCACGCTGGCAGCCGCCGTGGAAATCAGCAAGCGCTTCGTCCGCGCCAAGCTGCTTGGGCTGGCCGCAAGCAAGACCTCCGCAATCTCCCTGGCACGTGCCATCAACTTCTCAGCGGGAACGATTTCCGTGATCAGCCCCAGCTCCTTGGCTTCCGCGGCTTCCACGATGCGCCCAGTGAGCAGCAAGTCCCGCGCGCGCTTCTCTCCAATCTGCCGGATCAGAAAAACGGAAACAATGGCCGGCAAAAAGCCAATCTTTACTTCCGTATAGCCGAATTTGGCGGCCGGCGTGGCAATCGTAAAATCGCACAAGGTCGCTATGGCGCAACCTCCCGCCAGTGCCGCGCCATTCACCGCTGCGATGAGCGGCTTCGAGTAACTCCACATGCGCCGGAACATCTTGGCCATGCGCCGGGAATCTTCCACGTTTTCTTCCGGAGACTGCCGCGCAATCGCCGAGAGCATTTCCAGATCCATGCCGGAGCAGAAGGCCTTGCCCGCTCCCGTAAGAATGCACACGCGAGCTTTGCTCTTCTCCACGGCATCCAGCGCCGCGAATAACTCGCTGATCATCTGTGTGGTGACCGCGTTGCGTTTTTCCGGACGGTTCAGCGTAATCGTCGCCACTTCGCTTGTCGACGATGGGCCGGAGTATTCGAGAAGAAGTGTCGAGTACATAGGAATACGTTTCCTCAGTTCACCAGTGGTGCGTGCGCGTAGTTTGCGCGGATCTCGTTGGTCATCTTCATGACCTTCGCGAGCCGTGAAGTTTCGATGCCCGGATCAGCGCCAGTCAAGCGTAGCGCGGCCAAAACGTCTTCGGTCGCGATGTTGCCCACCAGGTTGTCTCCGGCAAAGGGGCAGCCGCCCAGCCCGGTCAGCACGCTGTCAAATCGCCGGCAACCCGCTTCGTAGGCGGCAAGAATCTTGGCCTCCGCGGTTTCCGGACGGCTGTGCAGGTGTACGCCAAGCTCGAGCCCCGCGACGTGATCTTTCACTTCGCGGTAGAGATCTCCGACAAGTTGGGCGGTAGCCGTGCCCACGGTATCCGCCAGCGAAACCGTACGCACGCGAATATCTTTCAGCCATTCCAGCGTCTCCGCGACGATCTCCGGGCCCCAAGGCTCATCGTACGGGTTCCCAAACGCCATCGAAATGTAAATCACAAGATCCTTTTTTGCCGCGGCGGTTTCTTTTTTCAGTGTTGCGACCAGAGCGCGAGATTCCTCGCGAGTCATGTTGGCATTCGACCGCCGAAAATAGGCGGAAATCGAGTAAGGATAACCGATCGTCGTCACACCAGGCGTCGCCAGCGCCCGCCCCAGCCCCTTTTCGTTGACGACAATTCCAATAATCTCTGGTGGCGCGATTCCAGCGGGCAGGGAAGCGATCAGCTTGGCCATCACCTCTTCACTGTCGGCCATCTGCTTCACATGTTTCGGCGAAACAAAACTCACGGCGTCAATGTGCTTGAATCCCGCGAGAACCAGTTCTTTCAGGTACTCCGCTTTATACTCCGTCGGAATCAGATCCGGCAGTCCCTGCCATGCATCCCGCGGACACTCGATGATCTTAATGCTTTCGGTCATGATGTGAGCGAAGCCAGGAGATGGAATCGAATAACAACAGGGCGAATGCTAAGAGTGTTATAAGGACGAGAGCCAGCGCAGCACCGTCCACGATGAGTGGGCGTGGCAGGTCCCCCTCGTACCACGCACCATGATAAGCGCTTTGCAAAAATTGCCGCGCGGCAGCGAAAAAGTAAATCCAAACCGGAAGTGACGACAGCAAGATAATCCATCCGCGTTTTCTCATTAGGTTTGCAGAACTCCTGTCTTAAACTCGGCAATTTCCGAATTGAGCGAGGCCGCATTGAGCGCCCAGATCAACGCATCCCTGGTATGCGCTGGATCGATGATGGCATCAACCCAGAGCCGTGCGGCGGCATAACGCGGGTCGGTCTGGTGTTCGTAGGTCGCTTTCACAGACTCGTACAACTCCTTCTTGAGTTTCTCATCCACCTTTTTGCCTTCGCGCTCCAGTTGCTTCAACTTGATTTCCGCGAGTGTGCTGGCAGCGGCGTCGCCGCTCATTACCGCGAAGCGTCCCGTCGGCCATGCGAACATGAATCGGGGGTCATAGGCCTTGCCGCACATGGCATAATTTCCAGCGCCGAAACTTCCGCCACAAATTACCGTGATCTTTGGAACGACACTGTTCGCCACGGCGTTCACCATTTTTGCGCCGGCGCGGATGATGCCGCTCCACTCGGCGTCCTTGCCGACCATGAAGCCGTTCACGTCGTGCAAAAACACCAAGGGAATGCGATTTTGATTGCAGTCCATGATAAACCGCGCGGCCTTCTCCGCCGATTCCGTATAGATCACGCCGCCAAATTCAATTCGTTTCTGATCCGAGCCGCGCGCCAGCGTTTGCACATGCTTTTTTTGGTTGGCGACGATGCCCACCGCCCAGCCGCCGATTCTCGCGTAGCCGCAAAGCAGCGTCTCCCCATATTCCGAGCGATACTCATCGAATTCGCTGCCATCCACGATGCGCGCGATGATTTCGCGCATGTCGTACTGCTTCCCGGGGTCGCTGGAAAAAATCCCGTAGATTTCCTCGCCGGAATAGAGCGGCTCATGGGGCCGGGCGTGATTGAAAATAGGCGGATTCGGCGCCCCCATCTTGTCCGTCAGCGATCGAATGCGCTTCAAGCAGGCTTCATCATCCGGCTCGCGGAAGTCGACGGTGCCGCTGATCTGCGAATGCATCTTCGCGCCGCCAAGATCTTCGGCGGAGGATTTTTGTCCTATGGCTGCCTGCACCAGCGCCGGCCCGGCCAGAAACAATCCCGAGCCTTCGGTCATCAAAATGTGATCGCACATCACCGGCAGATACGCGCCACCCGCGACGCACATGCCCATGATGGCGGTGATTTGCGGAATGCCCATGGCGCTCATTACCGCGTTGTTGCGAAACACGCGGCCAAAATCGTCGGTGTCCGGAAAAACGTCCTCCTGCAGCGGCAGAAAAACGCCCGCGGAATCGACCAGATAGATGGCGGGGATGCGATTCTCGATGGCGATGTTCTGAGCGCGAATCACTTTCTTCGCGGTCATGGGGAAAAACGCGCCGGCCTTTACCGTGGCGTCGTTCGCGATGATCATGAACATACGCCCGGAAACGCGCCCCAGGCCGGTCAGCGTCCCCGCACAAGGCGCGCCGCCCCATTCTTCGTACATTTCGTAGGCCGCGTAGGTGGCCAGTTCAAAAAAGTGCGTCCCGGGATCAATCAGCTTTTCGACGCGTTCGCGGGCCGTCAGCCGCCCCTTCTTGTGCTGCGACTCGATGGCTTTCGCGCCGCCGCCCTGGCGGATCTGTTCTTCTTCGTTCTTGATTTTGGTAAGAAGCTCAATAAGATTGCGGGCATTTTTTTCGAAGTCGGGTGACTTCGTATTGACGCTGGTTTTCAGTAGGGACGCGGACACGCAGCAACCTCGCGGAGTGAATCAATTTAAGTGCACACAACAACGTAATACACGCCACAACGTGCCTGACAACCGTCACAGTATACGGATGAATCGCGGTTTGTGCGAGCGAGGCTAAGCGATTCTCTTGGAAGAGAGAATGCTGTGCAGGTACACTCTTCCCAACATGAATTTCCCCCAGCTGGATTTGGAACTAGCCCGCCGCATCGAATTGGCGGAGGCGCAGGCAGCCGTCGAGTGCGCGGAAACTCTCAAACGATTGCGCCCGGAGCGCCCCGGCGCCGTGGAACAAATCGCCGGCGGCTTTGCCGTGTACTGCGGCGCAAATTCACCGGTCACCCAGGCGGTAGGCCTTGGTCTGAATGGCGCGGTCACCGACGAAGAGTCTGACCGCCTGGAGGCCTTCTACTTCAGTCGGCGCGAAACCGTGCGCGTGGAAGCCTGTCCACTTGCCGATTCTACCCTCATTGAACATTTTGGGAAGCGCGACTATCACGTCACGGAGTTTTCCAACGTTATGGCCCGGCCCCTGCAATCGACGGAAGTCTGGAGCCTCTTGGCGGATGTAACGATTGAGAGAGCCTCCCAGGGACAGATCGAACTCTGGACGCTCACGGTCGCGCAAGGCTTCTCCGAGAATTTTCCCGTAACCCAAGAGATTCTGGAGGTGATGAAGATGTTCGCCATGGGCCCCGGCGCGGAGTGCTATCTCGCCCGCGTTGATGGGAAAGTGGCCGGTGGCGCCACGCTTTCGATTCGCAACGGAGTGGCGGGATTGTTTGGTGCAAGTACACTTTCGTCCTTCCGCAACCGCGGCGTGCAGACGGCTTTGCTGCGGACGCGTTTGCAGCGCGCAGCGAAGGCCGGTTGTGAATTAGCGGTGAGCCTCGCGCAACCCGGCAGCGCCTCGCAGCGTAACATCACGCGGCAGGGGTTCCGCGTCCTTTACACGCGCGTGAAGTTTGAACGTCCGTGCCCGTAGGGCAGCCACGATGGGTTGGGCTACTGTGGTGTCCGCCGTTTGTGAATAAATTCGATGATGTCCTGCGTGGAAGTTCCTGGGAGAAAAATCTCCGCGATGCCCGATTGTTTCAGCGCTGCCACGTCCGCTTCGGGGATAATCCCGCCGACTAGCACGGTCACCTCATTCATGCCTTTCTCGCGCAGCAGCTTCATGAGTTGCGGGCAAATGGTGTTGTGAGCGCCGGAGAGGATGGACAGCCCGATAACGTCCACGTCTTCTTGCGCCGCAGCCGATGCGATCATTTCCGGTGTTTGCCGCAACCCGGTGTAGATCACTTCCATCCCCGCGTCACGCAGCGCGCGGGCGATTACTTTCGCGCCGCGGTCGTGGCCATCCAGCCCCGGCTTGGCAATCAAAACTCTAATCTTCTTTTCCGGCATTTCTCTGCGCCCTCTGCGCCTCTGCGTTTAGCTCTCTTTTTTGACCGTAGCCTGATCGTACTTCCAAACGAAGCGCCTGACCCCATCTTTCAACACAGTTGAATGAAAATTGATTAGAAGACCGATCTTGCATCCCGAAAGCCGAAGATACGTTAGCATCACTGCTTCATGAATCGGAGCTACATTTGCGACGGCCTTTATCTCCACTATGACTCTGCCCGATACTACGATGTCGGCTCGGTATCCACAATCCAACTTGGTGCCGCGATAGATGACCGGTATGGGTTTTTGTTTGTCAAACACCAGTCCCCGGAGACTCAGCTCATGGCAAAGGCACTCCTCGTAGACAGCCTCGAGTAGCCCCGGGCCGAGCTCCCTGTGGAAAGCAATGGCCGCTCCAATGATTTCGTGGGTGAGTTCTTTGTCGGTCATGAGAAGAGCTTAACGCAGAGACACAGAGAGCACAGAGAAAGTAAATCAAGTGATGGCGACTTCCTCGTAGGTGCCGAAGGCTTCGCGCATGGTTTCGCAGATTTCGCCCAGTGTGGCGTAGGCTTTCACCGCATCCAAAATGAATGGCATGAGGTTGTCCTGGCCCCCGGCTGCCGTGCGCAGCGCTTTGAGCCGCCTCGCCACTTCGTCCTGCAATCGCTCGGCGCGCAACTTTTTCAATCGCGCGCCCTGGCGTTGCGCCACCGATTCATCGATTTGCAAAATCTCCAGTGGTTTTTCTTCCACCACGTAGTCGTTCACGCCGACGATGATCTTTTCCTTTTTATCGACGGCCATTTGATATTTGTAGGAAGCTTCGGCGATTTCCCGCTGCGGATAACTGCGCTCGATGGCTTCCACCATCCCGCCCATGGCGTCAATCCGGCGGATGTAGTCCCACGCCGCTTGCTCCATTTCGTTCGTCAGGGTCTCGACAAAGTACGACCCGCCCAGTGGATCCACGGTGTTGGTCACGCCGGTTTCGTGCGCGATGATTTGCTGCGTGCGCAGCGCAATCGTCGCCGCAAATTCCGTGGGCAGTGCCCAAGCCTCGTCCAGAGAATTGGTGTGCAGAGACTGCGTTCCGCCCAGCACCGCCGCCAGCGCCTGAATCGCCGTGCGCACCACGTTGTTGTACGGCTGCTGCGCCGTCAGCGAGCATCCGGCGGTCTGCGAATGGAAGCGCAGCGCCCAGGAGCGCGGGCTTTTCGCATGGTACCGCTCGGTCATGGCTTTGTGCCAGATGCGCCGCGCCGCGCGGTACTTGGCAATCTCTTCGAAGAAGTCATTGTGGGCATTAAAGAAGAAGCTCAGGCGAGGGGCAAATTCATCCACATCCAGCCCGCGCTGAATGGCCCAGCGCACGTACTCGAATCCATCCGCTAGGGTGAAGGCGAGTTCCTGGGCCGCCGTCGACCCGGCCTCGCGGATGTGGTAACCGCTGATGCTGATCGTATTCCACTCTGGCATGTCGTGTGTG
>JBGOTL010000134.1:0-8831 GCA_041476465.1 Candidatus Acidiferrum sp. | reverse complement strand
GGTCCGGCCCTCCGGCAACCACTGTGTACAATCCGCGGCGTAGTAAGCGAAATACGCGGGCAGATCATTGGCAGCGTAGGCCGCATTCACTTTTTGCTCCAAGCCGCGTATTTCCTGGTCCACATTGTTTCTGGCGACCGCAAAGCGGTCAACACCTTGCGTCGCGGCCGGCTGCTGCATAAACAGGAGCCCCGCGAACAGTAGAATGATTCCGAATAGCAATTTTGCTTTCATCACGCACCTCTCGGCCGCTTTAGTTATACGAGCCACGCGAGGTTGTCAAATTTTTCCTATATCAATGGAAATCGCCCAAGCCGAAAGCCCGGCCGACAGCATTTCGGGCAACCTCCTTGCCTCGGTTATAATCAGAATATTGTTCTTGGTGACCGCGAAGCGGTCAACCAGACGCAAAGGGGTGGACCCAGGTTGAAAATCGTGGCGGCGATGTGTCTTCTGGCAGGTTTCGCAGGTGTAGCTTCGGCCCCGGTGGATGATCAGCTCACCGCCAAGCGGCGGCTTTTTCCAGGGATCGGCCCGGGGCTGCGCGCCGTGAAGCGCGGTCCGAATGACAACTATTATTGTGTGCTCACGGCGCCGGGAGCAGCGGTATCCGTCTTCAATGCACAGGGAAAGCTCCTCAAGAAAATTCCTGACTACGCGTCGACCGCTGGACCAAGGGCAGAGGAACTACGTAGCATCCAGTATGGGGAAGACTTGGATATGGGCGCCGACGGCACGATCTACGTCGCGGATCGTGGCGCGAATTCCGTAAAGGTATGGGAGTCCAACGGCAACGCGCATATGATTGCGGTGAACTCCCCTGTTTCGGTGGCGGCGCTGCCGGAGGGGGAAGTTGCCGTGGCCACGCTGCGCGATCCGCATCTCGTGGTTGTATTTGACAAGAATGGCAAGGACGTTCGCGAATTCGGCGATCCGGAGCAGATCGCCGAACGCGCGGATCTGAACCGTTTTCTGAGTATTGGCAGTCTGCTAAGCGACGCGCGCGGGCACCTCTTTTACGGCTTTGCGTATTTGCCCGAACCTACCGTGCGGGAATATGACCGCAACGGCTACGCTGGCCAGGATTTTCAGTTCATTGGGCTCGATGCCATGCCTGAGGCTCGGGCCATCCGCCGGGAGATCGAGCGCCAGGAGCGGCGCGGGGAGCCGCCTTCCTTTAGACGCGTGCTGACCGCCTTTGGCGTGGATCGCGCGACCGGAGAAATCTGGATGGCGCTGCACAACAC
The DNA here is from genome assembly GCA_041476465.1 of Candidatus Acidiferrum sp. Lineage (GTDB taxonomy): Bacteria > Acidobacteriota > Terriglobia > Acidiferrales > UBA7541 > Acidiferrum. The sequence goes on along the minus strand of JBGOTL010000134.1, from coordinate 7,584 downwards.
GCTCTTGCACTTCGATAAAGAAGGAAATCGCCGGTCAAGCTATCAGATCTACACGCCCGAGGGCGCTCGCCTGGAAGCCAACATAATTCTCGTAGATGAGGATCACTTGATTATCGGCAGCGACCCGCTGGGTATCTACGAATTCGACCGCCCCGACAAAAAAAGGTAGTAATACTTCTCGTTTTCCTCAGGCTGAGTTGCCTTTCTTTTGTGCAATCGTTTTCAGAGACGGGAGAATATCGCAAAAATTGCCGTGAAAATTTGCGTTTCACCGGGTTAATGCACAAATTTGGCGCTTGTGGAAAAGTTGTGTATGGTGTGTGAAAGTCCGGGCGACCCTTCGCACACTTTTCGCTTGCTCCCCGCGCTCCAATGGGCGACAATCCCGCGCTGTCAAAGATTAGTTGCACGTAGGCCAGAAAGTCCGAAGGGCCGCGGGCGGAACAACGGACGAAACGACAGGGGCAAGCAGGACGTTCCGACGCGCGCACGAAATCCGAAGCGTGACACCGGATGTTAATGGGCTGCTTTCCACAGCTTTTTCACATCTGTGGAAATAGCATAAGGCTAGGGTTTTCTCTTACGATGACGACTGCGATACAGACTGGGCGGGACCGCGAAGCGGCTAACACCTGGGACAAATTTCTGGAACATGTGAAGTCCCGGGTCAGCATCAACACCTATACGACGTGGTTCCAGCCCACCCGGCTGAACCGCGCCGATGGCGATACTCTTCACGTGCAGATCCCCAGCACCGTCTTCCGGCAGGTCCTGACGCGCACCTACGGCGAAATCGTCAAGGCCGTGTTCCATGAAATCGGCACACCCAATATGAAAGTGCAATACGTCTGCACCGAAGAAGAACCTGTTCCTGCAGCGCCCATGGTTTCCGGCATCAAGCAAGCGAAGCTGGACTTTGAGAGCAGCGACCACCAGCTTAATACACGCTATACGTTTGATTCTTTCGTGGTCGGCAAGTCCAACGAATTTGCGCATGCGGCCTCCCGCGCCGTGGCCGAGCAGCCATCCAAGTCCTACAACCCGCTATTTCTCTATGGCGGCGTGGGCATGGGCAAGACGCACTTGATGCACGCCATCGGACACCTGATCAAGAAACGCAATCCGGCAGCGCGCCTGAGTTACGTGAGCGCGGAGAAATTTACCATCGAAGTGATCAACTCACTGCGCTTCGACCGCATGATCAGCTTCCGCGACCGTTTTCACACCGTAGACGTGTTGCTTGTCGACGACATCCAGTTCATCGCCGGCAAAGAGCGCACCCAGGAAGAATTCTTCCACACCTTTAACGCGCTCTATGAGCAACAGAAACAGATCGTGATTTCCTCCGACTGCCTGCCGAAGGACATTAATTCGATCGAAGAACGCCTGCGCTCGCGCTTTGAGTGGGGCTTGATCGCGGACATTCAACCGCCGGATCTTGAGACCAAGATCGCGATTCTCCAGAAAAAAGCGGAAAACGAGCGGTTTCCCTTGCCGGATGAAGTTGCCGAGTACATCGCTCGGTCGATCAAGTCCAACGTGCGGGAACTGGAAGGCGCGCTGACCCGGCTGATGGCTTATGCCTCGCTGACCGGCGCGACGGTTTCCCTGAGCACCGCGCAGCAGGTGCTCCGCAATATCATCGCTTCGCAGGAAAAGCGCGTGACCATCGACCTGATCCAGAAGCGGGTTAGCGAACATTTCAATCTTCGGGAGACGGACCTGAAGGTACGCAGCAACACCCGCGCCATCGCGTTCCCGCGCCAAGTGGCCATGTATATCGTCAAGCAGCTCACTACCGCCTCACTGCCGGAGATTGGCCGCCAGTTTGGCGGGAAACACCACACAACGGTGTTGCACTCGATCCATAAGATCGAAGAACTCCGCCGCTCGGATAAGGACTTGAACCGCGCGATCACTCGCTTAATGGACGCGCTACAATAATCCAGGCATCTCAAGCGAAGTCTTTCCTTCCTACCCAGGCCGAACGATTCCATTCACCATCCAGGAATCTTTCTAGTATTTTCAATTCCTACAAACCGGCCACGACCACATTCAAAAAGCAATCCCGTGAAGTGGTTTAGAATTAATTTTAGCGAACCCATTTTCCATACATATAATGGAATGAGGGTTCCCGTATTCACTGAAGTTGTGAAGAAGTGGTGTGAAAGATGCGGATCAGTTGTTGATGATTGTGGATGAATTTCTCTACTGCACCTGGGAACCCTCCGCGGACACCTGTTTTTCCTGCATTCCCACAATCGCCGCACAAAACACAACACCTTCTAACTCACGTGGCGCATGCTCTTTGCGGAGCTTTCCACGTTTCCACAGCACTCATCACAACAACAAGCTTTATAGTTTATAAGTTCTAATAATCTTTGACTGCTTTGATGATGCTTGAGGAAAAACCATTATTGGCTGGTTTCAGAAGGAAGGTTAAAATCCTCAACTTAAACCATTTCCACAGCCCCTATTTGGGTTGTGGACTTTATACTTGTCCGAAAAACGAGTACAGTACGACAGCGGTAGATTGAGCGAGGGAAGCCCATAATGACCGCACCTGGAATGGCACGCGAGGACTATCAAGCGATGGAATTCAGCGTCACTAAATCTGCGCTATTGAATGAACTCACCACCACGCAAGGTGTTGTGGAACGCAAGACCACCATCCCCATCCTCTCCAATCTACTTGTTGAGGCCAAGGGCAGCCGACTGACGATCACGGCGACGGATCTTGAATTGAGTATTCGCACGTCTTGCGAAGCCAAAATTAAGAAAGAAGGCGCGGGTACCATCCCAGCGAAGAAACTACTCGAGCTCGTCCGCTTGCTCCCCGAAGGCGAGATCAAGTTCAAACTACTCGACAATCATTGGGTTGAAATCGTCAGTGAAAAAAAGAAGTACAAACTCGTCGGCATGGCTAGGGAGAATTTTCCTGCTTTGCCAGCGATGCCCCACACCCTCGTCAAAATCCCCGCGGCAATCCTGGAAAGCCTTATCGCCAAGACAAAGTTCGCTATTTCCATGGAAGAGTCTCGTTACACACTGAATGGCGGCCTGCTGATCCTGAAGCCGGATACGCTGGCGATGGTGGCGACCGACGGCCATAGGCTGGCGCTTGCGGAAACCGATCAGAAGCTTACTGGGCTCAATGGCGAAGTGAAAGTTCTGATCCCCAAGAAGGCCATGGACGAAGTTGAAAAACTGGCGAGCGCCGCCGGCTCCGACGCGGACATGGAGTTCGCCAAAGACGAAAGCCATCTTTTCTTCCAAGTCGGTCACCGCCTGCTGATTTCGCGCATCCTCACCGGCCAATTCCCGAACTACGAAGCGGTTCTCCCGCGCGATAATAACAAGACAGTGGTGATCGATCGCGCCGAGCTCGGCGACGCCGTGCGCCGAGTCTCGCAGCTCGCCGATCAGCGCTCGCACGCCGTGAAGCTCAGCGTCTCCCAGGAAGGCATTGAAATCTCCGCGTCCAGCCCGGAGTACGGCGAAGCGAAAGAAACCATCGAGAAAGAATACAAGGGCGAGACCATCGCCATCGGCTTCAACTCGAGCTACATGCTGGATTTTCTCGCTGCCGCTGCCGATGGCCCGATTAGCATCGAGCTGAAGGACGAACAGTCCGCCGGGCAGATGCGCCCGCTCGCCGACGAGAGCTATCGCTACCGCTACATCATCATGCCCATGCGCATCTGACGACTGGAAAAGGCCGCGAAATCCTCCACAAAAAGGCGCTCTTTTTGGGCGCCTTTTCCTTTTTGTTACGGCCAATGAGCTACGCTTTTAAGTAAAAGCAAATAAACCAGTTAACCTACCAAGTGACCCTTTCTAGTGCTTGAGAAAATCGTTGGAATCGAGTACACTTTTGGTGTTGTCGATTCGCTGTTTTGCTTCCCCAAAATCGACACGTCGGCCAGGTGAAAGCGGCACAATAGTTTGGTTCTACGCGTCGACCGTCCCGGCAAAGCCGGGATCTTCAACTCCGCGGTCGCGAATACCAAAGAGCCAAGCGCCGCAATTACCTGGAGAGAAAGAAGTCTTCGCCACGTCGCGCTGCGCGCGACGGGATGGAGCAGGAACCCTACGAGTTCCGCTCGCATGCGAGCGGAATCAAAGGGTAAGGCGTCGACCGCGTTGCGGTCGCCGAGAACGACGTAGGTAACGTTCCGCAAGTCCGCCTTTCCTCGCTTCACAAAAGATTGCTGGAAAGTTTCAAGCGCATACGCTCGCGGTTTGTTTTGCGCTGAGCATGCACCCTTCGGCTAAGGCCTCAGGGCGAGGGAGACGATATGGGTGACAAAGAGAACCTGGACGCAAAGGCTCCGGGCCATAAGTACGACGCGAAGTCCATCAAAGTCCTTGGCGGCCTGGAGGCTGTGCGTTTGCGCCCGGCGATGTATATCGGCTCGACCGGGGACATGGGCCTGCACCACCTGGTCTGGGAAGTGGTGGACAACTCCGTTGACGAGGCGCTGGCGGGCTTCGCCGATGAGATTAATGTGACCGTCCATGCCGATAACTCTGTCACCGTAGTCGACAATGGCCGCGGCATTCCTGTGGACATGCATGCCACGGAAAAGCGTCCGGCTGCGGAAGTCGTGCTCACCGTGCTCCATGCCGGCGGCAAATTCGATAGCGACACTTACAAAGTTTCTGGTGGCTTGCACGGCGTTGGAGTTTCGGTGGTCAACGCGCTTTCCGATTGGCTGGAGCTGGAAATTTCGCGCGACGGCGCGGTTTGGGAACAGACCTACGAAAAAGGCAAGCCGACCTCGAAACTGAAGCAGACCGGCAAGACACGCAAGACCGGCACAAAGGTTACTTTCCATCCAGACTCTACGATCTTCGACAAGACCATCTACAGCTTTGACACACTTGCACAGCGCCTGCGCGAACTGGCGTTCCTGAATAAGGGCCTGAAGATCACGCTCGGCGATGAGCGCACGGAAAAAAACACGGAATTCAAGTTCAGCGGCGGCATCACCGAATTCGTGAAGCACCTCAACCGCGGCAAAACCACGCTGCACGATTCACCGGTGTACATCGAAGGAAAGCGCGGCACCGTCGAAATCGAAATCGCGCTGCAGTACAACGACACCTACGGTGAAAACGTGTTTGCGTTCGCGAACACCATCAACACGGTCGATGGCGGGACACATCTCTCCGGTTTTCGCTCTTCGCTCACGCGCTCAATCAACAACTTTGCATCCTCCGCGGGCATGTTGAAGGAGCAAAAGGACGAAGTCACCATCACCGGCGACGATGTGCGCGAAGGTCTCGTCGCGGTCGTAAGCGTTCGCCTGCCGCAGCCGCAGTTCGAAGGCCAAACAAAAGGAAAACTCAATAGCGATATCAAGGGCGATGTCGAACAGCTGGTCAACGAAAAGCTCGGCGATTGGTTTGACAAGCATTCCACCGTGGCGCGGCGAATCATAGGCAAGTGCATTGAGGCTGCCCGGGCCCGCGAAGCCGCGCGTAAAGCACGCGAGCTGACGCGCCGCAAATCCGCGATGGATTCCAGTGGGCTGCCGGGAAAACTTGCCGATTGCCAGGAACGGGATCCCGCGCGCTGCGAACTATTTGTGGTCGAGGGAGAATCCGCCGGTGGCTCCGCGAAGATGGGGCGCGACCGCAAGTTTCAAGCGATCCTGCCGCTCAAAGGAAAAATTCTTAACGTCGAAAAAGCGCGCTACGACAAGATGCTCGGCCACGAGGAAATCCGCGCCATCATCACCGCGCTGGGCACCGGCATCGGCAAGGACGATTTCGACGCCGGGAAGCTGCGCTATCACAAGATTATTCTCATGACCGACGCGGACGTTGACGGTTCGCACATTCGCACACTACTGCTTACGTTTTTCTTCCGCCACATGAAGGAGCTCATCGAGCGCGGGCACATCTACATCGCGCAGCCGCCGCTGTACCGCGTGAAACGCGGCAAGACGGAAAAATACATCCGCGACGAACGCGACTTCGCGCGCGAACTGATGAAACGCGCCACGGAAGACCACGTGGTGAAAGCCAAAGAAGGCGTGAACCTCGAAGGCGCGCGGCTGACTTCTTTCTTGCTGAACGTGCAGGAATACGAAGCCGCTGCCGCGAAGCTCGGCCGCAGGCTGCGGGAACACGCCCTCGTAGAATTGCTCGCTGAAAGCGGCCTCGAAAAGAAAACCGATTTCGAGGACAAGAAACTACTCGAAAAACTCCTGAAGGCAGTCGAGAAAGCAAAGCTCAAGATTGAGGGCAAAATTGTCTTCGACGAAGAGCACAGCTTGTACGAAATCCAGTTTGGCCCGCCGCACAGCCAGAAAATTAACTGGGCGGTGGCGTCCACCGCGGAATACAAGCGTTTGCGCGGCCTGGCCAAGCAGATCGAAGAGTTTAACCATCCGCCGTTCACGGTGGCGCGCAACGGCGATAAAGTTTCCAAAGATAAAGCCACCGACGTGCTGAACTACGTCGTGGAAGACGCCAAGAAGGATTTCACCATTACCAGGTTCAAGGGCCTGGGTGAAATGAATGCGGAGCAGCTTTGGGACACCACCATGAACGCGAATACCCGGACGTTGCTGCAGGTGAAGCTGGAAGACGCCGTGGCGGCGGAGGACATTTTCACAACGCTCATGGGCGAAAATGTTGAAGCGCGGCGCAAGTTCATCGAGGAAAATGCCCTCGAAGTTGTGAATCTGGATATTTAATTATTGCCGATGCTGTATCAACTGGGATGGACGACATTGCCGGGGCTGCGGGGATTGAGCTGCAGCGATTTTCGCGCGACGCCTACCTTGGCGTCGGACTGTGATAGTGGCGGCCGCGAAGCGGTCGACCAGAGCGGTGTAGCAGTTGAGTTTGCGAGCGAGGCTGAGCGCGATGCGTTTGTATGGCAACTGGAAGGGTTTTTTGCCGCCCGACGGTTCACGAATACGGCGGACGCTTTCGATACGGTGAAAGCGTACGCGCTGGAACACGCGGGCAAGTGAGTTTGAGACTGTCATCCCTGAGCCCTTCGACGGTGCTCAGGGTAAACTCCGCGAAGGATCTCAGCCTACGGAGCAACCATGGTGAAAGCCGACGTTGAGGTCCTTCGGGCTGCAAAAGACGCAGCCCTCAGGATGACAGCAAAGAATAGGAAGAGCGATCAGCACAGCCAACACGGGCTAAAGCCCCAGGAGAGCTAGGGCGGAAATGTCGCGGCTGAAGCCGCGACCCACAAAGCAAGAAGACTGAGAAACGAGGGGAAATGGCGGACGAGACAAATACATCAGTACTGCTTCCGATCGATATCGAAGCGGAGATGCGCAAGTCGTATCTCGACTATGCGATGAGCGTGATCATCGCGCGCGCACTGCCCGACGTGCGCGACGGGCTGAAGCCCGTGCAGCGACGGATCCTGGTGGCCATGAACGACCTCGGCCTGGCTTCGAATCGCGGCTTCCGCAAATGCGCCAAAATCTGCGGCGACACCTCCGGCAACTACCACCCGCATGGTGAAGCGGTCATCTACCCGGCGATGGTGCGTCTCGCGCAGGATTTCAACCTGCGCTACATGCTGGTGGACGGGCAGGGAAACTTCGG
>JBGOTL010000133.1:0-8942 GCA_041476465.1 Candidatus Acidiferrum sp. | reverse complement strand
GGTGTGCATCAATCCGCAATCGGTGTGATTGATGACCATGATTTCCTCGGTGCCCAGCAGATAGTGCGATACCACCAGCGAGCGCAGGGTGTCTTCCGTAACGATGCCGCCGGCATTGCGGATGATGTGCGCGTCTCCCGTTTTCAGACCCAAGGTGCGAATCGAAAGCCGGGTATCCATACAGGTCAGGACCGCGAGCTTGCGCTCAGGACGCGGGGTCAGCTTGCGCAATTCATGGGTGCGCGAGTAGATTTCGTTTGCTGCGAGTACTTCGTCGATGACGCTCATTGCCGGCACAGTTTAACCTAGCCTGATCCTAATCGCACGATGAAGAGAGACAATTGCGCAAGTCCTGGTTAGTCGGATAATCAAAAACTGAGTTACTACTCCCACCGGCGTTTAGTTCTATTTTTCTTCGGTTTTCGGATAGAATCGCCGGATGGCTGCCACAGCCATCCCTGCTGACAATGGTAGGCATGACCGCGAAGCGGTCAATCTGCCTTCCATCAACCCTGCCACGGGAGAAGTTCTGGCTTACTTTGAGAGGACTCCCCCCGCGCTGCTGGCGGACCTCGTAGTACAAGCCAGGACCGTCCAGGCGGAGTGGGCGAAACAACCCCTCAAAAAAAGGTGCGCGCAGTTGCGTATCTTGCGCGAACGAATTCTCTCTGCCCGCGACGTTCTCGCCGACGCTGTCGTCCGGGAATCCGGAAAGCCGCGTGTGGAAGCTCTCTTTGCCGACATTTTCGTCGCGCTGGACACCGCGGCGTACTTCGCAAAAAGCGGCGAAAGCCTGCTTAAGCCCGAAGGCGTTCCGCACCACAGCCTCGCCGCAAAAGCCAAGTCCGGGCGCTTGTTCTACGAGCCTCTGGGTGTCATCGCCATCATCAGCTCCTGGAATTATCCGCTGGCCATCCCGCTGAGCCAGATCATTCCCGCGGTTGTCGCGGGCAATGCCGTGGTCTGCAAGACTAGCGACTTTACGCCGCAATGCGGCGCGCTCATTGAAAAACTTTTTGCCGATGCGGGCTTCCCCAATGGCCTCGTCACCATCGTGCAAGGCGGCGGCGAAGTCGGCCAAGCGCTGATCGACGCCTTACCGGACAAGGTCATGTTCACCGGCAGCGTCGCTACCGGCCGACGTGTTGCCGAGGCTTGCGCGAAACATCTCATCCCCAGTGTTCTCGAACTCGGCGGGAAGGACGCCATGATCGTGCTCGCCGATGCTAATCTGGAGGTCGCCGCCAGCGCCGCCGTCTGGGGCAGCTACACCAACTGCGGCCAGGTGTGCTTGTCGGTGGAACGGCTCTTCGTGGAGCAAAGTGTGAGTGAAGCCTTTGTCGCGCTCTGCGTCGAAAAAACCAGGAAACTCCGCATGGGTCCCGGCAGTGATGCCAACACAGAAATAGGGCCACTCATCCGCCCGCAGCATGTTCAGCGCATGCGTGACCTCCTTCAGGACGCGGTGCAGCACGGCGCGAAAGTCTTGTGCGGGGGAAATCCCCGGCCAGACCTGGGCGCAAACTTCTTCGACCCCACGGTTGTCGTTGGAGCGGACTCCAGCATGAAACTCTTTCAGGAAGAGACCTTCGGCCCCATCCTGGCGATCCAAACCGTGCGCGACGCCGAAGAGGCCATTTCCCACGCGAACGATTCGCCGTTTGCGCTGGCCGCCAGCGTTTGGACCGGCGATGCTGCGCGCGGCCAATCCATCGCCAGGCGGCTACGCGCGGGCGCTGTAATGGTGAACGACGCCATCAGCTATTTTGGCATCGCCGAAGCGCCCCACGGCGGCTGCGGCGCAAGCGGCTGGGGCCGCACCCATGGCCGGGCCGGGCTGCTGGAAATGGTGCAGACCAAGTACATTGATGTCGACCGCTTGCCGCGCCGCGAAAAACCCTGGTGGTATCGTTACGGAGCGGACCTGGAGCGCGCCGCGGATGCCTTCCTGCAATTCGAATTTGGCGGAAGCCTCGCCGCGCGCGTGCGGCACGCCCGCCGTGCGTTGAAAACCATGTTCCGCGACCATGAAATGTGACCTAGCAAGCTGCTGAAAAAGTCGATTTTTTGGGGGTCGGAGCTTTAGCTCCGACATTAAGCGCTTGGCTTTCAATGGGCTTTAGCCCCTGAGGAAAAAGTCCTAAAGTATTTTCCAGCAACCTGCTAGGAATACGGACTCAAGGAGCAAATTCCAAGTCGTTGTTGACAGGGAGGGTCATGCCGCAAAACGAGTGGATCCATGATTGGAACCTGGCTTCGCCGCCAGCGATCGCGCCCGGCACGCGCGTCATGCTCAACGACGAAACGCTGCGCGACGGCCTGCAAAATCCTTCCGTTCACGATCCTGGAATCGAAGAAAAAATCCGCATCCTGCACCTGATGGAAGCGCTGGGAATCGACTCCGTGAACATCGGCTTGCCGGGTGCCGGGCCGCGCGCGGCGGGGCACGTCGAAGTGCTCGCGCACGAAATCGCCACGCAGCGCATGAAGATTCGCCCCAACTGCGCCGCGCGCACCGTCGAGTCCGACATACGCCCCATTGTTGAAATTTCCCAACGCGCAGGCATCGCCATCGAAGCGGCCACTTTTATAGGCTCAAGCCCAATCCGGCGACTCGTCGAGGATTGGACAGTGGATCATCTGGAGCGCGCCACGGAGAACGCTGTGCGCTTTGCGGTCAGCAATGGTTTGCCCTCGATGTACGTCACCGAAGATACCATTCGCACCGACCCAGCCACCGTCAAGCGCCTCTACACCACCGCCATCCGCAGCGGCGCGCGCGCCATCGTCCTCTGCGACACCGTGGGCCATGCCACGCCGCAAGGAGCCTACAACCTGGTGAAGTTTGCCATCAATGAAGTTGTGAAGCCCTCGGGCGAAACAATCCGCGTGGACTGGCACGGCCATTGCGACCGTGGCTTGGCGATCGCCAATTCACTTGCGGCAATTGCCGCGGGCGCCAATCAGATCCATGCCGTTGCCAATTCGCTCGGTGAGCGCGTCGGCAACACTCCCATGGAACTCATGCTCGTCAATCTGCGTTTGATGGGCCTGATTCATCAGGATCTTTCCCGACTGAAGGAATACTGCGAAGCAGTCGCCCAGGCCACGCACACCAGTATTCCACCGAATTATCCCGTGGTAGGGAAGGACGCCTTCCGCACCGCCACGGGAGTGCACGCCGCCGCCATCATCAAAGCCCTTCACAAAAATGACCCTGCCCTTGCCAATGCCGTCTATAGCGGCGTGCCGGCGCATCTCTTTGGCCTTGAGCAGATCATCGAAATTGGCCCGATGAGCGGCAAGTCCAACGTGTTGTTCTGGCTGGAACGCCAAAAAATTCCCGCGGATGAAGACCGTGTGAACCGCATCTTCGAAGCCGCGAAAAAATCTCCCCGCGTGCTGACCGATGAAGAGATCCGTGCTCTTTGCTCCGAGGCGGCAAGCAATTGATTTATCCAGGGATGCGAAGGTGGGCGGTGAAAGCCGCGCTGCTTTGGGTTATCCTCTTCGTTATGCCGATTCGCTCTTCGGTGCTCGCGCCGGCAAATCGCAACGCCTCCTCCGCGCAACTCGCTGAGAATCCGCGGGTGCGCGCGGCCCTGGATTGGTTTGCCGGAAATCAAAAATGGATTGACGACCAGCAGACGCTCTTGACGGAAATCCCTGCGCCGCCGTTTCAAGAAGAGAAGCGCGCCGAAGCCGTGAAAGCGCTGCTCTCCGCGGCGGGCCTTTCCGTTCAAACAGACAAAACCGGGAACGTCATCGGCGAATTGCGCGGCATCAGCGAGAAGGAGATCGTACTCCTCGCCGCGCACTTGGATACCGTCTTCCCTCCTGGAACGGATGTAAAGGTTCGCCACGAAGGAAATCGCTTGCTCGCGCCGGGCATATCCGATAACGGAACCGGCCTTGCCGCGCTGGTGGCCATCGCGCGAGCTTTTCACGCAGCGCGCATCAAGCCGCTGGGCACAATTCTTTTTGTGGCGGACGTCGGCGAAGAAGGCGAAGGAAATTTGCGCGGGATGCGCGCCCTGGTGGACGCCTATCGGGGCAAGTTGCGCGCGGTGATCGTCCTCGATGGTTCCAGCACCGAACATGTCACCACCCAAGCGCTGGCTTCGCGCCGCTTGGAAGTGAACATCACCGGTCCCGGCGGCCACAGTTGGTCGGACTTCGGCATGCCTAATCCCATCAATGCGCTGGTGCGTGGCTCCGTGCGCTTCATCAACACCAAAGTCCCCGCCGCGCCAAAAACAACTTTCAATCTCGGCCAGGTGGAAGGCGGAACCTCGGTCAATTCCATTCCCCATGAAGCCAAACTGAAAGTGGACATTCGCTCGGAAAGCGAGGACGAGCTGGTGCGCCTGGAATCGGCGCTGCGTGAATGTATCGCTGCGGGCGTGCGCGATGAGATGGATTTGCCGCGCGACCGTTCCCGCGGAAAACTCGAATGGAAGGTCGAACTCCTGGGCACCCGCCCGGGCGGGGAATTGCGCTCTGATTCGCCATTGCTTGCCGCCCTCCGCGCGGCCGATGACTTCATCGGCAATCAGTCGCGCATCGAACGCTCCTCCACCGATGCCAACATTCCCATGTCAGTGGGTATTGATGCCATCGCCATCGGCGCCGGCGGCAACGGCGGCGGAGCGCACTCGCTTCTGGAATGGTATGAGCCCAGCGGCCGCGAGCTGGGGTTGCAGCGCGCCTTGTTGACCATTCTGGGCGTATCCGGCGTGGCGGAAGTGAAAGGTCAATAATGATGCTCAGAAACCGATTCGTGTGTTTCTTGGTTATGGCGGGAATAATTGTATTTTCCGGCGCCATGGCGCGGCAGACGCGTGCGCAAACCGACCCTGCGGTTCACAAAACAATTTTTTACCTCCACGGGCGGATCTATACCAACGACCCGCAACATCCCTGGGCAGCGGCTCTGGCCATTCGCGATGGAAAGATTCTTTGCGTCGGCAGCATCGAACACATCCTGCTCGATTGCGGCGGCAGTGAAGAGAACGTGGAAACCGTGCAACTCCAGGGGCATTTCGTCATGCCCGGTTTCAACGATGCGCACGTGCATCTCGGCGCGGCCGGCGCGGACCTGCTTTCCCTGCAGTTGAATGGCTTGTCCAGCGTCGCGGAATTGCAAAAAAAGCTCAAGGATGCCGTCGCGCAGCACAAAGAGGGCGATTGGATCACCGGGAGCGGCTGGGACCATACCCTCTGGCCGGAGAAAAACTTTCCCAACCGTCAGCAGCTCGACGAAGTCGCGCCGAAAAATCCGGTTTACCTCACGCACATCTCCGGGCACGTGGCCGTGGCCAATTCACTGGCGCTGAAGCTGGCGGAAATAACCAAGGAAACGCCCAATCCCAGCGGCGGAGAGATTGAACGCGATGCCGGCGGAGATGCCACCGGCATGGTGAAGGAAGATGGGGCTATGCAGCTTGTGACCATGCGTATTCCCGATCCCTCCGACGCGCAACGCCGCAAGGGAATTGAACTGGTCCTTGCGGACTTGGCAAAAAATGGCGTCACCTCGGTGCAGGACAATTCGGACTGGGAAGATTTCCTCGTGTATCACCAGTTGAAGGAAGAGAAGAAACTCTCCGTGCGCATTACCGAGTGGCTTCCGTTTGCGAAGCCGTTGAGCGAACTCCAGAACTTGCGCGGCGAAGGCGGTATCAGCGACCCCTGGTTAAGAACCGGATTACTGAAAATGGTTACCGATGGAGCGTTGGGCACTCGCACCGCCGCGCTGTCCGCGCCATATTCCGATGATCCCTCCACAAGCGGCATGATGATTATGGAACCGGAAAAATTGCGCGCCCTGGCCATCGAGCGGGACAAGGCTGGTTTCCAACTCGGTTTTCACGCCATTGGCGATCGCGCCAACCGCATAGCGCTCGATGTTTTCGAGGCGGTGGCCAAAGCCAACGGTCCGCGAGATCGCCGCGCCCGCATCGAACATGCTCAGGTTGTCGCGCCGGAAGATTTTCCTCGATTTGCGGCACTCCATGTGATTGCTTCCATGCAGCCCTCGCACGCAACCACCGACATGCGCTGGGCGGAGCAGCGCGTGGGCGCTGAGCGTGCCAAAGGCGCGTACGCTTGGGGATCCATGCAGAAAAATGGCGTGCGCCTCGCTTTTGGCACCGATTATGATGTCGAGGTCGCCAGTCCGTTCCGCGGTTTGTATGCGTGCGTTACGCGGGAATTGCCCGAGGGCGGCCCGCAAGGCGGCTGGCAGCCTCAGGAGAAAATCTCGCTGGCTGATTGCCTTCGTGCGTACACTTCCGGCTCCGCCTACGCCGAATTTGCGGAAGGGAAGAAAGGCGAATTGAAGGAGGGGGAGTACGCCGACTTCATCGTCCTTTCGAGTGATTTGACTAAAATTGCGCCGGCGGAATACGTGAAAACGCATGTTCTGCAAACCGTCGTCGGCGGCCGTACTGTTTTCGCAAACAAGTAAAGCGATAGAATAAAGTTTGCCGCCCTGGACTGAGAATTCCGCTTCATCTGTTGTATTCGCGCCTTTGCCTTACTACACTTGCGCCGAAACATCGTTAGCCTAAAACAAGGAACTATTTGTGAACACGGCTTCGCCAACGGATCTGCGAAAACGCGCTGACCTTGCCCTGATGTTGTGCACGCTTCTGTGGGGCTCCACGTTTGTGGTTGTCAAAAATGCTCTGGATCACTCCTCAGTATTCATTTTTCTCGCGGTGCGTTTCACCCTTGCGGGATTGCTGATGGCGCTGTTTCGCCCCCGCGTTTTTCTGAATCTCAAAGGTGAAGAACTTTTTGCGGGCATGCGCTTGGGGTTTTTTATGTTCGCGGGATATGCATTTCAGACCGCTGGCCTGAAGTACACCACTGCGTCAAATTCTGGTTTCGTGATCGGCTCCAGCGTGGTCCTGGTGCCGCTGCTGCTGGCAATTTTCTGGGGGCGCACGCTTACCCGCTGGGTATATGCAGGGTCGCTGGCGGCGGTTGTAGGGCTTTACTTTCTCACCGTGCCGCTGGAAGGAGTAGCGCGCCTCAACAAAGGGGATGTACTGACATTCGTGGCGGCGGGGCTGTATGCCGTGCACATTATTCTGGTGGGTGAATATACAAAGGAGCATTCCGTCAGTGCGCTGAGCATCATTCAGGTTTTGGCGTGTGCCGCGATGGCGTGGATGCTCGCGGGTGCCGCGGCTGCGATCCGCTGGCAGCCGGTGCGATTTGAATGGCGCTGGGAGTTATTGCTGGGGATCGGTATCTGCGCGGTGTTCGCGACTGCGTTGGCGTTCACGATGCAGATGTGGGCGCAGCAATTCACGACGCCGGGCCATGCGGCCATCCTGTTCGCATTGGAGCCGGTGTTTGCGGTGATTACGTCGTACATATTGATCAAGGAGCGGTTGAGCGCGCGAGGAATTGTTGGTGCAGCGCTGATCCTGGCGGGAATTCTAATTGCAGAATTGCTGGGGCCGCCGGCGGCGCCGGAATCACCGGAGCCAACGTTTGAAGGGTGAATTTATTTTGATCCATGGTGAAAATCGCAAGGGCGCGAACTCTTGCGTCCCCACGAGAAGACATCAGCGGCCATTGGAATAATTTTTCACGTCGACGGACTCGAACATGGTGGCCGTGGCGGCGTGGGCTTTTTCGTACGCGGTGATAGTGGCTTCGTGTTGCAAGCTGGTGCCAATATCATCGAGGCCCTTCAGCAGGACTTCCTTCCTGGACGGAGCAATTTCAAATTTATAGACCAGGCCGTGATTGTCGCTGACCGTCTGGTTGGGAAGATCAATGGATAGCGAATAGCCTTCTTCTTTTTCCGCGCGCTGGAAGAGTTCTTCGATTTGGGCTTCGGAGAGTTCGGCGGGAAGGATGCCGTTCTTAAAACAGTTGTTGTAGAAGATGTCGGCGTAGCTGGGCGCGAGGATGACGCGGAAGCCGTATTCGCCGATGGCCCAAGGGGCGTGTTCGCGGCTGGAGCCGCAGCCGAAATTGGCGCGCGCGAGGAGGACGGAAGCGCCTTTGTAGCGAGGGAAATTCATTACGAATTCCGGGTTGGGTTTTTCGCCGGGGAGGTAGCGCCAGTCGTAGAAGAGGATGCGGCCGAAGCCTTGGCGGGTGAGGGCTTTGAGAAATTGCTTAGGCACCATCTGGTCGGTGTCGACGTTGACGCGGTCGAGGGGGAAGACCAAGCCGGTGTGGGTGATAAAGGGTTTCATGGATTCAGGGTACCTGAGACGTAGTGACGAAGCAACGGAGCGAACAGTGAACGGCGAACAGCCCTCCTTCGCCAAGGCTACGGAGGGCATGCGACCAGGATACCCCCCCCACCAATTTGTATGAATATCAAAAGAAACGGGTTGTGAAAAAAGCAATTCGTAACGATATGAAAACAAAGGGGGGACAAATCCTCTTGCGAAGTGGGGACCATAATAACGCAGAGACGCGGAGTACGCCGAGGCCCGCAAAGAAGAGATGCATTTGGTTTGAAGGATATGCCCCCCTCCCCCCTGTTTTGTGTAAGTATTCATTCTAAACTAGTTATAAATGTGGATCTCGTAAGTATGGAGTCTAAAAGACTTAGGGGAATAACAAGTTCCCGAATCCGCCACGGCGAACGTGCTTTGCCATTCGCGGAGGAATAGTATCGTAAAAAGCAACATAAATAAAGGGTAAAGAAGTACAGGGACAAAGGGACAGTTCTAGGACTGCCCGAGGCGGCGGTACAAGTTCGCGCGGCTGGCTTCGCTCGGCTCCGCGCCAGGCGCTCCGCCGAGCGAAGCCTCTAGCTCAGGCTTTGATCGGCACCCCAATTTCTGATGCACATTGAGAGTTAGTTTCCGGCAGAATCTAACCCGAGGAAGGGAGATTTGCCGTGAAGAGGAAGCGTTTTTCAGTAGAGCAGATGGTCGCGGTTTTGAAGCAGGCCGAAGTGGGTG
>JBGOTL010000132.1:0-9155 GCA_041476465.1 Candidatus Acidiferrum sp. | reverse complement strand
GCGGTCGCCAGAAACAATGTGGACCAGGAAATACGCGGCTTGGAGCAAAAAGTGAATGCGGCCTACGCTGCCAATGATCTGCCCGCGTATTTCGCTTACTACGCCGCGGATTGTACACAGTGGTTGCCGGAGGGCCGGACCGATCTGGAGAAGTATAAGAAAGATTGGACAGCGTATGTTTCCGCCGGCAATCGCGTGCAAGCCACCGAGATCTCCGACCTGTATGTCCAAATCAGCCCCAGCCAGGACGCGGCCGTTGCCAGTTATCTGCTCCATGTGAAAACCAAGTTAGCGGATGGCCAGGCCACTGAAGAAGACAGTCAGGAAACAGATGTGTGGTTCAAGAGAGACGGGGTCTGGCGCGTGGTGGAACTGCACTACTCGGCGGTTCCGAAGAAGTAAACCGCCCGGTCTTGCCTAGTCAATGCGCAGGCGCAAGCGCTCGATGGAGCGTGCGCAGAGGCGGCCAGCTTTGTTGCGCGGGGCTTCGTCGTCGGATTCGACGATCACGCAATTCATCTGCACATCGCCGGTGGCCACTTCAAAGCGCGCCGGCAATCCGTCCAGGAATTTCTTAACGATGCCGCTGCGGTCCATCCCGATCACCCCGGCGTGCGGCCCGGTCATTCCAACATCGGTGATGAAGGCGGTGCCTTCGGGTAAGACGTGTTCGTCGGCCGTAACGACGTGCGTGTGCGTGCCGACGACCGCGGTCACGCGGCCGTCAAGATACCAGCCCATGGCTATCTTTTCGCTGGTGGTTTCCGCGTGCATATCCACCAGCACGAAGGCTATATCCGCGGGGAGTTTCGCGAGTACCGCGTCGGCCTTCTTGAAGGGATCATCGATCGCCGGCAGGAATACGCGGCCTTGCAGATTCAGCACGGCATACTTTACGCCGCTCCTTGTGCTGCCGATATAGAGCCCGCCGCCGGGACTCCCTTCGGGGAAATTCGCCGGCCGCAACAGCCGCGGCTCATGTGGCATGAAGTCAAAGATTTCTTTGCGGTCCCAGCTATGGTTTCCTCCGGTGAGGACGTCGATGCCGCCTCGCAGGAGGTCTTCCGCGAGCCGCGGCGTAATTCCGAATCCCGATGCGGAATTTTCACCATTGGCAATGACCAGGTCGATCTGCCGCTGCGCAACGAGGTCCGCGAGGCGATCGTGAACGATCTGCCGCCCCGGCGAGCCAACAATATCTCCGATAAAAAGTACGCGCATGAATTCCTTGGCGCCGCAAAACACAAAAATGGAACGGACTGCTTGGCCGTGGAGAGCTAGGCCGTGAACCTCTGAAATAGTAGGGCGCCACGAGCCAACCGTTAGGCTTTCCTGCCCCGCTCGCTTCCCAGCCTGGCCGGGACGCCAGCGGGACAGGCCGTGCACACAGGCTGTCTATCCGCAGCACCTCAGAGATTCGTCATTGGTTCAAACAGCTTTCGCCCACGCACCTGCTTCGAAGTACCGCTCCGCCGTTCATTGTAGCGCTCGCGTTGCAGCCTCGTCCAACCGGGACAGGTTGCACCGCTGCCAAGAGCGGCTGGGCCGTTGACTAAAAGTGGAAGCCCAATTCCGCCGTATACGTTCGCGGTGTAACGAAGTGCGTGCCGCTAAATGTTGAGAGGAAGTTGTAGAGCGCTTGCTTGTTCGTCAGGTTGATGACCGTGAAGCGCAGGCTCCACTTGTAATGATCGCCGTGGAACACGTCGTCTTCACCCGCGGAAATGTCAAACAAATTGCGCGGCGCGATGCGCGGAGGGTTCTTATCATCGTTCTCCGTGCCGTCGGCCGGGATGACAATGCGTGTCGCACCGTGTGACGTACCAGCTGCGCAGCCCGTAAGAGGATTCGATAGCGTCGCGAATGTACTGCCGCAAAAGAGCCCGATCGCCGCTTGCTGATCCGCAGTGAATGTCAGCGCTGTCGCAAAGTCGGGCACTGCCCCAGCCACCAAACCGTTGTCATACCGCCAGTTAAATCCCACCCACGGCCCGCGCTTCCACGGCTGATACTGCAAGTGTGTAGTCTCGTTGAACTTTTCGTCGTGGTCGATGCGGAAAACCGATCCGCCCTGCCCGACGGTTACTCCCAGGCCTCCAACTTGCGGCGGGAAATAGCGAGCCGCTACGCTGGACATCACCACCAGCGCCGTTAAGCCGTGGAAGTTCGGGACGCTGGCGCGGATCGCATAACCGGGAATTTTCGAGTTGTGCCAGTCAATCGGGAACGTGATCGGCGTATTGCCCAGCACGCTGAAGTCGAAGGCATTGTGGGTGTACTTCCAGATGTACTCGCCATCGACCACCAGGTACTTTCCAAATGCCTGTTGTAAACCAGCGTGGAACTCATTCCTGAATCCCGCGGGGGAATTCGCCGGTGTGCATGGAATTAGCGCGGCAATCACCGGAACATTACAACCCGTGGTTGCTACGATCAGGTTCTCGTTGAATGGCGTCTCCAGCGTCCGCGCGTAGGAAATCCGCAGTACTGTATTGCTCGGCTTGATGTTGTACGCGATTCCCAGTCGTGGCTCCACCTGACGGGTGCTGGAGAGCCCGTTATAGAAGTCACCCCGAACGCCAAGGTTAAAAGACCAGGGACCTTTGGTGATCGTATCCTGCACGTAGAGCGCGAGCTGCTTCACGTCCGTGTGGCCGTAAAACGAGAATAGGCCTCCTCCTCGCGTCAGGTCGAACGGAAGTAAAGTCGTGCATGGGGCGGCCAGGGCGATGTCATTCGCAAAGCAGGGGTTCCCACCCGCATCTGTGAGTGACGTGAGAAGGTTTGGATCGATGATGCCGAGCTTGTCGTTTTCCGTAAGGAAGGTCTGCTGATACGTGACTCCCGTCTTCACGTTGTGAATGCCCTTCACGTAGGAGATATCGGAGCGCGCGCCCGCATTGGTCAGCGAACGTTTTTGCGCGATGGTCTCCGAATTGATCGGACCAAAATCCGCAAGCGGATTATTGCTCGGATAGTAGTCGTACTGGTCGCGCCTCGCGAAAGCGCCCAAGGTAAACACCGCGGACGGACTAATGAGCCTTGTCCATGTCGGCGCGATATTAAACGTTCCAATCTTGGAACGCTGATCGGTATTGCCAATGTTGTTACCACTCGGGTCGAGGACGTTTAGATTGTCGAACGTGTTTGGCGTTTGAAACCAGGAGCGCGTGTAGCTTGCGTTCAGGTGGATCGAGTCTGCCTGCGAGAGGTTGTAATCGACGCGGTCGAATACATTTCCCTGATTACCCTTATCGTGAAACACCGAGAACTCTGGTCCGTCCAGGAACCGGCCGCTTTTCAAGCCGTTCGCGGCGATGAAATTGCCCCACTTCTGGCCCCCATAAGCGAGATTGAAAGCCAGGTTCGCGGTGCCAAATCTCCCGTAGGAAGCGGCCACGCTGCCCGTTGGCTTCGTCACTCCCAGGCCTGATTTCGTCGTCACTTTGATCACCAGGCTCGTCTTGTCCCCAAATTCCGCCGGCGGGGCCCCGGAGATCACTTCCATGGATTGAACAGCGTCCGAGGAAAGCTGGTTGGAAAACACCTTGCTCGTCTGGTCGGTGATCGGCTGGCCGTCCACGGAAAATGAATTCTGCGCATGATCGCCTAGTCCGTGCATGTTGCCGTTGGAGTCCGCCGCGACGCCGGGAGACACGAGCGTCACTAGCGAGGTCAACGACGAAGAAGCGCTTTCCAGCGGAAGCCTGTCGATCATCTCTTTGTCTACGTCGGTATGAAATGTGGACTCGGTTTCCACGAGGTCACCGCCGGTTGCTTCAACTATGACACTCGTCACCTCGGTGCCAATCTTCAGCTCGGTCTGCACCGTCGTGGGAACCGTCGAGCGCACCTCCACGTCTTGTGTGTACATGGAGAAACCACTTGCCGTCACCACAAGGTGATAAGGATTAAAAGGAACATTCGTGAATTTGAAGTTGCCGTCGATTCCCGTGATCGCCGCACGCTGAAACCCGCTCACAGGATAAGAGATTTCCACCTTGGCGTTTGCGACAGCGGCGCCGGATGGGTCCCTTACCATCCCTTCGATCGATCCTGAATTTCCCAACTGTGCCCAACTGGGCGCAGCGGACACCAATAGACTCAAAGCGAATATCAGAAGCGCGTAAATACGAATGTTCCGAATCATATTCCCTCCGTCCCTTCATGGGGACCTGTGCGGTAGATGTGTGGGTAGGCGCCGCCGTGAAAATATGGCGGCTGCGCAGCTCCGGTTTCGGGGTCAGCGCGAGCAGACTAAGAGGACAATTTACAGAGTGGACTTATGCGGACGGAGGCGCGCGTGAGGCGCGATGCAAAGCAAAGGAATTGCTTGGCGCTACGTGCTGCGGCAGCGAAGAATACCAGGTGACGATCTGAAGCGTGCTGACGAGACCAAGCCGCGCGGCTGCGAGCGCAGGCATGTGCAGCGCCTGGCAGATATGGCACGCGGTATCCGGGCCATTTGTGTGCTGATGGAGAAACGTCGCGCCAGCGGCGAAATAGAGCAGCACCGCGCAGCAAAACACCGCCAGCGCGCGGCGGACAGACGTTCGGCCGAAAATGGGTGCAGGCAAACTCATCAAGCTACAATCCAGCGTACCACTTTAGACGGAAGCAGAACCGATTCGGTTGCCAAAGACTAAACGTCAAATAGCCACGGATTGCTTGATCCCGCAACCTTCTTTGCCTAAGCTGGTTCTAAGCAAGAAGATGCAAGGCAACCTTACGCGACTTCGACTTTTAGCTTTGTTCCTCGGGGTCATCTTCCTCGTGGCGCAGTTCCACCTTTGCGCCGACCTGACCTCCGGACCATTTAGCTCCCATATCTGCCCAGTCTGCTCAACGACGGGCTCCGTCGTTGCTCCCGTGGCGCCAAGCATCGCGCTTGTGCCGGTCATGAACCGGCTGGAAATCTTTACTCTCGCTCCATTTTTCTCCGCAACACTCCCGCGCGCAGTCTCTCCGCGCGCGCCTCCCGTTCTGTAAGCTTTCTGCGTTTCTCCCATAGCAGTCTCCACGTTCCCTGCAACAAGGGCCCAATTTCATAGAACTCTAGGAGCGACGTCATGAAACGATTTGCTGTCCTATCTCTCTTGTTGTTGTTCGCCTCAGCTATCCAAGCGCAGGACGCGCCTTCTGTACCCGTTAAACGCGACGTTTCCGCCACATCCATGGAAGACGCCCGCATGAAGGCGCTCGAAGACCAGGTCCGCACGCTTGCCGGAGAAGTAGCACTCCTGCGCGGCGAATTGAAGGAGCTTCGCGAAACGAAATCACCTGAACAATCCTCAGGCTCGCAAATCCTGTTGGCCTCCTCGCACGTCGAGCCCGGTATGATGCCGGCCTCTCCTGCCCCGGCAGCTGCGCAGGTCGCGCAAACGCAGACTTTCGGAGGGGCATCGGGCAACGCAAAACTCCTCAATCCGGACATCAGCCTGATCGGAGATTTCGTTGGCACGGCGGGCCATAATGCCGTCGCACCAGGACGTTCGCTGGAAATGCATGAATCGGAAGTAGGTATTCAAGCCATCATCGATCCCTATGCGCGCGCCGATGCCTTCATCTCTTTCGGTGAGACCGGTGTAAACGTGGAAGAGGCCTACGTCACCTTTAGTTCGCTCCCCGCGGGCCTGTTGCTCAAGGTCGGCAAGAAACGTGCCGACTTTGGCAAGGTCAACACCATTCACAATCACGCGCTACCGTTCATTGACAGGCCCTTAGTCACCAACAACTTGGTTGGCGGCGAGGACGGCATTGACGACGCGGGCTTCTCGCTCTCGCATTTCCTGCCTGGGCCCAAGGACTGGTTCTTAGAAGGCACCGCGCAGGTCCTCCGTGGCGATTCTTCGGACGTTTTCCAGGCTAGCCGCCGCGAAGACGTCAGCGTGGTCGGCCACCTGCGCGCCTATCGCGACCTGACGGAATCCACCAACCTGGATCTCGGCGTCTCCTACGCGCGCGGCCACAATAACCTCGGCTCGAACTTCTTGACGAATCTTTATAGCGGCGATGCGACCTTACGCTGGAAACCACTTCGCCGCGCTATCTACAATTCCTTTTTGTTCCGTACTGAACTGGTTTGGAGCGCACGTGACCAGTTCTCAGTCACCGTTCCGACTCTCTTTCAGGCGCAACACGCCTTCGGCATGTATTCCGCCGCGGAATACCGCGTCAATCGCCGCTGGACCGTTGGCGGACGCTTTGACCGCAGCGGCCACGCCACGGACGCCCGTCTGACGGATTCCGGTTTTTCCGGTATCCTGACTTATTGGCCCAGCGAGTTTAGCCAGATCCGTGGCCAATACCGCTTCGGTCATCTGGCCACCGGACCAAACAATAGCTTTTCCAACGCCAATGAGATTCTTTTCCAGTTTCTTTTTGTCATGGGTGCGCACGGAGCTCACCCGTTCTAAGCCGTTCCAGGAGAATTCGATGCTACGCATAACGACAAACACTCGCATCACTGCGATCGCCTCGTCCCTGGCGCTCGTTTTCGCCTTGCTCTCTCCCGCTCGTGGGAGCGCGGATAGCAAGATTCGCGTCATGACCGCGACCACCGACTTGGCGTCCCTTGCGCAGGAAATCGGCGGTGACAAAGTAGACGTCGAATCCGTCGCTCGCGGATATCAGGACCCCCATTTCGTTGACCCCAAGCCCAGCTTTCTATTGAAGCTTTCCAAGGCTGACTTACTCATCGTCGTGGGACTCGAGCTCGAGATCGGCTGGCTGCCGCCCCTCATCACCCAGTCCAGCAATCCGAGGATTCAGGTCGGCGCGCCGGGTTATTTCGACGCATCCCGATTTGCAAGAATCCTGGAACTCCCTACTGGCCAGGTGACCCGCGCGGAAGGCGACGTCCATCCTCTCGGCAACCCGCACTACTGGTTGGACCCGGAGAACGGCCTGCGCATCGCCAAAGGCATCCAGAATAAGTTCAGCGAGATGCGCCCGAATGATGCTCCTTATTTTGCGCAGCGCTACGATACCTTTGAGCAGCGCCTCAAGCAGTCCGAGCAGCAATGGCAGGCGCAGATGAAGCCCTACGCGGGACGCAAGGTCGTTACCTATCACCGGTCCTGGCCGAATTTCGCCGATCATTTCGGTTTGAACGTTGTTGGCTACGTCGAGCCGCGTCCAGGCATTCCCCCCAGCCCTCAGCACACCGTGGAATTGATTGGGCAAATGAAGCGCGACGGTGTGAAAATCGTCATGGTCGAGCCGTACTTTGACTTGAAGACGCCTAACTCCATCGCGCGCGATACCGGCGCGCAGGTCGTCGTCCTGATGCCGTCGGTCGGCGGCGAAAAAGAAATCACCGATTACTTTAAATTATTCGACTACGACATCGCGAAGCTCAAAAAAGCTTTTGACGAAACTCACTAGGAGACTATTGAATGGAGATTCTTCCGTTTCTGATTTTGCCTTTCTTGGCGAGCCTCATCCTGACCGGCATCCATTCCTACCTCGGCGTGCACGTTGTCGAGCGCGGCGTCATTTTCGTGGACCTCGCTCTCGCGCAGATTGCTGCCCTCGGCGCCACGGTAGCCATCATGGCCGGCATGGATCCCCACGGGCGCGGATCCTACTGGATCAGCCTTGGCTTCACGTTTCTCGGCGCTGCCATTTTCGCCTTTGCGCGCACGCGCCGCGGACATATCCCTCAGGAAGCCTTCATCGGCATCGCTTATGCCGTAGCCTCCGCTATGGCTATTCTCATGATGAGCAAAGCCACCGGGGAGACCGAGCACTTGAAGGACATGCTCGTCGGAAACATTCTCGCCGTCTCCCGGCCCGAGGTGATCAAGACCGCATTGCTGTACAGCGGTGTCGGCCTCTTTCACTTCATCTTCCGCAAGAAATTCCTGCTCATCTCCATGAATCACGACAAAGCCGAGCAAGCCGGCCTCAACGTCCGCTTCTGGGATTTTCTTTTCTATGCCTCTTTCGGGTTTGTCGTCACTTCCTCGGTGGCCATCGCCGGCGTTCTGCTCGTTTTCTGTTACCTGATCGTCCCCAGCGTTGGCGCCATGCTCTTCGCCGACCGCATCGGTCCCCGCCTGGCCATCGGTTGGACCATGGGTACACTGGTTTCCGCGCTGGGAGTTTATTTGAGCGTCCTGCTGGATACACCCACCGGAGCGACCATCGTCGTTACCTTTGGCGGCATCCTGATACTCATGTTCCTGCTGCACGTCATCCTGCATCATGGCCGCGACGCCCGCCAACTGGAAGGCGCCGCCTCCGCCCACCGCGAAGTATAGGATTGCTCGGAGGTACAAAATAAGCCGATCTCGCGTGTGGGGCTTCGCCGGCTAGCGCTGCCAGTACAACAATCCCGGCGGCATGCTAGAATGCCGGTTCAGCCCCTTGTCTCCGCGAGGGCAACTCGTCACACCACCAAAAAAAGAGGTCCCATGAACTACTATGCATCCAAGGAGTTGGCCGAAAGTTTCCGGACCGTTCGCAAGAACACCCTCACCATCGCTCAGGACATACCGGAAGAGAAGTACGCCTTCAGACCGGCCCCCGAAAATCGCAGCGTTGCCGAACTGCTGGCCCATATCGCGATGGCCCACAACTTTCAATACCAGGTCCACGCCACCGAACGCAGAACCACGCTCGAGGGATTCGATTTTCCGTCGCTCTTGAGGCGTTTCTCTGCGGAAGAAAAAGAACCCCGCAGCAAAGCTCAGATTTTGGAAATGCTGCAAAGCTCTGGCGAGAAGTGGGCCGCATTTCTCCAGGGACTCACCGAGGATTTTCTTGCCGAGCGCGTGCTGATGCCCCCGGGCATGACCCCGCCATCAAAATCCCGCTTCGAGATGATTCTGAGCGTCAAAGAACATGAAATGCACCACCGCGGACAGTTGATGCTCATCGAGCGCCTGGTCGGCATCGTCCCGCACATGACCCGCGAGATGCAGTCGCGCCTGGCCGCCGCTGCTGCCGCAAAGGCCTAACCCCGCTCCACGCGCCAGCTGAGTGTGTGGCCGACAATCGACGCTCCGACGGGGTTGCCGTTGTAGATTCTCTCTTCCAGATCAAGCAATTTTTCTGTTCAGAAGAGAATCTGGCAAGGTTTTAGGTGCTGACGGGAGTTGATAGACGCAGGCTCCGTCGTAGGGCTGTTGGGAGCGGAACATGCCGTAGAT
>JBGOTL010000131.1:0-9317 GCA_041476465.1 Candidatus Acidiferrum sp. | reverse complement strand
TAGTGTACGCGGAAGCATATTTTCTTAATGGGAGCGATGCGCTGGCAATGGCGATGCCGATTGCGGGGAAAACGCGGCGCGCTGTTTATTTGCTGCTGATGATTCTGGCGGCAGCGCTGGCCGCGCATGCGCAGCGCGCGAGGGGAGAATTGCGTCTTGAGGTGCGCGACCCGCAAGGCGCGGCGCTGGCGGCCAAGGCCGAGCTAGTCTGCGAAGCCAATCAAGTGCAGCGCGCCTTTCAGGTGGGAGCGGACGGCCGCTACACGGCGCAGGACCTTGCCTTCGGCATTTACCGGCTGAGCCTGGCGTCAGAAGGATTTGCGGCATGGAGCAATCTTGTAGAGATCCGGTCGGAATTGCCGGTGCGGGTTGCAGTGACGCTGGGTGTTGCGCCGGTGAGCACGCAGGTGCAGGTGAATGATTCCGCAACGCTGGTGGATCCGTACCGAACGGGAACGATATATTCGATCGGGCGGGAGGCGATAAGCGAAGAGTTGAGCGCCCAGCCGGGACGCGATCTCTTGGATTTGGTGGCGCAGCAGCCGGGATGGCTGTATGAGGCCAACGGCGTACTGCACCCGCGAGGCTCGGAGTACGGCGTGCAGTTCGTCGTGGATGGATTGCCGATGACGCAGAACCGCTCCCCTACGTTTGCGCCATCTTTTGACGCCGAAAATGTCGAGTCCATGCGAGTGCTGACGGCGAATTATCCGGCGGAGTATGGGCGAAAGCTGGGTGGAATTGTCGAAATGACGACGAAGAAAGATGTGCCTTCCGGTTGGCACGGGCAATTGGCTGCGAGCGGCGGAAGTTTTTCTTCGCTGGGCAGCACTGCGGCCTTGTCTTACGCCGCGAACAAAAATCGTTTTTCCGCCGGCGCTGAGGGATTGCACTCGGAGCGGTATCTGGACCCTCCAGTGCTCGAGAATTTCACAAATCGCGCGAATGGAGCGGGCTTTTCTGCTTCTTATGAGAGGGACTTTTCCGAGCGGGACAGATTGCGCGTCGCGCTTACTCACAATGATGTGCGGTTTCTCGTGCCCAACGAATTGGTTCAGAACGAGAGACTGCAGCGCCAGGACATTGCGAATCACGAAACCAGCGGGCAGATCTATTTTCAACACACCATTTCTTCAGACTTATTTCTAAGTTTTTCCGGCAGCGTGCGGGACGCAAGCGCGCAGCTTACGTCGAACGCCGACTCCTGGCCAGTCATCGTGAACCAGAACCGGGGCTACCGCGAGGGATATGCGCGCGGAGATCTAGCCGGGCATCGCGGCCATCATGACTGGAAAGTAGGCTTGGACAGTATTTTCAACTCGGTGCATGAGGCGTTGCAATATGCGATCACCGATGCAAATCAGTTCGATCCCGGAACCCAGCTGCAACTCACCCCTCCCTTTGCGGACAGGAAATGGGATGTCGAGCCCTCCGGGTATGCGCAGGATCAGATCCACTATGGCCGCTGGAATGTGAGCGCGGGGCTGCGCTTCGATCATTACGGTTTTGTGGTGCATGAATCGGCATGGAGTCCGCGTGTTGGCGTTTCGCGCTACATTCCTTCGCTGAACTTGCTGCTGCATGCATCATATGACCGCGTGTTTCAAACTCCCGCGATGGAAAATCTTCTGCTCGCCAGCTCGGCGCAGCTTGTTTCGCTGAACCCCATCGTGGTGCGTTTGCCGGTGCGACCCGCGCGGGGAAATTTCTATGAAGGCGGGGTGACCAAGGCGATTCTGGGGGAATTGCGGCTGGAGGCAACCGTGTTTCGCCGGGATTTTCGGAATTATTCCGATGACGACGTACTCCTGAACACGGGCGTGAGTTTTCCCATCGCCTTCGCCAGAGGCCGCATCTTCGGCGAGGAAGTGCGGCTCGAGGTCCCGTACTGGTGGCGATTTAGCGGGTATCTAAGCTATGCGAATCAATCCGGAATCGCGCACGGGCCGATTACGGGAGGATTATTTCTGGGGAGTGACGAATTCAACCGCCTGAGTGACACCAGTCCATTTGCGGTTACGCAGGACCAGCGGAATACGGCGCGGATGCGCGTCCGTTACCAGACCACGAAGCGACTGTGGTTTGCGACCGGCGCGCAATATGGAAGTGGATTGCCCGCGGATACCGGAGGGGCGAACGCAAACGATCTGCTGGCGGCGTTCGGACCGGAGATCTTGAGCCGCGTGAATCTTGCACGTGGACGCGTGCGGCCAAGTTTTTCGCTGGATGCCGCGGCGGGTGCGGAACTCTACCGCAAGGAACAGCGCAGCGCGGAGTTTCAGATTGCGGCGGCGAATCTCGCAGATCGCTTGAACGTCATTAATTTTGCAAGCCTGTTTTCCGGAACGGCAGTGGCGCCGCCGCGAAGCGTTTCGGTGAACCTGCGGCTTACGTTTTGATTCGGTGGCGCAAAAATCAGAACTGGAAAAATTGGTAGCGCCAACGGGAATCGAACCCGTATTACCGCCTTGAAAGGGCGATGTGCTAACCGTTGCACCATGGCGCCACATTTTGCGTGGGATATAACCTCACTAGTATAAGAAAAGTTCAGCGAATTCACAACGAGACGCCGCGAAATTCGAGGAGAGCTCCCTCGACTTTGACCCGGCAAAATCCACCGGCTCTCCGCTCGAATGACAAATTGAGGAGCAGAAGACAGGAAGCAGCTAGGCCTGGCGATCCTGGAATTCTTCGTGCCAGGCCATCTGGATGGCTTCCAGTTTCGATTCATTTGATTTTTGCGGGTCGCCGGCAAACCCCGGAAGCTCGGTGATCCATTTGTGCATGTCGGTGAAGCGCACGGTGAGCGGATCGGTATCCGGATATTTGTCGCTCAAGCCGATGGCGATGTCTTCGATCGCGTCCCAATCAAATGTCGGCGGCATATGGAATCCTCAGTGATCCGCTTCTTTAGCGTAGTTCTTGTTCCAGTCGGGAATTTCCACGACGATGTCGGTGGTGCCGTCCGGGACGGTCTGGCAGCCCAGGCGCGACTTCGGCGTAATGCCGGGGGCTTCGTCCAATTCATCCAATTCCGCATCCGTGGCTTCGTTACACGATTCAAGCCCCTGCTTCACGATGACGTGACACGTGGAGCAGGCGCAGACGCCGCCGCAGGCATGGTCCAGGCCGGCCTTGATGCCTTCGGAGAAATCAAGGATGCTGCCCGGGATGCCATTGTGGCCATAGGGAATTTTTTCCGGATCGACCTCGATGGTCTTGCCGCTGGGAAGAAACGTGACCTTGAATTTCTTCGTGGCGGGTTTGTATTTTACTTCTTCGATGTATGGGTTGCTGCCGCCCATATTGTCCCCCTTAAACTTCCGCCAACTTACGGCCTTGCAATGCCGTCGAAACTGCGCTGTTCATCAGCAATTCCGCCAAGTGTTCTGTGGCGTGATTCAACTCATCGATGCGCTTGCGGATTGACTTGTAATCCGTGCCGGCCGCTGCTTCTTTCAACTCGGCGATGGATGCGTCGATTGTCGCGCGCTCCTCGGCTGACAGATTCTCGCATTGCCGATTCGCCAGCGCTTTCAAAGTTGCGGTCAGGATCGTTTCGGATTCGGTGCGTGCTTCGATGAGCTGGCGCTCGGCAAAATCCTGTTCGGCGTACTCGATGGATTCTTCGAGCATGCGCTCGATTTCCGCGTCGTTGATGCCGTAGCTGGGCTGTACTTCGAGGGAGTGCTCCGCCCCGGTGCGAAGATCCTTGGCCGCAACCTGCAAGATGCCGTTGGCGTCGATGAGGAATTTTACTTCGATGCGCGGCAGGCCGGCGGGAGCGGGTGGAACCTTCAGCGTGAAGCGCGCCAGCGAGCGGCAATCCTTTGCTAGTTCGCGTTCGCCTTGTACGACGTGGATGTCTATGCCCGTTTGATGGTCCACGCCCGTCGTGTACAGCTCCTGCGCGCTCGCGGGGATCGTGGAGTTGCGCGGAATAATCTTCGCGACCGCGCCGCCATAGGTTTCAATGCCGAGGGAAAGCGGCGTGACGTCGAGCAGCAACATGTTCTTTACGCCGCGATCAAGAATGTTGGCTTGCACCGCGGCGCCGAGCGCAACCACTTCGTCGGGATTCAGCTCCGTATGTGGCTTGCGGTCAAAAAACTCCTGCACCGTGCGCCGGATGAGCGGCGTGCGCGTGGCGCCGCCGACGAGAACGACTTCATCGATCTCTCTCAACGCCACCTGAGCATCGGCAAGTGCCAATTTGACGGGCCCCATGGTACGGTCCACGACCGGACGAATAAGCGCTTCCAGCGAACCGCGCGTGAATACGTGGGTAAAGACCGAACCGGTCGGCAGCGGAAAGCGCAACGTGGCAAAATCCTTTTCTGACAATTCATGTTTTACAGCGATGAGCGCTTTGCGAAGTTCCTGCGCGAGCTCGGCATGCGGCGAAAAGTCCATCTTGTCATGCTGAAGAATCTGCTCGTGAACGAAAGCCTGGAGAAGATTGTCGATGTCGTCGCCGCCGAGGTGTGTGTCGCCGTTCGTCGAGAGAACCTGGAAGATATCGCCTTCACTGGTGGAGATGAGCTTGAGGACGGAAATATCGAAAGTGCCGCCACCCAGGTCGTAAACGGCAACGTGGCCGCGCTGCTTTTCGTGCAAGCCATAGGCGAGCGCCGCGGCGGTGGGTTCGTTGACGAGGCGGAGAACTTCGAGACCCGCGATTTTGCCAGCGTCCTTGGTGGCCTGGCGCTGCGCGTCATTGAAATAAGCAGGCACGGTGATGACCGCCCGGTCAACGGGCTCGCCGAAAAAGGCTTCCGCCCAATTTCTCAGCTCTCGAAGGATGAATGCGGAAATCTCCGGGGGAGAAAATATTTTGTCGCCGAGCAGGATGCGGATGACGTTTTTGCCCGCCGGGTCAATGCGGAAAGGGAAAAGTTTCAGCTCGCCCTGCACATCGGCGGGGCCGCGGCCCATCAGCCGCTTCACGGAATAGATGGTGCGCTCGGGCTGCGTGAGCAAGCGGCGAAGCGCCGCTTCGCCGACGATAATGCTGCCATCGGGATCCAGGCTGACGACCGAGGGGCACAACGTCTCACCATACGGTCCGGGAATACACTTCGGCTGGCCCGTCTGCGGATCAGCGTACGCGACGAGGCTGTTGGTGGTGCCGAGATCGATGCCGACGATTCTGCCCATGATGAAAACCCGCAGGGGCTAAAGCCCCTGCGCTACAAAAGCTCCTTTTGTACGTTGGTGACCAAATTTCGAATGTAGGCGCGGCGATTCAGGTGATCGTTTAGCCGCGCCATAATTGTTTTGCGGACCGCATCATCGGCTTTGGCGTCGATGGCCTGGTCCCATTCACGGGCAGTGGCCTGAAGCTGCGCATCCACTTCAGCAAGCTTGTCCTGAAACTTTTTCTCGGCGGCCGCGAGGCGCGCTTTCAAAGCGGCCGTGTCACCAGCCGCAGCTTTGGCTTCGCGCAATTCGTCGAGCGATTCATTCAGCTCGAAGACTTCTTCCAGCAATTCTGGCGGCGCTTGCTGTTTGTGGTGGCCTTCCTTGCGCGCGCCTTCGATGCCGAGCAGGTACTCGACGCGCGCGACAGGATCGCGCAACGTGCGGTAGGCATCGTTCAATTCCGAGCTGCGCTGGAGCGAAAGGCCGCGCTCCTGTTCCGTGGCATTCACAAAATTATCCGGGTGCAGCTTCCAGCTGAGCTTCAAAAATTCTTTTTCGAGGGCGGGTGTCTCGATGCAAAGTTTGCGGGGCATTTCAAACAGCGCGAAGTAATCCACGCCTTGGGGCAATTGCTGCAGCTTGCCGCAGCTGCCGCAGAAGTGCGTGCCCAGGCTGCGCTCGTGGCAGCTCCAGCAGACCAGCGGCGGATTCGTGATGGTGATTGGTTGCGTCATTCGAATCTCTTCTGAATCTTCCCCGGACCGCATGCGCCGGCGGCCGGTTCGCAGGGCCAGATCACATGGGGCACAAAAAAAGTGGCTGGCGGTGCGGCTGCCAACCACTTGTCAGACGGAGTCTGAGCTGACAACCCTTTGGATCACGGACTGAAGTCTGTGCACCTTACGCCGTGAACGAGCTGCCGCAGCCGCAGCTTCGCGCCGCGTTGGGATTCTGGAAAGCAAATCCCTGGCGCATCAGCGTCTCCTCGTACTCGAGCGTCGTGCCGCTGAGGTACAACAGACTCTTCGGGTCGACGAAGATGCGCGCGCCATGCTCTTCAAAAACTTTGTCGCGGTCACGCGCCTGCGTATCCAGACGCATGGCATAGGAAAGCCCCGAGCAGCCGCCGCCTTGTACGCCAACGCGCAAGCCGCCATGCTCCAGCGACACACCATCCTTTTCGAGCAGCGCGCGGATTTTTCGCGCGGCATGCTCGGTGAGGTGGATCACCGCGGTGGTTGGACCAGCTACATCTGTTGCCATAAATAAGACTCCAACTAATGCGACGCTTTTTCCGGCGCCGGGACTTCGATGCCGTGCTTCTTCTTCCAGTCGCCGATGGCCGCCTTGATGGCGTCTTCAGCGAGCACGGAGCAATGAATCTTCACTGGCGGCAGCGCCAGTTCGCGAACGATATCCGTGTTCTTGATGGTGAGCGCCTCCTCGACGGTTTTGCCCTTCACCCATTCGGTGGCCAGCGAGGAGCTGGCAATTGCCGAGCCGCAGCCAAACGTCTTGAACTTGGCTTCTTCAATGACCTGCGTCTGCGGATTGATCTTCATCTGCAGTTTCATGACGTCACCGCACTCCGGCGCGCCGACCAGGCCGGTCCCGACATTGGGATCTTCCTTTGGCAAGCTGCCAACGTTGCGGGGATTGTTGTAGTGCTCGACGACTTTTTCACTGTATGCCATGAACGATTACTCCTTATTATCCGTTGCTTCTTGCAAGATTGACGAGACTTCCGAAACCCGCGCTCTTCAACGCCTTGTCCGACAGAGATACGTTCGACAAGAATGCCGAACGGCCCGCCGTAAGCTGCCGCAGAGCGTCCTTGATGTAATCCGCACCGAGACCCAGGAGCTTGAGAAACGCGCGAACCTGCTGCAGCTCCTGAAAAGATCGCTCGCCAGCGGCCGGCGCTTCTTCGCCTTCCGCATAGGGCACGAAGGTGACGCGAAACGCGGCACCTGGTCCCACGATCGAGCGGTGAATCCGTATTGTTCCTTCGCTTGCCATGATTGCCTTTCCGTCCTTATGCTGTCTGCCATTTCATTTTAGAGATGTCGATTCCCTCTTTGGCCATCTCGTAGAGCGGGGACAGTTCCCGCAGCTTGGTGACGACTTGTACCATCTTTTCGATGACGTAGTCGACTTCTTCCTGCGTATTGAAGCGCCCCAAGCCAAAGCGGATCGAGGTGTGGGCGAGGTCTTCGCCGACGCCTAGAGCTTTGAGTACGTAGCTGGGCTCCAGGGTTGCCGAGGTACATGCAGAGCCGCTGGAAACCGCAATGTCATGAATGCCCATCAGGAGCGATTCGCCTTCCACGTAAGCGAAGCTCATGTTGAGGTTGTTCGGGAGGCGATGCTCCAGCGAACCATTGACAAAGACCTCGTCCAGCTTGGCTTCCAGGCCGGCCTTGAGGCGCTCGCGCAGCGCCAGCAGCCGCGCGGATTCCTGCGCCATTTCCTGCTGGCAGATTTCGCAAGCTTTGCCGAGTCCGACAATGCTGGGCACGTTCAGCGTGCCGGAGCGCATGCCGCGCTCGTGTCCGCCGCCATCCAGAATGGCCGAAAGCTGCACGCGCGGATTGCGGCGGCGAACATAGAGCGCGCCGACACCCTTGGGGCCGTAAATTTTGTGCCCGGTGATGGCCAGAAGGTCGATGTTGTCCTTCTGCACGTCAACCGGAATCTTGCCGACGGCTTGCACACCATCCGAGGCGAAGATTATGCCGTGCTCCTTGGCAATCTTGCCGATTTCCGCCATCGGGTTGATGATGCCAATTTCGTTGTTGGCGTACATAATGGAAATCAGGATGGTCGTCGGCCTGATGGCCTTGCGCACATCCTCGGGATCCACCCGGCCGTCCTTGCCCACCGGCAGATAGGTCACTTCGTAGCCGTACTTTTCCAGGCGTTTGCAGGTGTCCAGCACAGCTTTGTGCTCGATGGCCTGGGTAATAATGTGATTGCCCTTTTCGCGGTACATTTCCGCGACGCCCTTGATCATCAAGTTGTCGGATTCGGTGGCGCCGCTGGTGAAGATGATCTCCTTCGGCGTGGCGTTGATCAGCGAGGCGATCTGCTGCCGCGCGATTTCCACCGCTTCTTCTCCGGCCCAGCCAAACGAGTGATTGCGGCTGGCGGCGTTGCCAAACTTTTCCGTGAAATACGGCAGCATTGCTTCGACGACACGCGGGTCCACCTTGGTAGTCGCGTGATTGTCCATATAAATCGGCAGCTTTACGGCCATGTCTCTTCTCTCCTAAATCCTCTGGTCACGCGCGACCGCAAAGCGGCCGGCAGTCTTCAATTCGACGAGCAAGGTGTCGTGCGGCTCTTCGCTCATCTGCGAAATCGTTACCGTGTTGAGCACGCTCAATATGCTTTCATTCACGCGGCGAAGCGGCTCGCGCACCGAGCACTTTTCCGTGGCGTCGCAGTTGCCGTGATTCGTCACGCAAGAGGTAATCAGCACCGGCCCATCGATGGCGGAAATCACGTCGAGGGCGCTGATTTGATGCGGCTCTTTCGCAATCTGGTAACCCCCGCTGGAGCCGTGCTTCGCGGCAACCAAATTCTGCTTCGCCAGTTTTTGCAGCACCTTAGCCATCAGCGTCACGGAAATCCCGTACTCTTCGGCAATCTCGTTGGCGCTACAAGCATGCTGCTGGCGATGAAGAGCCAGGTGCTTCATGGCGATCAATCCGTAATCGGCCTTCTTTGAAAGCTTGAACATTGCGTTGGTGTCTCGTCCACAATTCTGGAATATACGACCGAAACAGTCGCAATTGCATTGTACTCCGAGACTGCCCTCATGTCAAACTGTGATTTCCCCCCTGTTCTAGAACAAAGCCTGTATTTCGTGCAGGTTATAGTAAGACTGAATTAGTCGTAGATATCCATCGTTTTTCGTCCAAAGGTCTTTCTGCGCACTAAACGGCTCAAAACTGGGTGCGAATGGTTTCGTAAGAAAAACGCCTACAACCTAGCAAGGACCGCGTGGCTTGCAAAGGACTACATGGCCAACGTCGTCATGCAGGGCTCAAAAATCCGGAATAGCCCTTGGGATCCATTCACTGCTTTGTTGGAGAACAGTTTGTTCCTGCAGCGGCCGCCTCCACAAGTTTCTGAACGGCCGGGGCGGGAATCAACAAGAGTTGCGCCTTGGG
>JBGOTL010000130.1:0-9379 GCA_041476465.1 Candidatus Acidiferrum sp. | reverse complement strand
CTACTCGCAAATGAAACTGCAGATGAAGAGAGAAGCTCTGGAGAAAATCAACCGCCAGGCCAATGAAATGCCGTTGGATTCTGGCACAGCGATGGTTCAGTGAATTCTATTTGGCACAGTTTTGGCACAGTTGAAGGCCAATTTGGACTGGTGGAGCAACATTTCTGTTGGGAAGTGCTTTATAATCATTACGCACTTCATGTCGGGGCGTAGCGCAGCCTGGTAGCGCGCCTGCCTTGGGCGCAGGAGGTCCGCGGTTCGAATCCGCGCGCCCCGACCACTTACTTCTTTCCTGCCAATTCACTGCGTGCGCTGTAGTTCGCCCGGCCGGCTGAACTTGGGGTCATTGGAATCACAATACACGTCGCTCGACGATTCCGGCGTCACGGCGCGCCCTGCCCCCAAGGAACCAAAAGGAAGGATGGCACTAACCGAGCGGCGTGCTTGCGATGCTAGCGGGGCCGCCGGAATTATAACGATAGACACCTGATTGGTCGTCAAAGAAATACCGTATTCCCGAGAAGTTGACCGTCACCGGGTTTGCGTTGATGGTGAACGTCGAAATAATTCCACCCGCGGGAGCACCCGAAACGTAAGTAAATGTGTAGCCAGATTTAGTCCCTGTGGCGAGCACGCTGTCAATCAGGTCCGCGGTGGCAGCCGTGGCGGGTTTCCCAGGTCCCAATCGGGATAGTGCCGAGGGAAAACCTATGCCCCAAGTCGACGAATAGGCGATGCAGGCGGAATTCAGCGTGCGAAGTGAACCCACGGCCGAGGCTTCATTCGCGGAAATTTTCGACCTCAAAAGATTTGGTATTGCGATGGCTGCAATAATCAAAATAATAGCCACGACAATCAGTAACTCGATGAGTGAAAACCCTTTTTGGCGTCTCCGGCATTTCATTGCAACCCCCCCCAGGACAAGCTTCTAATCAATCTGTGGCCCGATGAAAGCTTTTGGGGAGCAATTATCGTTCCATGTGCCATAACTGAACCGACTCTCTCTAACACAGCGCAATCACCGGAAATACTGGGCGCTCGCTATGGTTCAATTTGGAACGATGTCGCAGTTTGGTTTCCTGAATCGAATCAGAATGGGAAGCGCTCCCAAGAATGCTTGCGGATCGATTCCTCGCATGCAAAATTCATGCAACCTTCAAAATGGCGGATCCTGTCCAGTGGCTGGCCGGTTTTCCCCAGTTGCTCGGACCACACCGGTTTCATTGTTATAAAGATTGAGGTAGTTGCTTTTTTCCGGACGCGCCCGAAGTACAAAGCTTCGGAAAGTTCCATCGCCTGCGGAAGCCTGCGGGCTATAGTTCAAGATGTATCCTGCTCTCGAAGCAGCCAGCATGGGCCGTCTCGCCGACTCACCCACCGGATCCAATGTCGCGGGATACGTGTCTTTAGCGGAAAGAGCATAGGCGGAGAGCCCCTCGCGAATCTCCCGCAGTGATTTGGCTGCAACCTGCGCCGCCTCCAAAGAAGGGCTCAGGCTGTGCCCCCCCAAATTGTGCCAAAGGACACCTGCCAAACTGCAAACCGCGACGGCAAGGATAGCGATCACAATGCCCCAGTCGTGAAAAAAAGAATGCAGCGTAAGCGGTTGCGGTGCGTTGCTACTAACGAATGCGACTGGGCGCGTTTGGTCGGCGCCGCAGAAGGGGCACACTTGAACGTCCGGTTCAAGGATGACCAAGCATGACCAACAAGAAGGCACTTGATTGTCCCTTCACAAGCTGCCGCTTATCCAATTGCAGCAGGTTGCTTGCCACAATCAATGGCCAACATACTTGCAGGAACTTCTGACAGAGTGAATCATGCACATCCATGAGGCGATGTTTCAAAGTGGGATGAGCATCCCACAAAGGATTTCCCCGCCGGTTGGCATTACCACGCAAGTGTCCCGGCCTTGCAGCAGGCTTCGCACAATCTTTTCTTGTAGCGGGCGAAACGACTCATAGCCCCAGTAGCGCCGCAGAGCGTGGTAAAGGTCCGCATCCGCATTACTGTCACGAGTATATTGTACTTTTCGTTTACTATACATATATCTAGGCCCTAATCGGTGGCCTCCTACGTTGCGCCACTACCCATAACCTTTAACAAAAAAATAGATGGTCATGGCGCAGCCGGCCACAATCACGAAATTGCGTATCCACGCCTGCGGCAACTTCTGCGAATAGTGCGCGGCAAAATAGCCTCCCAGGGTCGCCCCAGCGATCATCACCAGCGCTTGCGGCCATACGATCAATCCGCTGACCACAAACGCAATCGTCGCAACGCCATTGATGATGCCGCCCAAGACCACTTTCAACGCGTTCATCGCGAAGATGTCGGTCATTCCCAGCGCTGCGAGCATGGCCAGGTTCATCATGCCCACTCCCCCGCCGAAATACCCGCCGTAAATGGATACCATTAATTCGAATATTGCGGCGACGCCGATGGCTGACCCGCTGGCATCTTGCGCGATGCTGCCGGAAAGCCGCCGCGTGAGGTGCTTGCCGAAGGTGAATAGCAGCGTCGCTCCCAGCATCAGCCACGGGAGTACGCGCAGAAAAGTTTGCGCCGGCGTCTTGATCAGCAGCAGCGCGCCTGCCAGCCCGCCAAGTACGCTCATCACCATGAGCGGAATGAATATGCGGCGCGCAATGTTCAATCGATTGCGATATGCGCCCCCGCTGGCCGTCACCCCTACCCACAGGGCGATGGTGCTCGTGGCGTTCGCGGGAACGGGCGCAACCCCGGTGAACATGAGCGCGGGAAATGAAAAAAAGCTGCCGCCCCCGGCCACGGCATTAATCGCGCCGCCGAGTCCCCCGGCAAGAAAAAGAAAGATGGCTTGAGAAATGGTCAACGGATAGTAGTACCACGATTCCGGCGAAGTTCTCCATCCCTCAAGGATAAATAATTGGCAAAAAAAGGGCCCTCTCATTAAATTTAGGAAGAGGACATTTCAAGGTAGCTTTGACACAATATGCCAGACAAGAGTGGTTCAACTCCCAGGAGAGCAACGGCCGTGGCCAAGACCCGCGTTAAGAGCCCGAAGAAACCCAGACATGCATTGACGGAATCGCAGATCGCCGTGCACTGGAAAGAGGAGGAGTATTTCCACCCATCGGCAAAATTCATTGCCCAGGCTAATCTGAACGATCCAAAGTTTGTCGAACGCTTCGATGAAAAACATTTTCCGGAATGCTTTCGCGAATATGCCGAGCTTCTTCACTGGGATCAGTATTGGCACACCACTCTGGATACCAGCCATCCGCCCTTTTGGAAATGGTTCGTCGGCGGCAAGCTGAACGCATGCTACAACTGCGTGGACCGCCACCTCGCGAAACATAAGAACAAAGCGGCGCTGATCTTTGTGCCCGAGCCGGAAGACGAAGCGCCTGTCGTCATCACCTATCAGGAGCTCTACCGCCGCGTGAATGAACTCGCGGCGATGCTGCGCGATTTCGCCGGGCTAAAAAACGGCGATCGCGTCACCATTCACATGCCCATGATCCCGGAGCTGCCCGTCACCATGCTGGCCTGCGCGCGCTTGGGTGTCGTGCACTCCGTGGTCTTCGGCGGATTCAGCGGCGAAGCCTGCGGCCTGCGTGCTGCGGATTCCGGCAGCCGGGTGTTGATCTATGTCGACGGCTATCACCGCAACGGCCGCTGGGTGGACCACAAGGGCAACGCGGACATCGCCGTGGAAACCGCGAAAAAAGCAGGCCAGCACATCGAAAAAGTTCTGGTCTGGAAGCGCTACCCGCACAAATTCGCTTCCGAAGCCCCGATGATCATGGAGCGCGATTATTTTGTCGATGAAGTTTTGAAGGACTACCGCAATCAGCTCGTCGAACCCGTATCTCAGGATGCCCAAGCGCCGCTCTTCCTCATGTACACCAGCGGCACCACTGGCAAGCCGAAAGGTTGCCAGCACGGTACGGGAGGTTATCTCGCCTATGTCACCGGCACCGCCAGGTATTACCAGGACATTCATCCCGAGGACGTCTACTGGTGCATGGCCGACATCGGCTGGATCACCGGACACTCCTACATTGTCTATGGACCCCTCGCGCTCGCTGCCACCAGCGTGCTCTATGAAGGCGTCCCGCAATTCCCCGATGCTGGCCGCCCCTGGCGCATCGCGGAACGCCTGGACGTCAATATCTTCCACACCTCTCCCACCGCCATCCGCATGCTCCGCAAAGCCGGCGCCGAGGAACCAAAAAAGCACAACTACCACTTCAAGCACATGACCACCGTGGGCGAACCGATCGAACCGGAAGTTTGGAAGTGGTTTCACGAAGTAGTAGGCAAAGGCCAGGCCGTGATCGTGGATACCTGGTGGCAAACGGAAACCGGTGGCTTTCTATGCACGACCAAGCCCGCTCTGGATGCCATGAAGCCGGGCAGCGCCGGCCCTGCCTGCCTCGGAATTTACCCGGTAATTTGGGACGAAGAAGGCCACGAAGTTGTTCCCGGCGCTGGCCTGGCCGGCAACATCTGCATCCGGAATCCATGGCCCGGCATTATGCAGACCATCTGGGGCGACCCGCAACGTTTCGTCAGCCAATACTACAAAAAGTACAACAAGAACCCGCACAGCAAAGACTGGCGCGATTGGCCGTATTACGCCGCGGACGGCGCCGTCCTTCCCAAAGACGGGTTCTACCGCATCCTCGGCCGCGTAGATGACGTCATCAACGTCGCCGGTCATCGTCTCGGCACCAAAGAACTCGAATCCGCGTGTCTCACCTTGCCGGAAGTCGCGGAAGCCGCTGTCGTTCCCGTCGTCGACGAACTGAAAGGCCGCGTGCCGGAGATCTATATTTCACTGAAGCCCGGCGTGCTGCCCGCGAAAGCCGTTCAGGACAAGGTCACCGCCGCCATTGAAACCATCATCGGCAAAATCGCCCGTCCGAAAAGAATTCACATCGTCCCGGACATGCCCAAGACCCGCTCGGGAAAAATCATGCGCCGGGTCCTCGCGGCGATCTCTAATAACATGGATCCCGGCGACATCACCACCCTCGCGAATCCTGACATCGTCGGCCAGATTCGTGAACTTGTGCAGGGCCGCTTGAGGGGACCGCTGAAGGAAGGCCCCGAAGACATCAAACGCTTCGGCGAAGAAACTTAACCGTCTTTCCCTTGCAGTGGCGGGGCTTGGCTCGCTGGCAGTAGAAGTCGATTCGATTATCACATTTCTGGAAAGGTAGCCCATGTCTGAACCAACGATGGATGAATTGAAAGCACGAATCGCTGAACTGGAAAAACAAGGAGCGTCAAAGAGAAGCGGCAATTTGGAGTTTCGGGTAAGCGAAAAAGGCGGTGTAAGCGTCTACGGCCTCGGACGTTTCCCCGTCACACTCTATTACGAGCAATGGGTCCGCCTGCTGGCGGCGTTCGAAGGCCTGCGCGCATTTCTCGAGGACAATAAAAGCAAACTGAAAATGAAAAACCAGGAATAGCCGCGCTCAACTCGCGGTGCCGTGGAAATCGTCCTTTGAAGTGAGCGCAATCCTTTGCAGGCATGACCCCGAAGTCGAAGATCCCGGCCTTGCCGGGGCGGTCAATTGTAAGCATGACCGCGGGGCGGTCAATACATCACTTAGCCGCGGGGACGGCCAATCGAGGCGGGCCGCAGAGGGCTTCAACTTCCAATTGAAATTCCGGCGCCAGGATAGCGCGCCGCCCGTTTGTCGCGGCGCATACTTGCGCGGCGCTCAAACCGATCGCCTCGCGAAGATCCACGCCATCGAGGTTGGCGCCATCGAGATGCGCGCCGCGCAAAATTGCCCCGGACAGATTGGCTCCGCGCAGATCTGCTTTCGTCAGATCCGCATCCAGCAGGATGGTTCCCTTCAACTGCGCTCCGGTGAGATTTGCGCCCGAAAGCTTCGCCGAGGACAAATCTGTTTCCTGCAATACGGCGAGTGACAGTATGGCATTTTCAAGCTTGGCGTCGCGCAAATCCGCGCGCGACAAATCCGCGCGCAGCAGCCGGGCATTGCGCAGATTCGCGGCATACAAGCTTGCGGTGTTGAACTTGACGTTGGAGAGTGTCGCGTTTTCAAAATTGCCATAGGAGAGATCCGCGGCGCGAAGATCCGCGCTCGCAAGATTCACTCCCTGGGCGTCCACGGAAACCAGATTGGCTTGCCCTGCGCGAACCCGGTCCAGCGTCGCCGAGCGTAGAATCGCTTCACGAAGATTCGCTCCGCGCAAATCCGCTTCGGAAAGATAAGCGCCTTCCAGGTCCGCGCGCCACAGTCGCGCATTGATGAACACGGATCGGTAGGCCCGCGCGTAGCGCAAATTGATTTGATTGAGCCGGGCGCCCGGCAGATCCGCAAGGGCCGCGTCCGTAAGTTCGCCGTGCCCCGGCAGGGAAGCAAAACTCGCCTCGGTGATGTCCGCATACGGGCGGAAGCCCACGTACTGCAATAGTTGTGCGGACCAGCGCCGGGGGTTACCTGCCCCGAATTCTGGTGCCACCGCGCGGTCCGCCGGCAGTCCGCGAAGAACTCCAATCGATAGAGACATAAGAATGATCGCGGTGGCCAGGGCCGCGCGCAAGGTCTTCCCCATCATGCGCAAGAGATTTCTTGAACGCGTGTGGCGCAAGTCGCCCGGGCGCAGTGCGCGCGAAACAACGATGGGCAGGCCGGTCGCCGTGGCTACCGCCATGGTGACCAGTACAAGCTGCAACAACGTCCCGCGAAAATCCTGGCGCACCAGGTAACGCAACCAAAACAGGAACAACGTGGCCGGCACGACCCAGTACACCAGAAGCATTGCAAGGCTGGTCTCCAACGTGGCCAGCGGCGAGCGCACATCCCGTGGACCCTTAAAACTTCGCCGGATTAGCCCCATCAGGAACCAAGGGCCATCCTTTTCCGGCGTTTCCCCATCCGGAAAAACAGCGGGAAGCGCCGCTATGCTTCCCCACAACCGCAGTAGTAGAAAATGAAAACGCACGTACACGATAAAGAGAAGCAGCGGCGCGCCCAGATAAAAGCCGCTCATGGGCAGAACATTGGGAAGGGAGGAAAGTGGCAGTGCTGAGCCATCGAGTAAAAGACGCGCGTCCGTGGTCAGAATGATGAACAGGGCGCAGACCGCACAGAGCGACACGGTCAGAAAAAAGACCCAGCGCGCAACTTTCGTGGCCTGCGCGATAGCTTGCGTTCCGTCGATAGCCGCCACCGATTCCGGCAGTAGCGCGTCAAACAGATTGGTCCCGCCGAGGCGCCCCACCCACAGGCCTTCCGCGCCATACAGAATGGCGCCCATCAAGTTGGCCCCGCGCAATTCGGTGCCGAGAAGATTTGCGCCGCCCAGATCCGCATGCACCAGGATGGCGCCGCGCAGATTGGCCATGGAAAGATCCGCGCCGCGCAGATCTGCTCGCTGCAGGCAGGCGCCTTGCAGATTCACCCCGGTAAGATCCGCGCGCGAAAGATTCACGCCGCTGAGATCAGCCTTCGCGCCCGATTCCCCGCTGGTTTCAACCCAGATCTTGTGCTGATCCAGAATCTCCGCCAACTCGAGAAGGGGAATCTCTTCCCTGGCATTCTCGGCGGCGACTTCTGCTTGTACGGTTTCCGGTTCCAGGGACATTTCCAAACTTTCTCCAAACCGCGAAAGCTCTCATCCAGGGAGCTCGCTGACAAATCAGTTGCCACGGGTGGGTCGTGGATGCAGCAACGCATACAAAACTCGGTCGCGCCTTGGGTATTCCAGGCTGTCCCCCCGTTGGGCAGCAACCATCGTCTCCCAGAAGACAAGCGAAAGTCGCCTGCCCTGAAGGACAGGCGGCGGAGAGGTAACAGGGTGGAGATTGAATTCGCGGAAGCGCCGAAGGCGGCTGGGAATAAGGTAGAAAAAAAGTGCCGGGGCGCTTCGCTGAGGGGCCAAGGTACCCCGGCTTATCCCGCCCGCCTCCGCAGTGAGCGAGCAAGGAACTCGTTAGAAATCAATTCAGCAAAACTTGGTACAGCAACATCTCCACAAATCGTTTGCAGGAAATCCCGCTTGCGAACTAGCGGTTGTCTTCGTCGGTACGCAGGAATTCGTAGCGCTCGATGGCGGCGACGACGCCGATGGCGCCTTCATCGCGCTGCTCGGTGCGCTGCACGCGGCCGAGGCAACGTACACGGACGGGGCCGGCCAAGGTAATTTCGTTGGGAAGGGTCAGAAGGATCTCGACGGCGGCGCCTGCCTTCACGTCCTTGGGCAGGAAGAAGTAGACCCCGCGGGAGCTGACGTCCCGGGATTCGGTGCTGGTTTCGCCCACGGCCGCGCCCGTGGTCCAACGGACGGTAAGCGGCAGGCGCATGGAAAAGCGCTGTGTAGTACGGCGTTCTGAGCCGGTCAAAGCAGACCTCCCTGATTGAAGGGAAGAGTGTAACCGGGTGGGGTCCAGGGAACAATAGAACTCCGGGTACAAAATGGTTCGGGGCTTTGGAAGTACCGATGTACTAGAACGGGGTAGCACTAGGAAGAAAGGGCTGGGGGGTTGCCTCACCCACGCCTTCGCCCGAATCAAGGGCCACCCCGATTTGTCTTAACGCTTCCCGTTAGGGTCGCTCAGGGCTCCCCCGCCGGGAGTCCCCTGCCCTGGCATCACGCGGCGTGGCCTTCAGGCAGCGTATTGGTCCGCAATTCTTTTTCCGGCGCGGATCAGGGGCTCTTCGAGGGCATGGTAAAACAAGACCGGCAGCCCGGCGGCGAGAGCCAGGAACATGGCTATTTTTGCAAACAGCGGCCAAGCCGCGAG
This sequence comes from Candidatus Acidiferrum sp., assembly GCA_041476465.1. Classification (GTDB taxonomy): domain Bacteria; phylum Acidobacteriota; class Terriglobia; order Acidiferrales; family UBA7541; genus Acidiferrum. The sequence continues at coordinate 606 of JBGOTL010000130.1, read as the reverse complement.
GCGATCAAAGGCCAGCCAGATCGAGAAAAAGTGGGTGAGGTAAACGCCATAAGAGTATTTGGCGATGAAATGGCTTGGGACGACCAGCCAGGCTGCCGAGACTTCCGAGAATAGCGGTATGGCGAGGCCCAGCAGCAGGCAAGTGAGCCATTTTTGCGCCCAATTCTCATTCGTCGATCCACCAAGAAAAAATGCTGTGAGCGCCAAAATTACCGGAGGCCATAAAAAAGCCGGGAGACGCGGGCGGGTCTTTTTCTGGAGTTGATAAGCGAGGATGCCGGGAAGAAAACTGGGCACGAAGAGGAGCAAGTTTGGATTGGGGATGGATGGGAAACGCAGCAGGAAAATCCCCAGGCCGATGGCGAGCGCCCAGAGCATCCCGATGCGCCACAAGGAGCGGCCCGCGCGGATCAGCAAGTACAGCCCGGGCAGGAACAGGTACATCTGCATTTCGTAGGGCAAGCTCCAGATGGGGCCCAGGATCGGGACGCGGTGCGTGAGGTTGGTGGTGAGCAGAAGGCTGGAAAGCAGATCGCCGGCATCGAACGGGACTCCCAGAAAATGCCCGGGCTGGACGACGCCTTGCGGGAGGTGGAATAAAGCGAT
>JBGOTL010000129.1:0-9450 GCA_041476465.1 Candidatus Acidiferrum sp. | reverse complement strand
GGTTGGCCACGTCCCGGATGGTGGCGCGCAAGGCATCCGCGGCATGAATTCCGCCGAGATCGTCCGCAATCGGTGATGGCAGTTGTTTCCAGGTCGCGCCGCCGTCGGCTGTCAGCAGGATTATTCCTGCGCGGCCGACCACCCAGCAGACTTTTTTCGATGGCGCGGAGCCCGCCAGAAGATCACTGGCCACACCGCTGGCTTGGGGCACCCATTTCTTTCCGCCATTCGACGAATACTCGATAATGCCCGCGGAACCAAGACGCCAAGCGGACTTGCCATCTGTCGCGAGAATTAGCCTGGCATTTTGCGCGGCTTCCAGGCGGAGAGCTGACGACTTTTTGAAGTTGGACGGGACTTCGGCTGTCTGCGATGTGATTTCGACTGTTTGCGACGTGGCTGCAACCGCCCCAGCAGCTTTCTGCTTCGCGGCCACTTCAGGCGCCGCCGCGTCCGCTGTGGCGATCTTAGCGACGGATGGTTGAGGCGGAGATGGCGCGGCTACCCGTGACATCTCCGATTTTTTCTGCTCCTGAACAACGTCTAGTGTAAGGTCTGGCCGATTCGCCGCGCGAAGATCGTTTTCCAGTGCCACGCGATCCCCCGCGACACGGTCATTTTCCGCAGGTGCTGCGGCCACCGCCGCGACTGTGGACTTGGGAGCCACTCCCGCAGTTATCTCAGACTTCTCTGAATCGCGCGATACGCGACGCCCGGAATCTACCTTCGCCGTTGGTACTTTTTCCGTTTGTCGCATCGTATCGCTTCGGGCAGGCGGCTCGACTGAAGCTGGCGCGATGGTGGCTGGAGGAGCCACGTCGCGATTCTGGGCGATCTGGACCGACTTCTCTTCATGCGGCGCTGGTGTCTTCGCTTCGCGCAGGGTCACCCAAACGAGCAATCCCGCGGCGACAGCGCCTAAAGGCGCGAACCACCGCAAGGAGGCCTTGCGCCGAATATTCGAGAATGGCAAGACGCCCTTCGCCGGAACAGATTGCGGAAGCGCTGCGGGCGCGCTATCCATGGAAATGGCCATGGCCATTTCCGGCCGCCGCATTGCAAGGATGCTTTCCGGCTGATCGATGTTTATGGGAATCGCATCGGTAGCCTCGAGCTGTATAAGGACTTCCTGGCAGCGCGCGCATGCAGCAATGTGGTGCTTCCACGAGTTGAGTTCTTCGGGCGACATGGAGCGCTCGTGGTACGCGGCCAGCACATCCGCCTCAGGGCAGGCTTCGCGCCGCACATCGCCGCGCAGGTGGCGTCCGAGCGCTTTTTCGAAGTTGTGATCGCGGTCGTCAAGCGCCATGAGCTTCTCCACTTTTAGAACGATTTCGCAGCGCCTTCTTGCAGTGCAGGATCATGGTTCCCGCCTCCCCATCTTTGGGCTTTGCTGGTCTTTCGCAGGGAAAAGTTTATCGAGATCAATCGGGGCGTCCGCGGAGGCGTATTCGAAGCAAAGCGCGATCTCGGCGTCGCTTAGACCTCGTTTCGCTGCGTCACCATCGACAGCAGCGCGGCCGCTGCTCAAGATTACTTCCACCTGGATACGAAGTTCGCGGCGGATACGATCGAGATGGCGCGAGACGCTGGATTCATGCTCGCCGAGGCGGCGGCCGATTTCGGCAAGGGTCTGCTGTTCAGCGTAGTAGAGGCGAAGGCGATCCTTATCCTGCTGTTCGAGTTGATTGAGCGAGGTGTGCAGGGCGGCGGTAAAAAGAACAATGTAGCGGTCACGGTGGGGATCGCCCGGCTGCGTGACGGTGTCGTGCCGCGGAATCTGCCGGCTGGTTTCAGCGTCGTCCTCGGGAAGGCTTGCGAAGCGGCGGGCCGCGCGGATGGAGTCGATGTGGCGCTGCGCGAGAACGGCACGCAGCCAGGTCTTCAATGTGCTGCGGCCGTGGAAATAACGAAAGAGAGAGCGCTCACCACGCTTGCCGTCAGCGAGGCCATAGAGATCCGCAAAGAGTGAATCGGCAAGGTCCTCGGAGCCGGAAGCGCCGCGCAGAATGGAGCGGGCAGCTGCGCGCAAATAGCTGCGATAGGCCGCCACAAAATATTCCCAGGCAGCTTCCGAGGCTTCGGCACATGCGGAGGCCAGCGCCAGGTCTTCGAGATGCAGGGTGGCAAGATATTCGTCGAGTTCCTTCGGGGAGAGGGACCCTGTGGAAAAACGCTTCCGAATACTGCGTTCGAGAGCGGCATCAAAACGTGGACGAGAGAGGTTCCATCGGGATGCATTTGACTGGGTATAGAGCGATTCGACCAGGTCGGGAAACCCGGCGAGCGGGCACGCCAAATTGACAGTGCCTTTTCCGTCTAGCCGGCTTGCTGCGTTATCGCTCATCGTTTTGTCACAGCCCGTTCACAAGACTGGAGTTACTCCCAACCAACGCGGGGACTCCCCGGCGCATCCTAAAGGATAAGCCCTCTGGAGGAAAACGGTGCGCGAAAGAGGCGGTACCTTGCCCTGGTTTGCGGTATCCTAAAAAGGTTGCGAACCCGCCCGCAACACAAGCCGTTTCGCAGGGTTTACCTGGAAAAGGAGGGATTCCACAGTGCGCTCGCATTGGCATTAGCGAGTTCGCGTCTTTAGTACGAAAGTCCTATTCGGACCCTCCGACCTCGTCAGTACCCTCGTACTGGTAAATCGCACGTCCTGACCCGGGACCATGAATTTCTCCGGCGTCACTAGGATTTCTTGGACGGAAACTTGATCGAGGCGGCACGCGGATGACAACTATGATTTTAGAACCACCACCGAACACGACGATGGGCGTCGGTTTCGACGCTATCCGCGGACGCTCCGTAAATCCCCAGGCTTGGAAGCAGGCCATCGGCACGAAGCAGATACCCGCGCGTTTGGCGCTGCTGCCGGACCCCAAGCCTCGCTGGGACCGCCTGGGAGTAAGCGCCCTTGTGCAGCTGGCGATTGTGGTGTTCGTGCTGCTTCTACCGCTCCTCTTCCCGGACAGGCTGCAGACCGCGCTGAATTATACGATCGTGGAAATCATGCAGCCGGTCACACTCGTGCCGGTCGCGCCACCGCCGCCGCCGCCTCCAAAGGTGAAGGTGAAGACGCCCGCAGTCGAAGTGAAGCCAGAAGTAATCGAACCCGTAAAGCTGAATCCTTTGCAGCAACATGTTTTCATGACGCCGAAGGTGGTGCAACCCAAGGTGCACACGGTGGACGCGAAAGCATTGGATCTGAATCCCGTTTTCGAAGCGGTAAAAATCGATACGCCGACGAACCAGCCCAAGCGCCCGAAAGAAGACGTGAAGGTAGGAAACATGGGTAGCGGCAGCGCCGCGCCAGCCACCGTGGTTGCACCCGTAAACAAAGTGCAGACGGGCGGCTTCGGCGATGATCACGGACTTCCTGGAAAGGGCGATCCGAACAAGGCGGCCAACGTGAATCGGCTGGGCTCACCTGCTCTGCCGGGCGGACCCGGATACGGCAACGGAACCGGCGGAGACAAAGGGATCCGCGGAACCGTGGCGAGCACCGGCTTTGGAAACGGCACGGCCAATCCTCCGCCAAGCGGCGGCAGGAAAGGCACGGTGGTGGCCAGCGGCTTTGGCGACCAAACCGCCGCGACGGACGCGCCGAAGAAAAAAGCGACTGCCGGCGGACCGGCGGACACGCCTGTTGACATCCTGGACAAACCGCGGCCCGAATATACCGCGGAAGGACGTAGTCTGAGGATTGAAGGCGACGTGGTGCTGGACCTGATTTTCTTGACGAATGGAACGGTTCAGATGAATCACATCATCAGCGGACTCGGACACGGCCTGGATGAAACCGCCGTGCGCGCCGCTCAACAAATTAAATTCAAGCCGGCAAAACGTGATGGACAGCCGGTGGATTTTCCGGCCCGTGTGCGAATCGAATTCCGCCTGGCTTACTGAGGGAGATAGAAAATGCGCAAGCTAGCTACAACCATCTTCGTTTTAATTCTTAGCGGGTTGGGAACCCTCGCCACGGCAGCGACGCCGCGGCCAGCGGACCAACTGCGGACCATGGAAGAGGTGGTCGATCGCGTCGTCGCGAACGAAAACCGCCTGTATGGCCAGGTGAAGAATTACTCGCCGCTCGTGGAGACCTACATCCAGAACCTGAAGGCCGACAAGGACCTGGGAGCGGTGCCGGCCGGCGACAAGTATTTTCTGGGCCGCGCCGATTTCTCCAAGGGCGTGAGCCTGGTTCCCTTGAGCGACTCGAAAAGCAAGGGCAAGAAAATCTTCGGTTCGGTTGGCAACTTTCTCTCGTTCTCGATGCAGTTTCTGCCAGATGGCTTCCTGCAAATGATATTCATCGACACCAATGGCTTCGACCGGCAGCACTACAAATTTGACTACGTTCGCCGGGAATTTCTCGGCGAAGTGCGCTGCCTGGTATTCGACGTGACGCCGCAGTTGAAGTCCGGCAAGGGCCGGTTCCTGGGGCGCATCTGGGTGGAAGATCAGGACTATAACATTGTGCGCTTCAATGGCGCGTACGGTGGCGGCGGCCACTCCAGCTGGTATTTCCACTTCGATAGCTGGCGCAGCAACGTGCAGGCGGGCGTGTGGATGCCAACGTTTGTGTACAGTGAAGAAAAAGATTTGCACTATGCGCTGTCGAAGAAACTCGACTTTAAGGCGCAGACACGCCTGTGGGGTTACAACCTCGGCCACTCGTCGCAGGAGCAGGAGCTGAGCAAGATTTTGGTGGAGACACCGGTTCAAGACGAAACGAAGAACACCAATGACCTGTCGCCGATACAGGCACAACGATCGTGGGACCGCCAGGCGGAAGATAACGTGATTGACCGGCTGGAACGCATCGGCTTGATCGCGCCAAAGGGCGAAGTGGACAAAGTATTGGATACCGTGGTGAACAACCTCGAGGTTACCAACAACATCGACGTCGAGCCGGATGTGCGTTGCCGCGTGATGATGACTTCCACTCTGGAGTCCTACACCGTGGGGCACACCATCGTGCTCAGCCGCGGCTTGATTGACGTCCTGCCGGATGAAGCGAGCCTCGCGGCAATGCTGGCCCATGAATTGAGCCACGTTGTCCTCGGCCACCGCCTCGATTCGCAGTACGCCTTCTTCGACCAGCTGCTGGTCGATGACAAAGAAACATTCCGCCACTTTGGATTTGCCCGGACGCCCGACGAGGAAAGGCAGGCAAACGAGAAAGGCGTGCAGTTGCTGAACAACTCGCCCTACAAAGGACAGCTGGGCAATGCGGGACTCTTCCTGCAGGCGCTGGATTCACGGCAGAAGGAGATTCCGAACCTGATCAGCGCGCACCTCGGGAACCGCGTACCCTCGATGGGAGAAATCAAGTCCTCGACTCCGGTCGATCAGAAGAAGAATCCGCAAATGATCGCGGCTCTGCCGATTGGCGGCCGCGTGAAAATCGATCCATGGAATGACAAGCTGGAGATGATGAAGAGCAAGCCCGTCGGCACGGTGGCGGAACGCGAGAAGATGCCTTTTGAAGTTACTCCGTTCATGCCTTACCTGATCCGCTTCGGCAGCGATGCTGCGGCAGTGAAGCCGATCGCGGCCAGCGTGGCCACTCCGGCCGACCCGAAGCCCGGTTACGTGCCGGCTGCGGCGCCAACCAAACCCTGAACATTTTTCATCACGGAATGAACCATGGCCCGGTGAACACAGTTCACCGGGCCATGTTCTTTTCTTCGGAGTTCTTCAACTAGCAGAGAGCTGCGGGCCGGCATGCTTCTCTTTACTCATCAAGACGGAAACTCATTCGCCGGGGCAGGTCGCGCTGCGAGGGCAGTGCGCAGGCAAGCGGTTAGATTCGACGCCACAAGGAAGAGCAGGATCATGCCCAAGCCCCGGTCTAGCAGCAAGAACACAACAAACGCCACGAAAACGCAGAGTCCTGTCTTATCGGGCCTCATCAGCGGGCTCGGCAACCGGGAGTTTACAAATCGCGAAAACTCGCGCGGCCATTTGAACGCCCAGTAAAATCCGTAGATGGGGATCAAGTGAAACCACGCCGCGCGCGCCGGCGAGATTGGATAATTTTTCCCCGTAACATGGGAGAGCAGTGCGTGGTATTCATAAACACACACCAGCCAATAGACCATGCTGATGAAACTGGGAAGAAACAAATAGAGTGGCGGGACGTACAGCGGCTCCCTAGCAATCTCCGGATGCAGTGAAACCGCAACAATCTCCGCGAAAACGGTAACTAGTCCCAGGGCATATCCGACCCAAAGGCGCGGGAAGGGCGGCGGCCCTTCTTCTTGCTGATTCAGCGCGGGGACGTCCTCATTGGAAAATTCCATTCCGTCCTCTGTAGTTCAGACTTCCGAGCCTAGCTGCCTGGCGGCGGATTCGTCAAACCTCTTGCGGCAAGGATGGCAAGCGCTGAACGAGGAGCGATGTATTGCTCCCCATTCGCGGCTTGCATAGACTGCTTGTGATTCATCTTACGGGGAGGAATGCATGAGGTTTACGTACCGGCAGGTCGTAAGCATTGCATTTTGCGCGGCGCTATTTGTTGCAGGGATGGGTGCAGGCGTCTGGGGCACACGAAATGTTTCAGCGCTAAACAAGTTCGGGCAGCCCAAGAGCGTGATTCACGTGGTGCTTTATAAGTTTAAGGACACGGTCTCTGAAAACGACCGTCAGCAGGCGCTGGATGGCATCAAGGACATGGCGGGAAAAATTCCGGGCATCAAGAATATCTGGCTGAAGACGCAACGCAATCAGGTGCGGGATTACAGCGGCGTTTATGTGATTGAGTTTGTCAGTCCAGACGCGGCGGCAGACTACGCGGAAAGTCCGGTGCACGAAACGTGGAGGAGGCGCTGGGAGCAGTTGCGCGAAAACAGCTTGTCGTTTCAAATATCCAATCCGTAAACGCGGGCTCTACGCTTCCCGGGAGACTCCGTACTTGCCGCGCAGGAAGGCATCCATCCTGCGGTCGGACATCAGCCGTTTGCCCCATGCCGCAAATTTCGCCAGCGGAGTAACGCCATAGCGCGCTTTGGGGCTGGGCGTTTCGATGGCATGCAGAATCACCCGGGCACAGTCTTCGGGTGTGACCTTTGAGCCGCCGCGCCCCTTATTCGCCCCGGCCCAGGCACCCGCGTAAATTCTGGCGTAAGGCCCGGTCTTTGCTCCCTCCACGTAGGTCTGTGCAAGTTCCTTCGCCGTCTGCTGAAAATTGGTGACGATGTAGCCCGGTTCGATCAAGATCACTTCCACGCCGAAGGGATACATCTCCAGCCGCAACGCATTGCTTAAACCCTCAAGGGCATGCTTGCTGCTGCTGTAGGCGCCGTAGGTGGGCGGCGTGACGATTCCGGCGACACTGCTCATCATGAGGATGCGGCCGCGGCGGCGCTGGCGCATCTGCGGCAGGACGGCTTGCGTCACGCGCAGGACACCGAAGAGATTTGTCTCGAATTGCCGGCGAAGATCGTCGAGGCGCAGCTCCTCCACCACCGCCATGTAGCCGATGCCCGCATTATTGATGAGCACGTCGATGGCCCCCGCTTTGGCGAGTATGCTTTGCACCGCGCGCTGCACCGAAGCGTCGTCGCAAACATCGAGCTCGATGGATTCGAGTGGCAGTTTCTTCTCGCGTGCCAGGGCATCGAGCTGCGCGCGTTTTTCGGCCGAGCGGCCCGCGGCGAATACCCGGTATCCGCGCTGCGCCAGCAAAAGCCCGGCGGCTTTTCCCAGCCCGTCCGTTCCACCGGTGATCAGCACCGTCAGGCTCGTGGCCGGCATGGTACCCCCTGTGAAGACTGGCATTCTAATTTTGGTCCCGCCCGGTGAGCGGGCATCCGAAACATATAGGAACCTCTTCTTCGTTACAAGACAGATCCGTGCGCAGCACAGCGCCGACGCGATATGCAAACTAATCTGCGGCAGTTTCTTTGCGCTGGAATGTTGTCTTTGAGTAGTGCGGTCTAACTCTGTCCCCAAAACGAGGCATCCGGCTGAACGAGTTCGAAGCCGGCATCCCATGCCTCATGGCTGCGCCAAACCACCTGCGCCTCGGCTTTGCGGCCGCTTACGGGATGAATCAAGTGAACGCGCTGGCGCAGAGGCAGGTCCGCCCCGACCACGGCCATGCATCCGGAGCGGCTCACATCCACTGTGACTGCGTTAGCGCGCTGCTGCGCGGCGCCTTCTTCCCATTCGACCACGAGCTTTACACGGGTGATGATGCGCTCATTCGAGCGCAAGCTTGCCCAGCGGCTCTGCAAATCGTCAAGAAGGAATTCGCCAACGGATTTGGGGGTGTTGAGCGACATGTGCAACCTCGCAGAGGAGGAATTCACACACCATAGCAGGATCACCCCAAGCTACCCCTGACCTGCGCCACGGTCAATAGTACTTATTCGGGCCCGCCCGTTTCGTCATCCGCTACGGCAGCGGCGCGATGTCCGGAGCGACCCAGCCGGCGCGAGCCGCGGGGCTCTGCAGAAGCGCGCTAGAGTAATAATTCAACAGATGGTTTTTGTCGAGCAGGCATGGATGCTCCGCGACCCACTGTTCGAACAATATCGCAGTGAATGGTGGCTCGCACGCAGCGGCAACCAGCCGCACCCAGGCGACTGTGGTGGTGTAAATAAACTTTTCCGGCGCGCCGTGATGCAGCGCCGTTTTGCGGATGCCCTGCAGGATTCGTTCCTGGGCGCCGGCTTCCCCGAACTGCGCCAGGTACAACCAGGTCAGCCGCACGTGGTCCGCGTGGTGGAACATTGCGCCAGACAACTGGCAGTTCTCGAATGCCGCAACGAATTCCCGATCGTTCAAGTACGCACAGCCCATGCGAAGCTCCATCACATCTCCTCCAAATCTCTGACAAACAAATCTCTCGCAATAGAAAACTTGGCAGCCGCAAAACAAAAAGGCCGCTCTGATCGCTCAGAACGGCCTTTTGATTTTAATCCCGGCGGCGACCTACGTTCCCACACAGTTGCCCGTGCAGTATCATCGGCCCGGCGAGGCTTAACTTCCGTGTTCGGGATGGGAACGGGTGTGACCCTCGCGGTATGACCACCAGGAAACTTTTACCCGCGAACCGATATCGGCACTCCCATGGGAGCGCAGAATCGCGGGTTCGACAACAGAATGTAAGTGCGGTCGTAAAACGACCGACTTTAGGCTGGCGTTACAAGTTCGACTCCAGGTCGAACGCACTGTGTAGATTGGCGACTGCATTTATTGATTGCGGGCTCTTACCGAGCCCGTTTGAAACACTTCCTCAAAGACGGTTTGAGAAAGTTTTATGATTAAGCCGAACGGGCGATTAGTACTGGTCAGCTTCACGCATTACTGCGCTTCCACCTCCAGCCTATCAAAGTCGTAGTCTTCGACTGCCCTTCTTAGGATTAATCCTTGGGAGAACTTATCTTAGGGCGAGCTTCTTGCTTAGATGCATTCAGCAATTATCTCTTCCAGACTTCG
>JBGOTL010000128.1:0-9589 GCA_041476465.1 Candidatus Acidiferrum sp. | reverse complement strand
CTGCACCACCATCAAGCAAGCCAAGGAAATGGTCGAGCAGCAGGACCCCGTCGTTTGGGACATTCTGGAAGACGTCATCCGCGAACACCCGGTGATGCTCAACCGCGCGCCGACCCTTCACCGCCTCGGCATTCAGGCGTTCGAACCGGTACTCGTCGAAGGCAAAGCCATCCGCATCCACCCGCTGGTCTGCACTGCGTTCAACGCGGACTTTGACGGCGACCAGATGGCCGTGCACATTCCGCTTTCGCCGGAATCCCAGGTCGAAGCGTCTGTGCTCATGCTCAGCTCGCGCAATATCCTGTCCCCGGCGCACGGTCTGCCTCTCGCCGTTCCCTCGCAGGACATGGTCCTGGGCATCTATTACCTAACCAAGTCCAAGCCCGGCGCCAAGGGAGAAGGCCGCGTCTTCGGGGCGACCGACGAAGTGGTCCTCGCGCTGGAAGCCGGCGAGGTCGAGCTGCTCAGCCCCATCCGCCTGCGCTACACCGGTGAAGTCATCGACCTTACGACCGCGTACGACGATCAGGACGTACCGCACACGGTGCCTGTCAAAATGGTGCACCAGTTCATCCAGACCACGGTGGGCCGGGTTATCTTCAATTCGCACTTGCCGGAAAACTTTCCCTACGTGAACGGCCTTCTGAAGAAGAAGGGCGTTCAGCAATTGGTCTATTACGCCTATCTGCGTTTCGGCCTGGAAGACACCGTCGTATTGCTCGATCAATTGAAGGAACTGGGCTTCACCTACGCCACCAAGTCCGGCATCTCGATCGGCATCGATGACATGCTCATCCCCAGCGACAAGTACAAGCTCGTGGAAAACGCGGAAAAGGAAGTCGTCAAGGTACAGCAGCAGTACCTCGATGGCGCGATCACCAACGGCGAGCGCTACAACAAGGTCATCGCCATCTGGGGCGACATCACGGAAAAAGTCGCCGATGAAATGTTCAAAGCACTCGAGACGCAGGACAAGGAAGGTATCATCAATCCCGTTTACGTCATGGCGGACTCCGGCGCCCGCGGCTCGAAGCAGCAGATCCGCCAGCTTTCCGGTATGCGCGGTTTAATGGCCAAGCCTTCCGGCGAAGTCATCGAAACGCCTATCACCTCCAACTTCCGCGAAGGCCTCAACGTGCTGCAGTACTTCATCTCGACGCACGGCGCGCGCAAGGGGCTTGCGGATACCGCGCTGAAGACCGCCGATTCCGGGTATCTCACCCGCCGCCTCGTGGATGTGGCGCAGGACGTTATCATCAACGAGCGTGATTGCGGCACCTCCGATGGCATCTTCGTCGAGCCCATTATTGAAGCCGGTGTCGAAGTCGAACCATTGCGCGATCGCATCGTGGGCCGCGTCTCGCTCGACAAGATCAAGGACTTCGAGGGGCACGTCATCGTCGAAGTCAATCAGGAGATCACCGAGGAGCTCGCGAACCAGGTGCAGGGCGCAGGTATTGAGCGCGTGCGTATCCGCTCCGTGCTCACTTGCGAATCGCGCCGAGGTGTCTGCGCTCTCTGCTACGGGCGTAACCTGGCCTCCGGCCGCATGGTCGAGCTGGGCGAAGCAGTCGGCGTCATCGCCGCGCAGTCCATCGGTGAACCGGGCACGCAGCTTACCATGCGCACATTCCACATCGGCGGAACGGCCACGCGCGTTTCCGAGCGCTCCACCCTCGAAGCGCGCAACAACGGCATCGTCAAATTCATCGACCTCAAACACGTGGAAGGCCGGAAGACCGCAGATCAGTCGCGTGATTCCGCAGCCGGCTCGCTGATTGCCATGAACCGCGCGGGCCTCATCGCCATTGTTGACGAAAAGGGCCGCGAAAAAGAGCGCTACCATGTGGTCTACGGCGCGCGCCTTCGCGTTACCGACGGCGAACACGTCATCCATGGCCAGATCCTTGCCGAATGGGATCCCTTCACCTTCTCGATCCTCACCGAGAGCAGCGGCTCCGTGAAGTTCGACGACCTGCGTCCCGGCTTGACCATCGAAGAGCAGGTCGACGAGGTCACCGGGCTCTCCCAGGACGTGGTCACGCTGCCGCCGGGTGACGAAAAGCATCAGCCCGCGATTCTTGTTCGCGATTCCGCCGGCAAGGTTCGCAAAAAGTACCTCATGCCTTCGCGCGCCCACTTGATGGTGAAGGATGGCGACGAGGTCCATGCGGGTGACGTGCTCGCGAAAATCCCGCGTGAAACCACCAAGACCAAGGACATCACCGGTGGCCTCCCGCGCGTTGTCGAGCTATTTGAAACCCGCAAGCCCAAAGATCCCGCGGTCATCAGCGAGATCGATGGCGTCGTCAAATACGGCGATATCGCCAAGGGCATGCGCAAGGTATACGTCGAGAGCGAGGATGGCAAGACCAACAAGGAATATTCCATTCCGCGCGGCATTCACATCAACGTTCAGGAAGGCGACCACGTCAAGGCTGGCGAAGCCCTCATTGACGGCCCTCTCAACCTGCACGACTTGCTCGCCGTACTCGGCGAAAAGTTTACGCAAGCGTATCTCGTCAACGCCATTCAGGAGGTCTACCGCCTCCAGGGCGTCAACATCAACGACAAGCACATCGAGACGATCTCTCGTCAGATGATGCGCTGGGTTAAGGTCGAAGACGTCGGGGACACCACCTTCCTTCTCGAAGAGCAGATTGACAAGTTCCGCTTCCGCGAGGAAAACGACCGCATCATCGCCGATGGTGGACGTCCCGCAACCGGCCGCCCGCTCCTCCTCGGCATCACCAAGGCGTCGCTGTCGACCGATTCCTTCATTTCGGCCGCCAGCTTCCAGGAGACCACCCGCGTGCTCACCGAAGCGGCTGTTGCCGGAAAGGTTGACTATCTGCGCGGCCTTAAGGAAAACGTCATCATGGGTCGCCTGATCCCGGCCGGTACGGGTCTCGAGCACTACCGCAGCATTCAGTTGCTGACGGAAATGCCGCCTCCCGCTCCTGCCGAGGAAATTCCGGAATCCGCCGAACTTACGGCAGAAGAAGCTGCGGCGCTCGACTTCCTGCAGAAAGACAACGAAGCCGACGCCGAGGCAGCCACAGAAGGCCAGGACTAGGGCAACCCGCGGGTTTCATTGCCCGCAAGATTCAGGAATAGAAAACGGCGTCCCCGGTTCCACGAGGACGCCGTTTTGCTTTTTGCACCATCGGCGTAGGTATCCTTCCGGTACACTTCCCGTTCGCCGTCCTTGCCGCTTGTCGAATCCCGCTTCTACAATATGGATACCCTAAACGGGGCTGACTTGGCCCGTTTCAACGGGTCCATGGAAATTCATGTTCGAAACAGGCCAACCCGGATCGCTTCCTGTGAAGAAGCCCTCGTCTGGTGGCGAAGCGCGCCCACCCGCCTCCTCACGCCTCGATCAATTTGAAAAACGCCAGAACGAGCTGTGGCGCCTCACGTTTCTTCTCCTGTTCGTTCTCGCCGTGGTCTTTGCCGCGGTCTCCTGGGATTCCATCCGCTCCCTGTCTCGGCATTTCGAAGCCCTGCCGATCGGGCTGGTCGTCCTCGTCGTGCTATTCGGCGGCTACATGTGGAAAAAGACCCAGGAGATGTCGGAGATCCGGGGGCTCATGCGTGGAATCGAGCAGCGCGACGCCGCTCCGCCCAGCGATAAACAGCTCGATCAGCTCTTTGAAATTATAGCCCGTTCCCAGCAAGGCTACCGCGACCTCATCGATTCCTTTGACGACATCCTGATTGCGCTGGATCTCGACGGTGCAGTTCGTGCCGTCAATCGGAGTTTCGCCGATCTTATCAATGTTCCTTTCCAGCAGATCATCGGGCGTCCTCTGAGTGATTTTCTCGAAGAGGGAACCGGCGGCGGCGAGGAGATGGCCCGCCGCGCCATGCCCCGTTTTCTCGAGCGGCGGCATTGGGAGGGAGTGCTCCAGATCCGCCTGAAAAACAAGAGCACTGTGTTTTATTTTGAGTGCGTTGCTCATGCCATGCTGCGTTCGGACAAAGTGGTCGGCATCACTATTCTCGCGCGCGATATTACGTCCCTCCGCAGGAATGAGGCCCGCTTTACCGAGCTTTTCGAAACCCTCCAGGAGGGCATCTACATCACCACGCCAGATGGGAAAATTCTGGACGCGAATCCCGCGCTCGTCCGCATGCTCGGTTATCCGTCAAAGGAGGAACTCCTCGCCAAACAGGTTTCCGATGTATTCACGGATTTCCAGAAGAGGAAGCTCCTCAAACAGGAAGTAGAGAGTCAAACCGCCTTGGAAGGCCGAGAGATCACCCTGATGCGCATGGACGGTTGTCCCATCGTTTGCCTGAATACGACCGCGGTCGTGCGGGATAACAGCGGACGTGTCGTTCGCTATCAGGGCGCGCTTATGGACATCACCGAACGGCGGGAGATGGAGCACCGGCTATACCGGGAACAGGAGTTCGCGCGCAGGCTGGTGGATAGTTTCCCGGACCTAATCCTCGTTCTGGACTCTTCCAAGCACTACACGTTCGTCAGCCCGCGCGTTAAGGACGTTCTCGGCTTCGAACCCGATGAGCACAAGGACACGCAGCTCGGCGATAGCACCCATCCGGAAGACCGCCCCATGCTGCTCTCCCTGTTCGACGAAATTGTTGCCGGGCGGCAGAAGTTTGCTTCTCTGGAAATTCGTATTCGTCATAAACAGGGTGATTGGCGCCGCATGCGCTGCCATCTCAGTCCTTTATTCACTGAATCCGGAAAGATTGATGGTGTTGTCATTTCTGGACGCGACGTCACTGAGCTCAAACGACTCGAGGAACAACTCATTCAAGCGGAAAAACTGGCCGCCATGGGCCAGATGCTAGCCGGTGTCGCTCACGAGCTCAATAATCCTTTGACCGCCATTCTGGGCGTTACCGAGCTTCTGCGGGAAAAGCAGGGGGTCGAAGAAGCCACTCGGCGCCAGCTCGACCTCACGCATCGCCAAGCCCGCCGCGCCGCGCGCATTGTTCAAAATCTCCTCGAATTTTCCCGGCCGGCTTCGCCCCAGAAAAAGCCCCTGGACCTCAACAGCCTTATTGAGCGCACCTTGCAATTGCACGAACATTCTCTGCACCGGAATAGCATCGAGGTGGACTTTCACCCGCAGCCCGGTCTGCCCGGTGTCATTGGCGACGCCAACCAACTCATACAGGTTTTTCTGAATCTCATCACCAACGCCGAGCAAGCCATCCGCGAAGTCCGCGCGGCGGGACGAATTCAGATCCGTCTCCAACTCAATGCCAGCCGTCTTGTGGTTACCGTCCAGGATGACGGCGTGGGGATCAAGCCCGAATCGCTGTCACGCATCTTCGATCCCTTCTATACCACGAAGCGCCCTGGCGGCGGCACGGGCCTCGGTTTAAGCATCTGCATGTCCATTGTTCGAGAGCATGGCGGAACCATGGAGGCGGAGGCGCTTCCCGCCGGCGGCTCGGCCTTTACCATTTATCTTCCGGCCGCCACGGGAGAAGCATCAGCGGCGCCCCTCAAAGGACCCGATTCTAGTTCCTCAGAATGGTTCCGCCCCGTTCCAACATTGGTGAAGGGTCGCTCTATCCTTGTATTGGATGATGAGGAAAGCATTCGCACGCTTCTCGAGGAGGGCCTCTCCGCGCATGGTTTACACGTGGATTGCGCGGCCACCGCCGAGGAAGCGCTTGCGCTCATTCTCAGCCGTCCCTATGACGCTTTGCTCTGCGATCTGAAGCTTTCCGGTGCGGGGGAGAATGCCGACGGCCAAGTAGTCGCGGAGCGCATCCTTCTGGCGGCCGGGAGTCACCCGCCTGCCGTGGTTTTTATGACCGGCGATTTGGTGGATCCCGCGGCAGCCGGCGCCAAGCCCGGTGAATCCCGCCGCCTGCAGAAGCCTTTTCGTATCTCCGACGTTCTCGGTGTAATGCGCGATATTTTCTCGGCTGCCCCAGCGGAATCACTGAAGTACTAAACCTGCTCACCCGCTAGCTTTCTGTGAACTCCGCGCGCCGTCCTCTGTATGCGCTGTGTGAATTTCTTATTTTCATTTAGTGCTAACGGCAGGATGCACATCCACCCCGAATTCCCAGACATACAGGTTCATGCCGTCCGGCAGAATTTCCGCTAAGGCATATTCCCCCGGCGGCAGCGGCTGGCTCAATGTGAAGCGGTAGACCGACGGCGCGACTTCCCAGCGCTCGAGCGAAATCTCGTTTCGCTCTGTTCCCAAGTCCATCCCGAACAGGTTTTTCGTAGATTCCAGTTGCCGCTTGTTGCCTTTCACTTTCGCGCGCAACAGCTCGATTTCGGGCCCGGATTCGCCCGGCCGGCTGCTTTTCAGGATGGGCGTGACGCGGTCCGGATCTGGAGGCGCCTCGCGCAGGAAAAACTCGGGAGTCGGAGTTGTCACGCGCAGCTTGGCTCTAGCGCCCGGAACCACCACGTTCAGTTTGCTGGGTACAAGCGGAACCGGAGAGATCATCTGTTTAAGGACCTGCTTCTTGTCCGTCTTCACCTGTGTGCCCACCTGCTCCACTCGACTCACTGAGGCTCCTTCGACTACGAACATGCCTTCGCCCGGCGGCAGGAAAATACCTTTTCCCACCGGAAGGCTCGCGTCGATGTCCAGCGTCATTTCCGCCTTTGACGCCAGTTCCTGAGTATGAACATTTTCCACCATGGCGGCCGAGGCTCTCTCCGCCTCCGCTTCCATCCGTGCCGTGGCCTGCCAATCCACCATCGCCGCCGGGATCTCTTCCCAATCTCCTCGCTCCAGACTGTAATACCGTACGCGTTCGCCCTTCCGCTCGTAGCTCCGCACAATGTGAAAACTGCCGTCCTTCAGAATGAGTTTTTTCCCTCTGGGCAGGGACGCGGGGATGCCTTCGTTCTTCTTGGGGGATTGCGTCTGGCTCTGGGTGGCGTTCTGATTGGCACGGGTGCGCGCAACCCCGCCAACGACCAGGCCGCCAATGCTAACCAAGCAGGCGAGAAGGATAGGAATCCGTGATCCCATCGGGTGGCATTCCTCAGGCAGTGCGATGCGCGGAATACGTCCCGGTTTGCCCTTCCCGGCAGCATACCCCGCTACTACCGTGGCCGCAACCTGGTGGCAGGACCATCACAAAAAGGAAAAGGCCCTCTCCGGTGACGCTGAAGAAGGCCTTTGCAGGTTCCAAGTTTTCAGTATTTAGTGTGTACAGCGGGGGAACAGCGCTACCAGCACCGTCAGGTCGGAAAGGGTGAACAACCATTGGTCGGCTTGCTTTCCGGCCGCTTCTGCGGCACGCGCGATGAATCCCAGGTGGCGGCTCTTGGCGAAGTTGTGCAGGTGATCCACGCAGATGCCAGTCAAGCTGGCGACTTCCGCGTCGGTGAATATCTTTTGGCTCGATTTCACGGTAACCATGGCCGTGCCTCTCAATGTCTTCGCCGCAATTCTCTGCACACTACCTTTTGATGCTGCGTGAAGCGTATTCGATGCACAATTGTAAGAGCAATAGTAGTTCCGTTCTGTGTGGGCAAAACCATGCGTCTAGTACTTTCGCTCCAAAGCCATGTGAAGAAAGTAATTACAGTAAGATTCGCACTTTGGCGCGGCTTGCCATGAGAGGAATGAGAGATTCCCGGAAGAGGTAAAAATGTCCTATTTTTGCAAAGTTGCTACAGCTTTCCGTAGACTCGCTGCAATTTCAAGCATCTGCTTGGTGTGCCTTACTTGGTGTGAGGCGATCATTTCAAACCATTCATAAGTGTTCAACATTCCCAAAAAGGCATGTGGCCAGCGGTACACGCTCAAATCGCGGCTCCCTTTTTCCTCGAGAAAAGCTAGCGTGCGCCCCCGCACCTCACGCAATTCCGCCAACATCGTTTCCTTTTCCCGGATGAGTTGCCTGTCCAGCGGGATCGGGGTCTTCCGTCGTATCAGCCGCGACTCCACCAGCGCCATTGGCAGGTGAAATCTCTTCAGAACAGGTATGAACTTGGGCGGCTTCTGGCTCACGCGATCCGCGGATCCAATGATTGCTCGCTCCACCATAATCAGGTGGGCGACCAACTCCCCCGCGGACCACACATTTTCAGCCGGGCTGGTTTTCCATTGTTCGGCGGGGACAGAATCGGCAGCATGAAGCAGCCCTGTCTGAGCGCGGGCTAGATGGTCCAGGATGGGTTCGAGTGATGGCACAGACGACTCTTAAGGAAATTGTCTAAACCGGGGCGCCGCCGGCTTGTTCAAAAGCGCGTGCGAGTTGCAACACACGCGCTTCGCCGAAGGCCGGTCCAAAGATTTGCAGGCCCACGGGAAGTTTACCGTTAACCTTGCCGCAAGGGACCGAAATTCCCGGCACGCCTGCCAGGGATCCTGTAACTGTATAAATATCAGCAAGATACATCTGCAGCGGGTCGCTCGTTCTTTCGCCCAATCGGAAGGCGGGCACCGGCGATGTCGGCGTCACGATCGCATCCACCTTCGTGAATGCCTCGCGAAAATCCTGCGCGATCAGCGCGCGTACTTTCTGCCCTTTGAGGTAATACGCGTCGTAATAGCCTGCGGATAAAACGTAAGTGCCAAGCACGATGCGCCGCTTCACTTCCGCGCCGAAGCCCGCGCCACGGGTCTTGCGGTACATCGAGATGAGCGAGTCACCGTTCACGCGCAATGCGAAACGCACCCCATCATAGCGTGCCAGGTTGGAACTCGCCTCCGCCGTGGCAATAATGTAGTAAGTCGCGATGGCGTAGTCCGTGTGAGGCATGTGGATCTCGACCAGCTCGCAACCGAGCTTTCTATAGATTTCTATACCCGCTTCGATCTTTTGACGAACGCCTGCCTCCATACCCACCCCGAAATACTCTTTCGGGATGCCGATCTTCAGTCCCTTGACCGGCTTCTCCAGATCGGCGAGATAGTCCTCCACGGGTGCGGTGGTGGAAGTCGAATCGTGGGCGTCGCGTCCGGCAATCACCTTCAGAACGGCGGCAACGTCACGCACATTCCTGGCGAGAGGTCCAATGCGGTCGAGCGAAGAGGCAAAGGCGATCAATCCATACCGCGAGACGCGGCCATAGCTGCCCATCATGGCGGGGATGCCGCAAAAGGAGCCCGGCTGGCGGATCGATCCGCCAGTGTCCGTGCCCAGTGCTGCCACCGCCAGGTCCGCAGCGACCACCGCCGCCGAGCCGCCGCTCGAGCCACCCGGCACGCGATCTAGCGCCACCGGATTCCGCACCGGGCCGTAGGCAGAGTTTTCGTTGGAGCTGCCCATGGCGAATTCATCGCAGTTGGTTTTGCCGAGGATGACCGCGCCCGCTGCTTCGAGTTTTTCGACAGCCGTGGCGTCGTAGGGAGGGATATAGTTCTCCAATATTTTCGACCCGCAGGTAGTGCGCACCCCGCGCGTGCTGATCACGTCCTTGATAGCCATGGGCACGCCCGCCAGCGGCGGCAGCGGCTTGCCCGCAGCGACCATGGCGTCCACGCGGGCGGCTTGCTTTTGCGCGCGCTCTTCGGAAAGGGTGAGATAGGCGTTCAATTTGGGATTGCGCGCCGCGATCCGCTTGAAGTACTCGGCCGCCAGTTCCCGCGCGGAAACCTTCTTCGCTGCAAGCGCTTCT
>JBGOTL010000127.1:0-9624 GCA_041476465.1 Candidatus Acidiferrum sp. | reverse complement strand
TGCCCTTTGCCGAACCCAATTACTACCGTTTGCGCCCATCTATCGCCATCCCCCAGCCCAAGCGCGGCAATAATGGTGACTCGGCCATCGACCTGGATGGCTATTTCGGCCTGCACCCCAGCCTCGCCCCGCTCGAAGCCCTCTTTCACAAAAATCAACTCGCCATTGTTCACGCCGCTGGTTCGCCTGATCCCACGCGCTCGCACTTTGACGCGCAGGACTTTATGGAGTCCGGCACGCCCGGCGTCAAAGCTACCGATGATGGTTGGCTGGACCGCGCCCTGCAAACCATCCCGGAGGATAACGCCTCGCCGTTTCGTGCCGTGGCCATGGGCCAGAATCTTCCCCGCATGCTGCGCGGAAGCGCCGGCGCCATCGCGCTACCGGATTTGAAGCAGTTCAAAGTAATGCCGCAATCCGCCGCGATGGCCAGCGTGGCCGAAGGCGGCTTCGAAGCCATGTACGCGCAATCCGTTGACCATGCCCTACACGGCACCGGCGCCGAAACCTTTGAAGCCATTGACATGCTTCGCAAGGTGGACGCTTCGAAGTTTCCTGCGGGAAATGGCGCGCAGTATCCCTCCAGCCGGCTCGGCCAGAGCATTCAGCAGATCGGCCAGCTCATCAAAGCCCAGATCGGCGTGGAGGTTCTATTTGTCGATTGCGGCGGCTGGGATAACCACGTCAACGAGGGCGGCGCGCAGGGGCAGCTCGCGAACTTGCTGAAAGACCTCGGCCAGGGCCTCGCTGCTTTCCATCAGGACATGGGCGATCGTATGCAGGATATCGTCGTCGTTACCATGAGCGAATTTGGCCGCACCGCGAAGGAAAACGGTAACCGCGGCACCGACCACGGCCACGCCAACTGCATGTTCGTCATGGGCGGAGACGTCAAAGGCGGCCATGTCTACGGCAAGTGGCCGGGACTCGAAGAGCACCAACTAAACGAAGGCCGCGATCTCGCGCTCACCTCCGACTTCCGCTCGGTGGTTGGCGAAGTCCTCGCGCGGCACATTGGCGTGAAAGACCTTGGCCCGGTCTTCCCCGGCTTCGACAATAACCCGCGCAGGTTTCCGGGGCTGATCAGAGCCTGATTTGGAGTGCGGGAGCCCGGCTCCCGCCTTTACCGCTGTGGCTCAAGGGCGGTTTCAAAAGCGGCAGCTGGGCTGCCGCACTCCAAACACCGCCTCATAATATATCCACTAGATGCTGTATCAATGTATATAATCACTGTCAATCTAAGGCGGAGATGGATTCTCGCACCATTCGCGACTGGCCGCACGCACCTGCTCACCGGTTGGGAGATGCCGGAGCGTATATCGTTACTGCCGGAACCTATAAGAAACAGCTTTTGTTTCGTACTCCGGAGCGACTGACATATCTGAGAGATGCATTACTTACGTTGGCCGCAGAGTACGGTTGGCGCCTAGAGGCCTGGGCCATTTTTTCAAATCACTATCATTTTGTGGCGGAGTCTCGCCAACCAGGAACGTTGAAGCGGCTCGTTCAGTACTTGCATTCGATTTCGGCGAAGCATCTGAATTTGCTCGATAAGACGCCGGGGCGAAAGGTTTGGTTTGAATATTGGGATACTCATCTGACCTACCAGAACTCTTTCCTTTCTCGCTTGAACTATGTCCATACCAACCCGGTGCGGCACGGTCTCGTTCCCGTTCCCGAGCAATATCCGTGGTGCTCAGCTGGTTGGTTCTCTCGAGAGGCATCACCCGCGTTTCGCACGACGGTGATGAGTTTTCCGTCGGACAAAATCGCGGTACCGGATGACTATGAGGTGCCGGCCGTCGGTATTAGCGAGTAACTTTGGACTGCGAGAGCCGGGCTCCCGCTTTTGCGGCTTCGGCCCCGGCGCGGCGTCAAAAGCGGCAGCCGGGCTGCCGCACTCCAAATTGAGCGCGACGCCACTAGTTCCCGCCTTGTCACCTGACAGGACCCCTATCTGTCATCTCAACCCTTAGGCTGCGGTTCTGCAGCCTGAGCCAGGGATTTGATCACGCTTGACAGCTCCACGACCTCAATGTTTTCCGGGCACTCGTCCCAATTGTGCCGCCAACATACAATTGCATCGCAACCACTTGCAGGGTGGCCGTGGTCGCGGAAATTCCTGCTCTCAAATTCAAACTCGATGCGCACGCGCTGCCAACGTCCGGGAGCAATCTGGCGCTTGGCCTCGCAGTCGGGGAACCCTGTTTGAACGGCGTCGACCATGTAGCCTAACTCTTTCGCGAGCATGCCAAACAGGAGTACGACGCCCTGCTCGTTGACAGGTTCATGGCGCAGTCCACGGAAATGGGTGGGGTTGCCATAGGTGGCCCGACCTTTTAACGGCACGTGTTGTATTTTGCTCGGCGGAACTGAGGAAGGCGAGTCCTCGTTGGGACGTCCACGCTCCTCCTTTGGCAGGGGAACCGGTGACAGGGGAACGTGCAGAAGTGCCACGACATCCGCCCATTCAGGCTTGCTCTCAGCAAAATTGCGAAAGACACGCGGTAGTGATGACCAGGGGCCGAAGCGTCTTTCAATGGTGCGAGGGTCATATTTTCCCTCGCGCCGGTAGGTGCGCCGCGCAGGTATCGTCCGGTGCCTTCGCACGGATTCGGCCCAATCTTCCAGCAGTGCGCTGTCTTCGAGCTTCACGTTCAACGTGTAGGGGTGAAGCCCGGCAGCCAGGACTGCGTCATTCCAACTCCGAAAGCATAGTGAGACGTGATACTCGGTGATTCCTGCGAGCGAAACGAATTCCGACCGCGAGGGAGCGCGACCAAGCCCCCTGGCGATGGCGGCTATGGAATCTAAGATATGCTGCTTGTCTGACATCGGTTCTCTGTTTTGGTCGTGCCTTAGCACGATAGCCTTTGTAGTGGCCGGCACTTAGGTCGGTGATGTCCGTCTTGGAATGCGGCTTCTGCCTATGCGCGGCGAAACCGGTAAGCGAGGATAGCTGTCCCTGAAATGAAAAAGCGGGAGACGAGTCTCCCGCTGTCGAAGCACAATTTTCTACACTCGTAACTATACGGGAACTGCTGGGACTCCGTCAAGGCAAAACTTTGGGACTTATATACTTAACTGCCTACTTCTTTGACAACTGTGGAAGCCAGAAATCGCGGCATGCTTTCCGTGCCTGAACAAAGACTTCATCTGCCTCGGGAGTGTGACCATAGGGATACGCGATTGAATCCTCGCAGCGTTTGGTTTTCTCTCAACTTTGAACTGTCAACTTGTTCGTTACTGAGCCGCGCTTCCGCGGATGCGCATACCGTAGAACGAGCGGTGGACAAAGAAAAAAGAAACGAGGAAGAATGCCGCGGCCAAAATGTGCGTCAAGTTGGCGCCGCGCGTGGCCGTCAATTGCACGGCGAGCTGCACGGCGAGCAACCCGAACAGCGTCGTGAACTTGATCACCGGATTTAGCGCCACCGACGAAGTATCCTTGAAAGGATCCCCAACGGTGTCGCCGATGACCGTCGCGTCATGCAGCGGCGTGCCTTTTTGCTTCATCTCCACTTCAACGATCTTTTTCGCGTTGTCCCACGCACCGCCGGCATTGGCCATGAAGATGGCCTGATACAAGCCGAAGATGGCGATGGAGAAGAGATAGCCGATGAAGAAAAAGGGTTCAAGGAACGCGAAGGCCAGCGTGGCAAAAAACACCGCGATGAAGATGTTCAGCATGCCCTTCTGCGCGTACTTGGTGCAGATTTCCACCACTTTCTTGCTGTCTTCCACGCTGGCTTTCACCACGCCTTCCAGCTTGATGTTGGCCTTGATGAATTCCACCGCGCGGTAAGCCCCGGTGGTCACGGCCTGCGTGCTTGCGCCCGTGAACCAGTAGATCATGGCGCCCCCGGTGATCAGGCCGAGCACAAACGGCGCATGCAAAAGCGATAGCTTGTTGACATTTTCGGTGAGGCCGTGCGTCAGCCCCATGATGATCGAAAAGATCATGGTGGTGGCGCCCACGACTGCCGTGCCGATCAGCACCGGCTTGGCGGTGGCCTTAAAGGTGTTGCCCGCGCCATCGTTGGCTTCCAGCAGGTGCTTGGCACGCTCGAAGTTCACGTCGATGTTGTAGTCTTTCTTGAGTTCCGTCTTTATGCCGGGAATCTGCTCAATCAGAGACAACTCGTAGACCGACTGCGCGTTGTCGGTTACTGGCCCGTAGGAATCGACCGCAATCGTCACCGGGCCCATGCCCAGAAAGCCGAACGCTACCAAGCCAAAAGCGAACACCGGCTCCGCTACCATGAGGTGGCTGAGTCCCTGCTGAGAGAAGAGATAGCTGATGGACATCAGCAGCACCATGGAGAGCCCCAGGTAGTAGCCGGAGAAATTTCCCGCGACGAAGCCCGAGAGAATGCCGAGCGATGCTCCACCTTCCTGCGCGGAGGTCACCACTTCCTTGACATGGCGCGATTCAACCGAGGTGAAGACTTTCACCAGTTCCGGAATGACCGCTCCCGCCAGCGTCCCGCAGGAAATGATTGACGCCAGCTTCCACCACTGGGTTGCATCAACGCCCAGGCTGGGGATGATCACCGAAGAAACCAGGTAGGTCAGCCCGATCGAAACGAAGGAAGTAATCCAAACCAACGAGGTAAGAGGCGACTCGAAGTTCATTTCGTCGGCGTGGGCGAAGCGCGCTTTTGAGATGGCGTCGTTAATAAAGTAGGCCGCGGCGCTGGCGACGAGCATGATGATGCGCATCACGAAGATCCACACCAGCAGTTGCACCTGAATCATGGGATCCTTCACGGCCAGCAGGATGAAGGTGATGAGAGCGACGCCGGTGACTCCATAGGTTTCAAATCCGTCGGCGGTCGGTCCCACGGAATCTCCAGCGTTGTCGCCGGTGCAGTCCGCGATGACTCCTGGATTGCGCGCGTCGTCCTCTTTGATCTTGAAGACAATCTTCATCAAGTCGGAGCCGATGTCGGCGATCTTGGTGAAGATTCCGCCCGCGATGCGCAGTGCCGCCGCGCCGAGCGATTCGCCGATGGCGAAGCCGATGAAACATGGCCCGGCGTAATCGCCGGGAATAAACAGAAGGATAATGAGCATCATCAGAAGCTCAACGCTAATCAGCATCATGCCAACGCTCATTCCGGCTTCCAGCGGAATGTGATTGATGGAGTAGGGTTTGCCGCGCAGGCTGGCAAACGCGGTACGCGAGTTCGCAAATGTATTCACGCGAATGCCGAACCACGCCACGCTGTAGCTTCCACCCATGCCAACCAAGCTGAAAAACAAAATGATCGGCAGCGTGGTGCTAACGGCCTTACCTGGCACCGGAGACAGCACGCCGAAGTAAAGCACAATCACAATGGCGATGAAGACCCACAGAAAGAGAAGGAACTTGCCTTGTGTGGTGAGGTAGGTTTTGCAGGTTTCGTAGATCAGCTCGGAGATTTCGCGCATCGAGCGATGCACCGGCAAGTTTCTGAGCCGGACGTAGATGGTCAAGCCGAAGGCCAGCCCAAACAGGCAGAAAAGAATGCCGAAGAGCAAAAGCGTGTGCCCATCGATCCTGCCGAGAAATTTGACCTGCGAAAGGTCCGGCAGCTTCAGCCCGGCTTCGCCCCCTGCGGTTTCCTCAGCGGGTTTCGCCAAGGCGGCCGCCGCGCTGACCAGCAGCAAGGCAGCGGCAGCAGAGAATCTTTTGGTGAATTCACAACCGCTCTTGGCGGTCACTTCTACAAATGACCAGGCATTCGCAAGCCAGGTTCGCATTAACAATCCTCCATCACAGAAATCATTTTCAGGGTGCTTTGCTTCGCGGGTAATCTCGAAGCGACCGCACGTCCCGGTACATTTTTCACCGTCACAGCCGCTTTGCGGCCGTCCGGTTCAAGGAAAGCTCACAGTCAAATACAATTCAGGATTTCTCGGCCCCGGCGCATTCCACAACTCTGCTACTTCGCGAACTCGGGGCATCCCCGAAGCAGCACCCTGTTGCGCCCGCACGCTAACACAAAACGAAAATTTATAACATTTAGCTAATGGCCGGTCAAATCGTTCCCTATAGTCTAATCCGAACTGCCCGCCTAACGCCAGACCCTCCCCGGGCGGGTAGTGGGTCAGTTTCCGATTACCCATGCCGGCTCAACCGGTCGATGCAACACCATCTAATCAGTTGATCCGACGATACTTCCCCCTAGAGAACCGATCTGTCCGGCTGTACGCAATCAGACCTAGCCAGGGCAGTGTTTCCGTTGGAATCAACGCTTGGGGACGACTTTAGCTTCTGAGACTCCTGCAAGTTGTCTTCGAGCTAGTGTTGCGTCGACCCATTGAGACCGCCCGATTAATCAAGCAAGTACAGGCATTCAGTGCTGGCGCAATTCAAATACGAATCACTTCGGAATCATTCCGATCGTCCCCAGCCACGTCTCCACCAACTGAGGCCATCCCGTTATCGGAAGCTCCGTGCGCCGCAGCCCAAACGCATGCCCGCCATGCGCATACAAATGCATCTCCACGGGAACTCCCGCGTTCTTCAGCGCAATGTAGTAAGCCAGCGAGTTGTCTACGTTGTCCACGGGGTCATCCTCCGCCTGCAGCAAAAACGTCGGCGGCGTCTGGCTGGTGACAGGAACTTCGGGATTCAACGCAAGACCTTTATCGGTATTCGCCGGATGACGGACCACAAACTTTCTGGCGCCCTGGTTAGCATCCCATTCCGCCGCCGAAAGCGACAGATGTCCCGGATAAATAGCCACCGCAAAATCCGGGCGGCAGCTTTCTTTGTCGGCGGCATCGACAGCCGGATACAAACGCTTCGCGAAATGCGTGCTGATCGCTGCCGACAGATGCCCGCCTGCCGAAAACCCAAGCACACCAATCTTGTGCGGATCGATGTGCCACTCCGCCGCGTGCAAGCGCAGCAGCCCCATTGTCCTCTGCGCATCTTCCAACGCCATCGGTGATTCCGGATACGGCCCCGATTTCGGATACGGCCCCACATCCGTGACGCGGTATTTCAACAGCACACACGTGATCCCCTTGGACGTCAGCCAGTCACAGACCTCCGTGCCTTCAAGATCGATGGCCAGAATCTGGTAGCCCCCGCCAGGAAATACGACCACCGCGGCGCCTGTATTTTTTCCCTTTGGCGAATAGACCGTCATCGTAGGCCGCGAGACGTGGCCCACAGAAACCCATGGACTGCCGGCGACCAGCGGGTCCGTTGCCATCGTCGTATCGTCCTCCGGCCCTGCGACACGCTGCGCATCAGGGACCGCCCCCGGCCATATCGGCACTTGCGTATGCCCCGGCGATGGCTGCCAGCCAGGTGTCTGCGCGCGCAGGCCGCCAAACGCAAACACAGCACAGAGAGCAAAGATCAAAGGCTTCATCACCATCCCCACAGCTTAATATAACCCGTCACTGCCGGAAGCCGCTGATCGGAGACTGTGAAGAGAAATCGAAAGCCTAAGTCCCGATAAACGCACAAACTGGAAACTGACCCACTACCCCCGGGCGGAGCGGGCCGCGGGCAAAACGCCTGCGACACGAAAATGCAAACCGATGGTAACATGCCTGCATTGACCGCCCCGGCAAGGCCGGGATCTTCGACTTCGCGGTCATGCTTACAATTGTCTTCCAACGGCTAGTGCCGTTCCAACTATTTGGGCCAAATGACGGTTCAATGTTCGGACGCGAACACGGAAAAAGCATTTTCGAAAGGATTTGCTCAAACAAGTTGGAACGGCACTAGTCTTAGGCGGACGGGAGTTTATGAGCACCGAATCTGTATCAGTTGCGGCGCATCAAGCCGACGTTTCTTGCGAGCCGCGCTCGGACTGGCTGCGTGCCGAAGTGCAGGCCATTTACCGTACCCCTCTGCCTGAGTTGATCTTTCGCGCGCAGAGCATTCACCGTAATTTCCATGCGCCCGACCGCGTGCAAACCTGCCAGTTGATTTCCATCAAAACCGGAGGCTGCCCCGAGGACTGCGCCTATTGCCCGCAGAGCGCGCACTATGACGCCGGAGTGGACCGCCAAGGTCTCCTGGACCCACAGCATGTGATCGCAGTCGCGCGCGAGGCCGCCGCACGCGGCGTCACCCGCTTCTGCATGGGCGCAGCCTGGCGTCAGGCCCCAGAGGGCAGGGAATTCGAAAATGTGCTGGAAATGGTCCGCGGTGTCTCCGCGCTGGGCCTGGAAGTCTGCTGCACGCTCGGCATGCTCACCGAAGGCCAGGCGCGCAAGCTGAAATCCGCCGGGCTGAGCGCGTATAACCACAATCTCGATACTTCGCCGGAATTCTACGGCTCGATTATCACCACTCGCGTGTACGATGAACGCCTGCAAACCCTGGCTGCGGTGCGCAAGGCAGGCATCACCGTGTGCTGCGGCGGCATTCTCGGCATGGGCGAGCGAGAAACCGACCGCATCGGCCTGCTGCACCAGTTGGCTACGCTGCAGCCGCATCCCGAAAGCGTGCCGATCAATATGCTTGTGCGAGTCGAAGGCACCCCGCTGGCTTCTGTGCCGCCGCTGGACCCCCTCGAATTGGTTCGCGCCATCGCTGCCGCGCGCATTCTTATGCCGGCGTCGCGCGTGCGGCTCGCCGCGGGTCGCAAGCAGTTATCGCCGGAAGCCGTGACGCTCTGCTTTCTGGCGGGCGCCAATTCCATCTTTGTTGGGGAAAAATTGCTGACCACGCCGAATCCCGGCCCGGATGAGGACGAACAATTGCTGCAAACTCTAGGACTCAAGCCACTCGAATCGCATGCCGTCTGAATTTCACATTAAGTTGCTTGGCGAGTTGCAAGCCGGGCTCCGCAGCCTGGAGGCGCGCAGCCAGCGGCGCAACCTCGCCGAAATTCAGGGCGTCAACCTGTGCTCCAATGACTATCTGGGCTTAGCGGAAAATCCTGCGTTACATCAAGCCGTGCTCCAGGCCGTCCGCGAATCTCCGCGCGTCGGCGGCACCGGCTCGCGTCTCCTCTCCGGCCACACTTCCGCGTGGCGCGAATTGGAGGAGGAGTTCGCCCAGTTTGCCGGTACCCCAGCGGCGCTCTATTTCGGCAGCGGTTATGCCGCAAATCTCGGCTTGCTGACTTCGCTGCTCGGAAAAGACGATTTTGTCTTTTCCGATGAGCTCAATCATGCCAGCCTCATTGATGGCATACGTCTTTCCGGCGCGCGCAAGCTCATCTATCCGCATCTCGATTTGCAGGCTCTGGAATCTTCGCTGCGGGAGCATGCCGGCGGCCGCGCGCGCAAGCTGATCGCCACGGAAAGCGTCTTCAGCATGGATGGCGACATTGCACCCATTGCGGAAATTGTGGCCCTCGCGGAGCGCTATGGAGCGGCCGTAGTCGTGGATGAAGCGCACGCCACCGCCGTGCACGGTCCTTCGGGGCGCGGAATCACCGCCAAAATGGTTGGAGTCTCTCAAGTTCTCGCGATCGTTCACACTTGTGGCAAAGCCCTTGCGAGTGCGGGAGCCTTCGTTTGCGGCCCTGCTGTGCTAAAGGAACATTTGATCAATCATGCGCGCACCTTCATTTTCACCACCGCCATGCCGCCCTATATGCCCGGGCAGATTCGCGCGGCGCTCCGTCTTTCCTTGGAAATGGATCAGCAGCGCGAAGCGTTGCA
>JBGOTL010000126.1:0-9908 GCA_041476465.1 Candidatus Acidiferrum sp. | reverse complement strand
CGCCAGCAGAAACTCCTTGAAATCTTCATACTTGCTCGACATGGGCAGCGACAGCTTCGGCCGTTTCAGATACTCCGCGAGGCGCGCGGGCAGTGGCGGCGCTGAGCCGATGGCCTTCAGCACCACATCGGCAAACTTGGCGGGATGCGCGGTGGCCAGCACCAAGCCTTGCGCCGGTTCGGGATGCTCGCGTTTATAGGCTTCCCAGCCCAGCACGCCGACGGCGGTGTGGGGATCGGAAATGTAGCCGAAACGCTCATGCAAAGACCTCATTTCGGCAAGCGTCTCTTCGTCCGTCGCGGCGTGTCCCCAGATTTCCTTCTGCACGTACTCCAGCCGGTTCCGGCAAAGATCCAGCAGCCGGGGGAAATTGTTGGGGTTGCCCACATCCATGGCGTTGGAAATGGTCGCCACCACCGCGTGCGGACGGAATTCCCCGCTTTGCAAATAGTTCGGTACCACGTCGTTCACATTCGTGGACGCCACGAACCTCGCCACCGGCAAACCAATGCGTTTGGCAAAAATTCCCGCGGTCAGGTTGCCAAAATTCCCGCTCGGCACGGAAACGATCAGCGGCGTGGAAGTCGCGGGAAGTTGCCGGTAGGCGGCCACGTGATAAAACATCTGCGGCAGAAGCCGCCCGATGTTGATGGAGTTCGCCGAGGTGATGAACGCGCGTTGATTCAGCGCTTCATCGGAAAACGCCTGTTTCACCAGCCGCTGGCAATCGTCGAAGGTCCCGGCGACTTCCAGCGCGGTGATGTTTTCACCCAGCGTGGTGAACTGCTTTTCCTGGGCCTCGCTGATGCGTTTGGAGGGATACAGAATCACCACGCGGATTCCCGGCACGCGCAAGAATCCGTGGGCCACGGCGCTTCCGGTATCACCCGAGGTCGCCACCAGCACGGTCAACGGCCGCGTCTCGCCGCGCACAAAATAACCCATCAGCCGCGCCATGAAGCGCGCGCCAAAATCCTTGAACGCCAGCGTCGGGCCGTGAAACAGCTCCAGGATGTGCAGCCCGGGCGATAGCGAAACCAGCTTCACCGGAAAATTGATGGCTTCGCTCACGATCTGCCACAGTACCTCCTCCGGCAATTCCGCGCCCGCGAACGGCTTCGCCACGCGGAAACAAACTTCCGTAAACGGCAGGCGGCGAAATTCTTCCAACTCTTCCGGGGTGCGCCGCGCAATTTCCACCGGCATGTACAACCCGCCATCCGGCGCCAGCCCGCGCAGCACCGCGCCGCGCAACGACGTCAGCGGGGCCTTCCCTCCCGTGCTCCGGTATCTCATCGCGCATCTCTCATAGCTTTGCTGCAATCGCGTGCGGGTATCCATCCTTCGCGTCTGTTGCGAAGGGCCTGTGGTGAGCGAAGCCGAACCATGGGGATTTTCCGATCAACGACCCCAAATCTTCCCTCCGTGCGGAAACCGGATCAATATCTTTTCTGTCACTTCAGTCCTCGCCGCACTCGTTCCAGAAACTCTTCCGCAGTCTGCGGCATCTCGCGCAATTCCGTTACCCGCAAGGTGCAATGCGACAGCACTTCATAACTTTGCTTTCGCGCGGCAATCAACGCTGGATAGCATCGCGCCACGGTAGCGCGCGGCGCTTCGCATGGCTTGGCCTGAAACGCGCCCCGCCACAGCACCGGCTTGGGATCACTCACGTACCTCTCGACCAGCAACTGCCGCTCCTCCACCGACTCCGCTAGATACACGATGGTCATTTGCCGCCGCAGCCGCATCAGTAGATTGTTTCCGGCGTAAATGATGCTTCCCGTGGTATCGAGGATCAATCCGTGCGCCGGCTGCTTCTCCAAATCCGTCAGCACTTCGTCCAGTGTGGCAATCTCTTCCGCCAGGTACTCCGATTCACGCGTCGCATACGTTGCGCTGTCCGGCCAGCCCATCCACGCCGCCACGCCATTGATTCCGGCAAATCCCCCGGCCGCAAGCCGCGATGCCAGTTGCTGCTCGATCTGGTCGTCGCAGGAGATGCTCGGAAGGCCGCTGGCTGCTAACCGCTTTGTCCAGAATGTCTTTCCGGCTCCGGACATGCCGATCAAAGCCAGTCGAAGCGGTTTCTCCATGTGCGTTCTCGCGCTCCTGAGCGAACTGCCTACGATAGCTTGTCGCCCGCCACGCGAGCAAGTTGAACCGCGAAAAAATCCCTGAAGAGGAAAGGCATCCTGGAACCTGTCCCTGCGGACGGCTTGCGCCCACATACCGCAGGTGCTACTTTTGCTTACACTTCTGCAATTCAAAGGTTGCGGAAGCCGAGCGGCGATTTGGGAGCTCCGAGGAAATTTGTCGAAGTCCGCCCTTCGATGAAGTTTTTCGCCGGAAGTTTTCGATACCTTCGCTGCAGATTTCTTGTGTTTCGCGAGCGGGCTGCGATCAGCCCCGATTTTACAATCACTCGCGCGCGGGGTTTGCGTGTCGTACTGGTTCCGCAACGATAATCGCTTGCCACAACAACGGCTGGCCGTCGCTTCCTACATTATTGTGGGAATGATCAGCCTGCTTCTGCTGGGCTTCTGGAAACTTCAGGTCATCGATTCCGACAAGTACTCGCAATGGGCGGAGCGCAATCGCGTGCGCTCGATTCCCATCATCGCGCCGCGCGGGCGCATGCTGGATCGCGATGGCCGCGTGCTCGTCGACAATCGCCCCTCGTTCAGCGTTCTTCTGCTCCGCGACGATGCCGTCCTGGCCGAAAAACATCTTCCCGCCATCGCGGAAGGCCTGGAAATTTCGCTCGGCGATTTGAAGGATCAGCTCAACAACACGCGCAGCCTTCCCAAGTTCCAGCCTATCGTCATCAAGCCGGAAGCCACTTCCGCGGATATTGCCTTCATCGAATCGCATCGCGCGGATATTCCCGTGCTTGAAATGCTCTCCGTTTCGCGCCGCCGCTACCTCCCAGGCGGATTTCTCTCGCACGCCACGGGATACGTCGGTGAAGTCAGTGAGCAGCAGATCGAAGCCAGCAATGGCAAACTGCGTCCCGGCGACCTCGCCGGCAAGACCGGCATCGAACGCCAATACAACGACATGCTCATAGGCACCGACGGCATGCGCCGCGTCATCGTCAACAGCATCGGCAAGGAAGTCGACCGCCTGCCCAGCCAGGAGGCGATTCCCGGCAAGCAAATTCAGCTCACCATCGATTACGACTTGCAACAGATTGCCGAACAGTCATTAGGAGCGCGCCCCGGTGCGGCCGTCGCGCTGGACCCGCGAACGGGAGAAGTCCTGGCTATGGTCAGCCATCCGGCGCCGGACCCCAACGATTTCGCTATTCGCGTTTCGAACGAGGAGTGGAAGCGGCTCAACGACGACCCGGAAAAACCGCTGTTCAATCGCGCGATCCAGGCACAGCTTCCACCGGGTTCCGTTTTCAAGATCATCACTGCCACGGCCATGCTGGAGGACAAAGTCCCGCCGGAAAATTTCACGACGTTTTGCCCGGGTTACGCTACGTTTTACGGCCGGCAATTCAAGTGCTGGGTCTACGGGAAGAGCGCTCATGGTGTAGTCGGCCTGCATAAAGCGATCCTCCAGTCCTGCGATATTTTTTTCTACAACGCGGGAATGCGGCTGGGCATTGACCGGCTCTCGTACTACGCCAGCAAAATGGGCCTAGGACATCGGACCGGAATCGATCTGCCGTCGGAAGAACCGGGACTGATGCCTTCGGCCGAATGGGTCGAGAGGGTTCAACACCGCAAGTGGTACGCGGGTGAAACAATTTCGGTGGCCATCGGGCAGGGCGCGGTCAGCACGACTCCTTTGCAGTTGGCGCGCGCCATTGGTGGCATCGCTATGGGCGGTATCTTCAAGCAGCCTCACATGCTGAAGGGTGAATCGAAAGTCGGCGAGGAGCGCTTCGAGCTTTCCGAGCCGACCGTCGAAAAAATAACAGACGCCATGTACGGCGTGGTGAACGATCAGGAAGGCAACGCAAAAGGCGTGCGGCTGCCCGGAATTGAAGTGAGCGGAAAATCGGGAACGGCTCAGGTGATTGGTTACGCAACGCGCGACAAATTCGGCAAGCAGAAGAAATTCGAAGACAATGCCTGGTTCGTCGGATATGCCCCCCGCCGCAACCCGGAGATTGTTGTCGCAGTATTGGTGCAGGAGAGCGGAAAACACGGTGGCGAGGTTGCTGGGCCTGTAGTGCGCGACATCATCAAGGCTTATTACGACAAGAAAGCCAACAAGACCCCGGGCCAGGTCACCGCGGAAAATGCTCGTCCGGGTTCGTCTAATGCGCCGGCAGCAGCTGTAATCGCCCGCCAGCCCGCTATCAAGGCAGAAACGCAAGCGGATACACCCGCTGCGCCACAACCGGACCGAAATCGAGAATGAAAGACGCACCGGGAACACGCGACTACGACTGGTGGCTGATCGCCATCCTCGCCGCTATCTGCGCGCTTGGCGTGGTCGAAATCTATTCCGCAACATACGGCAGTGCGCTTGGCGGAATGCACATGAAGCAGCTGCGCTGGCTGCTCATAGGATTTGTCCTGATGTTCGCGCTTTCCCGCCTGGACTATCACCTGATTCTGGACCAGGCGCCCATTCTCTATCTCATCGGGATTGTCGCCCTCACTGCCGTGCTCATCTTCGGCCATACGCGCTTCGGAGCAAAACGCTGGCTCCCCGTCCTCGGCGAATTTCTTCAGGTGTCAGAATTGGTAAAGTTGATTATAATCATTGTGTTGGCGCGCTTCTTCGCGGAAGTGCACTCGGACGAACTTTCCCTGCAGGATTTGCTTAAAGCAGGGCTTGTAGTAGGCTTGCCATTGGGCCTGATTCTGAAGCAGCCCGATTTGGGCACGGCTCTTGTTCTCGTGCCCATGCTCGTTGTTGGCGCATTTCTCGCGGGGCTGCAATGGAAACATGCGGCCGCCATCGCGCTCATAGGTCTCCTGATGCTACCCGTCGGCTGGCACGTCTTGAAGCCGTATCAGAAGGAAAGGGTAACCTCTTTCCTGCACCCAGAAGGAGACGCCAAGGGCTCCGGCTACCAGTTGTTGCAATCGAAAATCGCGGTGGGTTCCGGCGGCTTCTGGGGCAAAGGTTTCCGCAACGGCAGTCAGAATCAACTGGGCTACATCCCAGTGCGGTATTCCGACTTCATCATGTCGGCCTGGGCTGAAGAACAGGGATTCAAAGGCGTGCTCGTTGCTCTTGGGCTGTATATGGCGCTTCTGCTCCGTTTAGTGCAGAATGCTCAACGTGCGAAAGATCGCGCGGGAATGTTTCTGGTCATGGGCGTAGCGGCGGCGCTGGGTTTTCATGTGTTAGTAAACGTGGCCATGGTCATCGGCGCTATGCCGGTAACCGGCATTCCGTTGCCGTTAATGAGCTACGGTGGCTCGGCTACGCTGTTTGTTTTCCTGGCGATTGGCCTGGTGATGAATGTCCGGCTACGCCGCTTCGTCAATTAAGCGAACGCCAGTTTTTTGTGCCCCCGCCTCGGCGGGCCGCACCCGTTAAGAAATTTAGGTTCAGGAAAGGGCGACCCCGACTCGGTCGGAGCCGCCGATCAGAAGGATCTTAAGAGTGACGACAGCATCGTCCGCCGTTCCCCGGGGAGTTTCCCGGCAACGGACTAGCCCCGACAGCCTGAGGAACTTCGACTGCACCGCAGTCTTCCCCTCCCGCTTCGAACGCCAAGCCACATCTGCAAATGTGTGGTTCTCGAGCGTCCCGGCCTCGCCGGGGCTGGCACCGCTTTTTCGGACCTCCGACGGGCAGAAGCTCGCGGCGATGCGTCCCGATAAGGAGTTTTCATGTCGAAAGAATTGGTTATTTCCGCGTCCTCCCACGAACGGCGGGTCGCAATTCTCGAAGAAGGCCAGCTAGTCGAAATTTACATCGAGCGCGAAAAGGAGTTTGCGCTCGTCGGCAGCATCTACAAGGGCAAGGTCACACGGGTGCTTCCCGGCATGCAGTCGGCCTTCGTGGATATCGGCCTGGATGGCGATGCTTTCCTCTACGTCAGCGACGTTTTCGAAAACCTTGAAGATTACGATCACGACCTGCCGCGTACCGAGCCGCTCGCGCATTCCCCTGCTCCGCAGCAGGCTTCTGTAACGGTGGAACTCCTGCCGGGTGAAACACTCGGGCGCGCGCATGCCGCTCAAGAAGAAGCCCGCCAAGAAGAAACCCACCACGATGGGTTTCCTCACGAGGAGCAAGCTCTCACTGACGCGCATCACGATGAGCATGCCCCGATGGAGGAGCCATCCGCCGTTCCCGGTGAGCAAGCCGGCGAACAGTATGTGCATGGCGATGTGCCCGGTGGAGAACCACACGGGGAAGCTCATCCAGAAGAGCGCCAGCCCGAATCCAACGCTTCCGCGCCACAGAATTTTGCACCGCACTACAATCCCACGAAAAATTACCCGCCGCGCACCGGCAGTGATCGCGGGGGCAGGGATTTTGGCCGCGGCGGAGACCGCAGCGGTGGTGGTGGTGGTCGTTTCGGCCGCCGGGGCGGAGGTCGCCGTGGCGGTCGCCCGCAAGGGGGCCCCGGTGGAGGGCGCAACTTGCCTCCTTCAAAATACGCTTCACCGCAGGGTGGAGAGCAACGCGGTGGCGAATCGCGCGGCTACGATCAGCGCGGCCCACAGCCGCGTGGATTCGAACCTCGCGGCCCCGAGCAACGTGGCTTTGACCAGCGCGGGGGCGCTCCTGGCGCTCCTCTCGACACGCCGGAAGAATCGATTCTTCTCCCTGGTGAATCTCTTGCAAAATATCGCGCCAAGCCGCCCGTAGCCTATAGTGCGCCCGCCGAGCCTATCGTGGAACCATCGCAGTCCGAGGCTCCTCCGCAGATCGAGGAAGCCACGCCCCGCGCGGCCGTTGGATTGCCCGTGGGCGCCAATGTGCCGCGGCGCTTCTCCGGCAGCCTCCCGCACTGGGTTCTCGCCGATGCCGGCTCCGAATCGGAAGCCGCGCAACCAGGCGACACTCGCGAAACAGTGGAATCCGTCGCAGCCGGCGCCGAGGAGCCCAGCGCTGCACAGCAGACCAATTCCACGGAGGAAGCAGCCCCAGAGCCGGTGCGCAACGGCACCGCTGGACTAAGCGAGGAAGATCTCACCGCTCTTTCCGCGCGTGTCGTGGAAGCCAAGCACGAAGAGACGCAAGCCCACGCCGATGCCGATGCGCTGGTCGGTGGCGCGGAGTTTGACGAAGAAGAAAACGAAGAAGAAAACGAAGAAGTTCCGGCTGCCGTAGAGACGGAACTCTCCGAGGAGGAGGCCGAAGAACGCTCGGCCGCCGAAGATGCCGAAGCCGAGGCCGACGCCGCTCACGATAGCGCGCACCACGCCGCGACCATCGGTGCCCAAGGCGCTTCTGAAGAACATACCCACGCCGACGCTGAGGTGATTGAATCCGTAACCACCGAAGGCGCCGTCAATGAAGCGGTCATCGAAGACGACACCATCCTTCTCCCCGGCGAAACTCGCGCTCCCCGCGTCGCCGGCGCTCCAGTTCCACGCGAAGAGTTCCAGCGGGATTCCGCGCGCATCGGCAGCAACCCGCGCTCG
Organism: Candidatus Acidiferrum sp.; assembly: GCA_041476465.1. Taxonomy (GTDB): domain Bacteria; phylum Acidobacteriota; class Terriglobia; order Acidiferrales; family UBA7541; genus Acidiferrum. Next base: position 2,334 of record JBGOTL010000126.1, on the reverse strand, counting down.
CGTTTCCAACGGCCTCAGCGCAGCGGCAGCGGCAGCCGTGATCGCGGCCGTGGCGGACGTCCCGACCGCGGTGGACGCGATCGCGGCGGCCGGCCCGGACAGCGTTTCGAACGGCGTCCTCCCAGCGGCCCTGTCCCAGGCGCACCCCGGCAGGAGCGCAGCAGTTATCGTGGTGGTCATTCCGGCCCGCCGCGTCGCCCGCAGCTCATCTCTGAAATGCTGAAGGCCGGGCAAGACGTGGTCATCCAAATCGCCAAGGAACCCCTCGGCAAGAAGGGCGCGCGCATCACCAGCCACGTCGCTCTGCCGGGCCGCTTCCTGGTCTATATGCCCACGGTCCATCACACCGGGGTATCGCGCAAAATCATCTCCGCGGAAAACCGCTCGCGGCTTCGGCGTCTCGTCAGTGAAGCCGGCGGCGCTTATTCCGGCGGGTTCATCGTGCGCACCGCGGCCGGTGGCGCTACCGACGACGAAATTCGTGCCGATATCGACTTTCTCGGCAAGACCTGGCTCGAAATCAAGGAACACAGCGAACAGCGCAAGGCCCCCTCTCTGTTGCACCGCGACCTCAACCTCGTCGAGCGCATTCTCCGCGATTACGTCAGCGATGATTTCACCGCCATCTGGATTGATAACGAAGAGGAATACGGAAAGATTGTTGAATTCGTCAGCCGTTTCCAGCCGAAGCTCGTCGATCGCGTCAAGTTATATACAAAAGAACAGCCCATCTTCGAGGAGTTCGGCATCCAGCACGAGCTCGATAAAGCCTTGCGTGCCAAGGTGTGGCTCAAGTCCGGCGGCTACATCGTCATCAACCACACCGAAGCGCTGGTGGCCATCGACGTCAACACCGGCAAATTTGTCGGCAAAGGCTCCACGCGCCTCGAAGACACTATCGTCAAGACCAACATCGAAGCAGTGAAGGAGATCGTGCGGCAGATTCGCCTGCGCGACCTGGGCGGCATCATCGTTGTCGACTTCATCGACATGGAAGAGCGCCGCAACCGCGAGAAAGTTTTGTCCGCGCTGCAACAGGCCCTCGAGGAAGACAAGGCTCCTTCAAAGGCGCTTTCCTTCAACGAGTTCGGCCTCGTTTGCATCACTCGCAAGCGCACCAAGCAGGCGCTCGAGCGCGTCCTTTGCCAGCCGTGTCCGTATTGCACCGGTTCCGGCATGGTCAAGTCCATCCCCACGCTTTGTTACGAAATTCAGACCGAAGCGCGCAAGATGGCCGCCGCCGGGCACGACGGCCCGAACCTCACGCTGCGCGTGCACCCGGAAATTGCCAAAGCCCTGAAGACCCGCGAGTCCCTGCTCATGGACGAGCTCGAGCAGACCGCGCACAAACACGTCATCATCCAATCCGACGCCACCCTGCACTGGGAGCAGTACGACATTTACTAGCGGTGTATTGGTCGCTTTCAGATTTGCCAAGAATCTCCTCACGGGGCTAGCACTACTTATAAGTCCAGTAAAGGAATACATGCCCCTTAGACGAGTCGAGCGCAAAGAGGTAGATACCCATCTGGACGGAATTCGCCGGTCTTTCAACGATGTACAGTTGGAAACCCGCCTTGTGAATCTTTTCTACGTCCAGATTTCCTTTGAGCACGGATGGCCACCAGGACACCTGAGGGCTTCGTATGTGATTCACTGGTGACGGCAGCGCATCAACACTTTTGAGATTCTGTAGAAGTTTCTCGGAGTCTGTAGGAAGGAATTCGAAGGCACACCATTCCCTCGAAGGCGAGAGTTCTTCAACCAAATGAATGGCCCGAGAGCTGCTGGGCATTAGGTCGTCTGGTATCCAGCCTCGGGTTATTTCCCCAGCTTTGTCTGCGTCCGCGAGAGTCTGGTAGAAATATTCGCGGCGGTCACCACCACACGCAATCAGAACGCATGCTAGCGAAACATAAAGTGCAGCCCTCTGAAGAATGGCTTTCAATGGAGTCATGTTAAGAAGGATACGTCAGTTGCGGGAAACTGTCGCCATTTCGGGCGGGTAAACTCCCGAGAACCGGATTACCGGAAACTGACCGACTACCGTCGCATGCACAGGTGGGCGCTGTACGCGCTGTATTGGCCCCAGTGTTTTGGCATGAATTTGGCATGTAAACGCGGCAGTGCACCGGTTCCGCCGGTTTGTTAGGTTGCCGTTTGTGTAAGTTACGTGTTGTCAATCCGGCCTTTTGTGCGACATTTACTAAATTCGGCTCGGCAGAAAACAAAACGCCCCGCAGGAATAAGTTCCCGGGGGCGTTTCTGTTTTCCAGGGGGCCCCCGAATTTCCGCATGTTATGATTCCCCATCGCTTCACGAAAGTGAGCATCG
>JBGOTL010000125.1:0-10106 GCA_041476465.1 Candidatus Acidiferrum sp. | reverse complement strand
TGGGTTCTGAATACAGTTGCTCGACCTCTGTGTGAGTGAGTTCCATCAGGATGCCATGCGCGAGGCGATTGGGATTCCGCAGCAGAGTTGCCCGTTGGCCAATCCGCAGCGCGAAGCCGGGAACGGAAGCTGGGCGAATGTTGGTAGGATTGACCCCTTTCGTCCTCAGGAGGTCGGCGTCCATGAATAAGCCGTAGAAGAAGACTTCAATGCGGCGAGAGGTCATGAGCAGTGAAAGGTATAATCCCTCTAGAGGCTACTGTCAAACAGCTCAGCGCCTGTCCCCATTCGAGACGCAACACAGTTTGGCAATTTCAATTGCTCTGCGAAACGCTGTCGTGGGATGTAAAAGCTCACTTGGTGCTCGCCGCCGATTGTGGGCGAGTCACGGGCCACGCGGAAACAACCCCTTGCCACTACGGTTCTTCTTTCCCAAACTGACTCAGGACTCAATCTCCGCCTGCCTTCTGCTTCCTCGGCTGGCTGTGCTAGCATCGTGCGTACCTTCTTCATGGCAAGCGCGAAGCGCTTGACGCGTACACTCGACACGATGGATTTTTCGCTCAAAGATCACCAGAAATTGATTCGCGACACTGTGCGCCAATTCATGGAGGCTGAAGTGAAGCCGTCGGTGAAGGAGCGCGACCGCGCGGAGCGTTTTCCCGCCGAAGAGATTCGAAAAATCGCGGAGCTGGGCTGCTGCGGGATGCTGGCGCCGGAAGAATGGGGCGGGCCTGGGCTCGATACCGTTTCCTATGTGCTGATGCTCGAAGAGGTTGCGCGAGTGGATGTGGCCATGTCCACATCGCTGGGCGTGACGAATTCAGCGGTGCAAGCGCCGCTCGTGGAGTTCGGGACGGACGCGCAGAAGAAAAAATATCTGAAGCGGCTGGCGAGCGGGGAAATTTTAGGCGCGTTCTGCTTGACCGAAGCGGCGGCGGGATCGGACGCCGCGGGGATTCAAGCGACGGCGACTCTGAAATCCTCTACCTCATCTACTTCCTCAGCTTCCTATGTCTTGAACGGCGCAAAGACCTGGGTGACGAACGGCAGCGTGGCCGGCGTGTTTATAGTTTTTGCGAAAACAGATCCAGCGGCTGGTGGAAAAGGAATTACGGCGTTTCTGGTGGAGCCGGGGTTCCGGGGATTTCGCGTGGGGCGGCACGAGGATAAGATGGGTCAGCGGTCGTCGCCCTCGGTAGAGATTCTGCTGAACGATTGCGAAGTGCCGGTGGAGAACCGCCTGGGCGAAGAAGGGCAGGGCTTGAAGATTGCGCTGCACGCGCTGGATGGCGGGCGCATCGGGATCGCGGCGCAGGCGGTGGGATTGGCGCAGGGTGCGCTGGAAGAGTCGGTGAAGTACGCGAAACAGCGGCGCGCGTTTGGGAAGACGATCAGCGAGTTTCAGGCGATCCAGTGGATGATTGCGGATATGCAGACGGAGATTGCGGCGGCTCGCGGGCTGACGCACTATGCGGCGTGGCTGAAGGATTCGGGCGGACGGATGGGGGCGGCGGCGTCCAAGGCGAAGCTGTACGCCAGCGAGATGGTGAACCGCGTGGTCGCCAAGGCGGTGCAGGTGCATGGCAGCGTGGGGTATTCGCGGGAGACGGATGTGGAGCGGATGTATCGCGATGCGCGGGTGATTACCATTTACGAGGGGACGAGCGAAGTGCAGCGGATGATTATTGCGCGGGAGTTGTTGAAGTAGACGGTTTTCAGTAATCGGTGTTCAGTTGCGGAACAATTTTCAACGGTGCCAGTTTTTACTGAAAACTAAGGACTGACAACTGAAAACTTTTCAAAGCGGCGCAACACGAAAGAGGAGCAGCACTTGACCACAGGCACCACGGTGAGAAAGCGAGTCGTCAGCGGGATGCGGCCAACAGGGCGGCTGCACATTGGGCATTATTTTGGAGCATTGCAGAATTGGGTGCGGTTGCAAAACGATCCGGCGTTTGAGTGTTTTTACTTTATTGCGGATTGGCACGCGCTGACGAGCGATTACGCGGATACGTCGGCGGTGGCGCAGAACACCATTGAGATTGCGACGGACTATTTGGCCGCGGGGATCGATCCGGCGAAGAGCGTGATTTTTCAGCAGTCGCTGGTGCCGGAGCATGCGGAATTGCATTTGCTGCTGTCCATGGTGACGCCGCTGGGGTGGCTGGAGCGGGTTCCGACCTACAAAGAGGCGCTGGAGAATGTGAAGGACAGGGACCTGCACAATTATGGGTTCCTGGGGTATCCGGTGCTGCAGACGGCGGACATTGTGATTTATAGCTCACCCGCTATCGCGGGCAAGGCAGGTGTACCGCTGTTTGTGCCGGTGGGCGAGGATCAGGTTTCGCATGTGGAGTTGAGCCGGGAGATTGTGCGGCGGTTTAATTTTTTTTATGGCTTTTCAATCGATCGAACGGTGTTTCGTTCGGAACACCGCAAAGAATTCAACTCGGTTCTGAGCGCATGTAAGGTCAAGTTGCAGAATGTTCCGATGGGAGAAACAGAGATAGACGCGGACGAAATATTAGAGAGGATGCTTCGGCATCACGTTTTGGAAGCAGGGGTTAGTAACTTTATGAATTCGCTTCCCCCTGGAACACAGTATTTCCGAAATTTGGCTGCCCTCACTGAACCACAGGTGATGCTGACGAAGACACCGAGGATACCGGGACTCGACGGGCGGAAGATGTCGAAGAGTTATGGGAATGCGATCACGCTCAGCGAGACGGATGCGGAGATTCGGGCGAAGACCAAGGTGATGGTGACGGACCCGGCGCGGAAGCGGCGGACGGATGCGGGAAATCCGGACGTGTGTCCGGTGTATGACTGGCATAAACTATTCTCGACGCCGGATACGTTAAAGTGGGCGGCGGAGGGTTGCCGGACCGCGGAAATTGGATGCATCGAGTGCAAGGCGAAAATGGCGGACCATTTGATTGAGTGGATTGCGCCGGTGCGGGAGCGGCGCGTCGAGCATGAGAAGAACCCGAAGCGCGTGTTAGAGATTTTGGATGCAGGGTCGAAGAGGGCGCGGGTGGTGGCGCAGGGGACGATGGAAAGAGTGAGGGAATCGGTGTTTGGATGGGAGAAGAAAAAGAGCGAAGTAAGGATGTAAAGAAGTAACGACGTAAGGAAAAAGAAAGAATGGCGACGCCGTACAAAATAAATATACCGATGTATGAAGGGCCCTTGGACCTTCTGCTGGATTTGATCAAGCAGCAGAAGATGAATATCCACGACATACAGATTTCGAAAATCACCACACAATATCTGGAGTACCTGCACAAGCTGGAAGAGCTGGACGTGGATGTGTCGGCGGAATTTATCTACATGGCGGCGACGCTGATCTACATCAAGAGCAAGATGCTGCTGCCGCCGGATCCGCTGGCGGGGCCGGAAGAGGCGGCGGGCGACCCGCGCGCGGAGCTGGTGCAGCGGCTGGTCGAGCACGAAAAATTCAAAAGCGCGGCGCAGCTTTTGTATCAGAAGCAGCAGATTGAAGAAAACGTGTGGTCCAAGCCGGACAAGTCGCTCTACCACGACGAAGGCACGGACGGCGACCTGGTGGTTTCGCTGGTGGATTTAGTGCGGGTGTTCCAGCAGGTTTTGGAGCGGCGCAAGGAAGTTTCGCGGATCGAGTTGCGGCACGAACAGTTCACCGTGGCGCAGATGATCGCACAGTTGCGCGGGCAGATCCTGGCGAGCGAAAGCAGTATGGTGAATCTGATTGAGTTTTTTGAGGCATGCCCCTCGAGGCACGCGATGATCGTGGCGTTTCTGGCGGTGCTGGAGATGGTGAAGCTGCAAGCGGTGGCGCTGGTGCAGGATAAGCAGTTCGGAGAGATTCAGGTGCGGAAGCATAAGATGTTTGATCTGGTGTTTGATGAGAGCGGCGGAATCAAGCAGATCGATGAGGAGTATAAATAAGCTCAGGAACGAGGAGGAAAGATAACGCAGAGACGCAGAGGGCGCTGAGGTAACGCAGAGAAGAGGAAAGAAAAAAGCAGATTCCTCGGGCCTAAAGGCCCGAGCTACAGCTCGGAATGACACTGCTGGGTGGGACGGAGAAAAAGAACCGGTCTAAAGACCGGCCACTACAGAAGGAAAGAGCCGGCAGGGATACCGCGCTACGAAAAAAAACCTTATGACGAACGAAGAACGGAAAGCGGCACTGGAAGCGATTATTTATGCGGCGGACGAGCCGGCGACGATCGAGCAGCTCGCGGGAGCGCTGGGCGAAGAAAAGCTGGCGGTGCAGGCGTCGCTCGATGAGCTGGTGGCGAGCCACGCGTCCGAGGGGCGCGGGACCGAGGTACGCGCGGTGGCAGGCGGCTACAAGATGTATACGAAACCGCAGCACCACGATGTGGTTCGCAGATTCATCAAGAGCCTGCGGCCGCCGTTGCGGCTGAGCATGCCCGCGCTGGAAACGCTGGCGGTCATTTCGTATAAGCAGCCGGTGACGTCGCCCGAGATTTCCGAGATTCGCGGCGTGAACGCGGCCGGCGTGCTCAGCACGCTGCTGGACAAGCGGCTGATTACCACGGCGGGGCGAAAAGAAGTGATGGGGCGGCCGATTTTGTACAAGACGTCGAAGGAATTCCTGATGCGGTTCGGCTTGAGCGATTTGCAGGAGCTGCCGAGCTTGAAGGAGTTCGAGGCGCTGGCGCGGGAAGCGCTGGGTGCGGATGAAGGATTTGCGTCAGCGGAAGAGGGAGAGACGAACGAGGCGAGGATCGGGGAGTCCGCGACCAGCAATAGCGGAGCGGGCGGGGCAAGCCCCGCCCCTACGAACCTTGCGGAAATGGAAGCGCGGGAGGAATTGCTGGAAGAGACCGCGGCGAACAATGAAGGGATGCCGGATCCGGAGAGCGGTGACGGACCGAAAGTGGTGACGGCGGGGGAATGAAAAGAAGAGGAAGAAGAATCTAACGCAGAGACGCAGAGGCCACAGAGAATCACAGAGAAGAGAGATAAGCGAAAGACGCCCGTCTCGGAAGGCAGGCGGGGCCCTTCGACTGTGCTCAGGGTAAACAAGCCCCGCCCCAAAACAGAAAAGTGGAACATGCAGGAAAGACTACAGAAAATTATCGGGCGGGCGGGGATAGCGTCACGGCGCCACGCGGAGAAACTGATCCTGAGCGGACAGGTGCGCGTAAACGGGCGAGTGGTGACCGAGCTGGGGAGCAAAGCGGACGCGGCCACGGACAAGATCGAAGCGGCGGGCCAACTGGTTACTGCGAACGAGCGGCGCATCTACCTGGTGCTGAATAAGCCGGTGGAAGTGGTGGCGACGATGGCAGACCCCGAAGGCCGCAAGACGCTGCGCAATTGCCTGCGCGGTTTGCCGGAACGCGTTTATCCCGTAGGGCGGCTGGACTACGCTGCTTCCGGGGTGATGTTTCTGACCAACGACGGCGACCTGGCTGCGGAGATGCTGAAGAATTGGGAGAACCTGCAGCAGGTGTACCACGTAAAAATCAAAGGAATGCTGATGATGGCGGACCTGGAGCGCCTGGGGCGGCTAGCGGGCGCGCGAATGCACACGGTGCGCCAGCCAGATTCCGCGCGCGGACATGCCGCGAATTTCTGGTATGAGGTGATGCTTCGGGACTCCAAGAAAGATAATTTGCGACGCGTGCTGATGATCGAAAAGCATCCCGTGGAGAAGCTGAAGCGAATTGGGCTAGGGCCGCTCAACCTGGAAGGGCTGCCGCAGGGGCGGTATCGCTTGCTGGATGAAAAAGAAGTAAGTGAATTGAGAAGGGCGTTGAAAATACCGCCGAAACAGATCGGCCGGGCTGTCAAGGTTTTTGGTGACCGTAAGACGGTCAACGTTCTTGGTGACCGTAAGACGGTCAACGTTCTTGGTGCCCGCAAAGCGGGCAACACGAAACCTAGAATGAAGAACACGGAACGGTGATGACCCGAGCGATCGAAGAGTTGATCCCTGATTACCTCCGCGGCTTGCCTGTGTATCAACCTGGAAGACCCATCGAAGAAGTCGAACAAGAGCTGAAAATTAGAGCGATTAAGCTGGCTTCGAACGAAAACCCGCTGGGGCCCTCACCGAAGGCCATGGAGGCGGTGAAGAAAGCCCTGGGCGAATCGCACCGGTATCCGGACGGCGGGACGCACCGGCTGCGTGAAAAGCTGGCAAACATTCACGGCGTGGAATCACAGGAAATATTCATGGGGCTGGGTTCCAGCGAAATTATTGACGTGGTGGCGCGAGTGCTGCTGGGGCCAGGAAAAAGCGGATTGACGGCGGAAGGAAGCTACGCGCCGTTTTCGGTGGCGATCCGTGCGAGCGGCGCGAAACTAGTGCGGGTGCCGCTGCGCAATTGGACGTTTGACTTGCCGGCCATGGCGGAGGCGGTAACGCGCGAGACGCGGCTGGTGTACCTTGCAAACCCCAACAATCCGACAGGAACTGCTTTTGGCATGAAGGAGCTGGAAGATTTCCTGGGCCGCCTGACGGAGGATGTTGTGGTGGCGCTGGACGAGGCTTACCTGCACTACGCGGAGCGCGAAGACATGCCGCGATCGGTGGAACTTTTCCGCGCCAGGAAGAATTTACTAATACTGCGAACTTTTTCGAAAGTGTACGGGCTTGCAGGTTTGCGAGTGGGATACGGGATCGGACAGGCTGGGTTGTTGGCGGTGATGAACAAACTTCGCACGCCGTTTAATATCACCAGCGTGGGGCAGGCAGCAGCGTTCGCGGCGCTCGACGATCACGAACATATGCAGCGCTCGATCACAACAAATTGCGCGGAGCGGAAGCGCTTGTTTGAACAATTGCGCGAACTGGGACTGCAACCGGTGCGCAGCGAAGCGAATTTTATATTCCTGACGGTGGGGCCAGAGGCGAAGCAGCTTTGCGAAGAGCTGCTGCAACACGGCGTGATCGTAAGGCCGCTCGGGTGGATGGGTTTTCCCGAAGCCATCCGCATCTCCGTGGGCAGCGCGGAAGAAAATGACAGGCTGGTCGCGGTCATGGCGCGCGTTTGGCCGGGCCGCGCCGTGAAGCGGGAGATTGGTTAGGAATGAGGGTTCACCTGCCGGATGGCTTGACGATGACAGCCGATGCCATCGCCGAGATTCTGAGAACTGCAAGAACCATCGCCGTGGTGGGGCTGTCATCGAATCCGGAACGGCCGAGCTACGAAGTCTCTGCTTACATGCAGGTGGCGGGCTACCGGATTATTCCCGTGAATCCGAATGAGACAGAAGTGCTCGGCGAGAAGAGTTACTTCAGCCTGGAGGATGTGCCGGGGAAAATTGATATTGTAAACATCTTCCGGCGCTCCGAGGATATTCCGCCGGTGGTAGAAAGCGCGATACGCACCGGGGCCAAGACGATTTGGATGCAGCTGGGGATCGAGAATGCGGAAGCCGCGGAGCGGGGGCGCGCCGCTGGTATCACCGTCGTAGAAGACGCTTGCATTTTCATTGAACATCGAAAGAGAGTTCGATCGTTGGCCCCCTGAGTTCGGCTGTTCGCTCTGGCAGCATTCCTTTTAAGGAGAATTCGATGAAGGACGCGAAGAGGTTGTGGGTTTGCCTGTTTTTTCTTGGCGGGATTTCGGCGCTGGGACAGGGGCCGGATGGGCAAACGCTCGGAAAGCGCTGGTGGGGGCATGTGCAGTACCTCGCGGATGACAAGCTGGAAGGCCGCGACACAGGCAGTGAGGGATTCGAGAAGGCGGCAGCTTACGTCATCGAACAGTTCAAGAATGCGGGGCTGCAGCCGGCGGGGGTGAACGGATTCGCGCAGCCTGTGGAATTTGACGTCGCGCAGCTCGAAGAAAGCAGGTCTTCATTGGAACTGCTCCGCGACGGCAAGACCGAGGCGGTGAAGTTTGGCGATGAGGCTTTCTTCGTGGCCGGAAAGAATGTGGCGGACTCGGTGGAAGCCGAGGCGGTGTTTGTTGGTTACGGCTTTGCAGTCCCGGAGCTGAGCTACGACGACTTCGCGGGGCAGAATTTGAAGGGGAAGCTCGCGGTTTTCCTGACTGGCGGGCCTGCCACGATGCCGGGACCCATCAAGTCCCATTTCCAATCCAGTGAGGAGCGCCGGAAGGCGCTGGCGAAGGCCGGAGCGATCGGCTATGCGGTGATACCCAACCCGAAGTCGGCGGAAGTGCCGTGGTCTCGGACGGCGGGAGCGCGCTTCCTGCCAAAGATGGAGCTTGTGGAGGCCGGAGGCACGGCTGCGCCATCGCCGAAAGTTGTGATGGTCATCAATCCGGAGCACGCCGAGGAGTTTTTCATAGGTAGCGGGCACTCATTTAAGGAGGTGCTGGAGGCGTCGACCGCGGAAAAGCCGCTGCCACATTTTCCGTTGGCGGGGAAGATACGGGCGAAAATAGGTGTGAAGCGCTGGCAAATCAAGTCCGAAAACCTTGCCGGGGTGCTGCCAGGGGGTGATGCGGTGCTGGGCAAGGAAACTGTGGTGATCAGCGCGCACCTGGATCATCTGGGAATTGGCGAGGCGGTGAACGGCGACAAAATTTACAACGGCGCGATGGATGACGCTTCCGGAATCGCATCCTTGCTGGAAGTGGCGCGCGCGATGAAGGAGTCCGGCGCAAAACCCAAACGGTCGATCATGTTTCTGGCGGTGACCGCGGAGGAGAAAGGTTTGCTGGGCTCGGAATATTTTGCGAAGCATCCCACCGTCGATGCCAAGAGCATTGTGGCGGACCTGAACATGGATATGTTTCTGCCGCTTTTTTCACTGAAGTATCTTGAGGTACAGGGGCTGGGGGAATCCACGCTGGGGGACGATATCCGCGCGGTGTGCGAGACGACGGGCATACAAGTGCAAGCGGACAAGCAGCCGGACCACAACCGGTTCATCCGCAGCGACCAGTACAGTTTTATCCGGCAGGGGGTTCCGGCGCTGGCATTCAAATTTGGCTGGCTGCCAGGAACGCCCGAGGAGAAGCTTTTCAACGATTGGTATAAGGAGAGATATCACGGTCCGGCGGACGACGTGAACCAACCGGTGGACCTGGAGGGCGCGGCGCAGTTCAATGCCATCCTCGGAAAGCTGGCATTGCGCGTGGCGAATGCAGCGCAACGTCCACAATGGAAGGCGGAAAGTTTTTTCAAAAGGTACGCGCAGTAGCCGCAACGCCTGCAACTTGCGACAAGGGCTTCAGCGCGAAGGCATCGGGAAAATGAGGAGATTATGCTTTCCTGGCGGGCTAACGGCCAGGAAGCGTCCGTCGGGCGAGATGGCAAAATCACGAAAGCTGAGACCGCGAAGAACAGGCTGAGGCGCCGGCTGAATGACAGCAAGGTCCTTGTCGGCCGACGGCGCGGTAAGCGGGGGGATATCGATCCACACGATATCGCCGGATTTTCTTTCCGTTGCGCGCTTCAGAAGAATGCTATTTTCGCCGGGCGCCCATTGAAATGGGCCAAGGCCGATGCGAAGGCGCGCAATACGATTAGGCGCAGTGAGGTCGCGAACTTCGAGGACTTCCTTATCTATGAAGTAGGCGGCTCGCTTTCCGCTCGGGGAAACAGATAGGCCAGTGACGTAACTGTCGAGCGTGGCGAGTTCCTTATCCTCTTGGGTGAAAAGGTCGAGGCGCTGCAATCGCGGGGGACCCGAAAGATTTTGCGCCTGTTCGACGGCGATGGCGATGTTACTGTGCGGGACAGCGTCGGCGGCAAGAAACGTGCGGCCCTCGAAGACTTTGCCGGCGGGGCTGCTGGCAAGCTTGGCCGAGTGAAATGAGAAAAGTGTCCGCGGTCTAACCTCTTCCGTCAGGTACACGACCGTGAAATTGTCGAGGAGCCAGGAAGCGTCCTCGGCGCCTTTGATGACGGTGTCACCGCCACTGATGCGGATCTCCTTGCCTCCATCCTCCAGAAACAGAGTCATCATGGCGTCTTCGGTCCCGCCGCTGTCATCCACAACGGAGGTGGTGAACAGTTGCACCAGAATCATGCGGCCATTCGGCGACCAGCGAAAGAAATCGACAGCGTAGGTGAACGGCAGGTTGCCACGCAGGAATTTTTCTCCGAGCAGGAGACGGCGGCGCTTTCCGTTGACGTCCTGAAGCCAAATGTCGTCGCGCTGCAGG
>JBGOTL010000124.1:0-10223 GCA_041476465.1 Candidatus Acidiferrum sp. | reverse complement strand
GCGGTGGCGGTGCGGCCGCGAATCCAGGAACCGTTGCACCAGCAGCGAGCAACGCTGCCCCCTCCGGGCCGGCGCCTTCCGCCGACACGCTTTATTCCAACGGGCTGCGCGACATCACCAGCGGCAAGTACGATCTCGCGCGCTCCGAATTTCAGGACTATCTGAAGTTTTACGGGGACACCGACCTGGCCTCCAACGCTCAGTTTTATCTGGGCGAAATCGCCTACTCGCAGAAAAGCTATGGCCAGGCCGTCGGCGAATACGACAAAGTTCTCATCAATTACCCCAAGAGTTTTAAGCTGGCCCCCGCACGCCTCAAGAAAGGCATGGCGCTCATCGAGCTCGGCCAGAAGAATTCCGCCATCCGCGAACTTCGCGAGGTCGTCCGGCGCTTCCCCGGCACCGAGGAAGAACGTCGCGCCCGCTCCAAGCTGAAGGAATTAGGGATACCCACAAGCGCCGTGCAGTAGCGCAGTCTTCAGCCCGCGCCGTCCTCCACCTTCTCCAGCCTTCCTCGCCGTTGTAGCCCGGCAGCTTGGTTCCGTTATCCCGACTCCCCGCTCCGTTTTTCTTTTCCTTGCCCGCGTGCTATCGTGCTCCCATTAGGGGGAATTTATGTCCGTCAATAAAGTCATTCTCGTCGGCCGCTTGGGCCGCGATCCCGAAATTCGATACACCAGCGGTGGACAGGCTGTCGCGAATTTTTCTATCGCCACCGACGAGTCCTACAAAGACCGCAATGGCGAACGTCAGAAACGTACGGAGTGGCATAAAATCGTTGCGTGGCGCAAACAAGCTGAATTTGCGCAGCAATACTTGAAGAAGGGCGCGCTCATTTACCTCGAAGGCAAAATTCAGTCCCGCGAATGGCAGGACAAAGAAGGCCAGAAGCGCACCAGCTTTGAGATTGTGGCTAACGACTTTCGCTTCGTTGGTGGCCGTGGTGACGGCGGCTCCAGCGGTGAGACAGGAACCGGCGGCGGCGCGGCACGCAGCGGCGGCGGTGGTGACGAGTTCGAGCACGCCGCCCCAACAGCCGATGACGCTTTCGGCGGTGGTGCTCCAGCCTCGAGCGGCCCGGAAATCTCCGACGAGGACATTCCCTTCTAACGTGCCCGACATCAACCGCCAGCTTCGCCTTAGATCGCGCCCAAAAGGGCTGCTTGCGCCCGGCGACCTGCAACTCACCGAGTCGCCCATCCCGTCAGTTGGTGAAGGTCAGGCGCTCGCGCGTGTGAAGTATCTTTCGATCGATCCGACCATGCGCATCTGGATGGCCGACATCCCCCAGTACTTGCCACCGGTAGCCATCGGCGAAGTGATGCGCTCGCTCGGCTTCGCGGAAATTGTCGAGTCCCGCCACCCCGACTACAAGACTGGCGACCGCGTCTCGGGGTTCACCGGCCTGCAGGAGTATGTGGTAGTTGATGCCGCGGATAAGCGCTCCTTCCAAAAAGTTCCCAAGATTCCATTCATTTCAGACACGGCCTTCCTCGGCGTGCTCGGCATCAACGGAGTTACGGCGTTTTTTGGTATGGAGATCGCGCAAGCAAAGAAAGGCGAGACACTCGTCGTTTCCGCGGCCGCGGGCGCTACCGGCAGCATCGTCGGGCAAATCGGCAAGATTCACGGCTGCCGAGTGGTCGGCATCGCCGGGAGCGACGAAAAATGCGCCTGGATTAAGAATGAACTCGGCTTCGACGCCACCATCAACTACAAGCAAGCAGACTGGAAAGAAAAGCTGGCTGCCGCGTGCCCTAAAGGCATTGACATTAATTTCGAGAACGTGGGCGGCGAGGTCATGCACACGGTCTTGAACCTTATGAATCTCCATGGCCGAGTCATCGTCTGTGGGCTGATCTCCGGCTATACGAAGGAAGATCCAGGGCTGGCCAGTTTCGGCACGGTGTTGATCAAACGATTGAAGGTGCAGGGCTTCATTGTGCTCGACTATGCCTCGCGCTTCATGGAGGCGGCCACACAACTTGGCCAATGGAAAATGTTCGGCAAGCTGAAGGACCGGGAAACCATCGTCGAAGGCCTGGAAAAGGCTCCGGAAGCCATCAATATGCTTTTCACCGGCGGAAACATCGGCAAACTAATCGTGAAGGTTTAGAGAAATCTCCCGCTGGAAATAATCTACTGCGAGTTACGCTTTCTTTCTTCGTCCAGTCTTCGGACGAATTCCTCAAACTTTGGTATTTGCTCTGGCGTAAGGATAGCCCGGATCTGGTTGCGGGCCTTCTGGCGAGCTTCGTCGATCTGCAAGTCGGCCTGCTGGTGAATGCCCTTCATTTGGGCGTGGGTGTTGGCGATAATCGCGTCGAGTTTCTGCCGCTGGCCGGTGCTGAGGCCGACTTCGCGCGTAAGTTGATCCGCCCGCTGCGCCCGCCGGGCTTCTTCCGTCCTTGGGGCGCCGCTGCCCGGGCGTTTATGAACTGCATACCCATAACCCAGCACACCGCCGAGCGCCGCACCCAGCAGAAATACGGCGCCGACCCAGACAGCTGCCTTGCGGCGAGGAGACTCCCCGTTCATTTGTCCCTCACAAGGACGCTAATCAGAACATCTTCGTGGCCTGCTGGAGCAGGCGAAGTTTCAAATAACCCTTCGACCGCAGCCTGGGCAGGCGTGGGTCGCGGGTTCGGAGCTCGGCGTACCAACCAGGTACTCGCCAAAAGCAGAAAAACGGCCGCGATCCCCGCCAGACGCGAAGCCAGCTTCGGCACCGCTCTCCAGGTCGGATTGCCGGTCTCCAAATCCCTTTCCTGTTCGGCAATCCTTGCCATTATGCGCGGTGCAAACCAGGGATTTTCCTTGCGCGCGATGGACGGCAGCGTTTCGAGGACGCTTCTGGTGGCGAGCAAATCATCCCCCGCGGTGCGGCAGTTCCCACAGAGCGCCGCGTGTTCACGCATTCCGGACGGCAATGCCGCCAGCAACTCTTCCGGCGTCACATCACCTGGCGCTTTGTCCGCCGTCGCTTCAAGCTGCTCCAGAAACCGGATGCAGTCTTTTTTCCGTGCACTCAGCAGGTTCCACATACCCGCCTCCTCACTTGATTCCCGGCTTCATTGCTTAGTCCCCGCGACGGCGCGTCTTTTCGGTGATTTTGCGCCGTGCGCGAAATAGCCGCACCTTCACCGTATTTCCGTTTAAATCCATGATCTCCGCAATCTCCTCGATCGAGAATCCTTCCACTTCTTTCAGGATCAGCATCAGGCGGTCGCGCTCCTCCAAGCCTTCGAGCAGCCGCTCGACGCGCTGCCTAGCGGCCAGCCGCTCGCTCACATCCGGAACTTCGGCGCCGCGCGCTCCCGCCGCGATGTATTGCCGCCCTTGCTCTTCACTGAGTTCCGCTTCATAGACCAACGGGCGAACCTTGCGCTTGCGCAGAAGATCCCAGCATTCGTTCACGGTGATCTTGTACAGCCAGGTCGTAAACGCCGCCCGCTGGTCAAAGCGCTTCAGCGAGAAATACGCCTTAACGAAGACCTGCTGGGCGATGTCTTCCACGTCCTCCCGGCGGCGCAGGATGCCTCCGGCCACGGCAAATACCCGGTTCTGGTGCCGGCGGATAAGCTCCTCAAACGCCGCCTTATCCTGCGCTTGGGCGCGGCACACTAGTTCACGGTCAGCGACCCCCGTGATGGCGGCACGGTCTTTCCCTGGCGCCGCGGGGGGCAGGTCCCGCACCTCTGCTTTTGGGACGCGAGCCATGGGATTCTGGTTACGCCTATCTTTCTTTACTACCCCAATTCTGCTACATTCGTTCCATCGCATAACAAGCAAGTTTGTACTTGCTTGCAACTTACTGAACATGGAATAATGAAAACATGATTATAGGCGACCGCCTTCGCGCACTCCGCGAAGAAAAGAAACTATCCCAGGGCGACATCGAAAAGCGCACCGGTTTGCTCCGCTGCTATATTTCCCGCGTGGAAAATGGCCATACGGTTCCGGCCATCGAAACGCTGGAAAAACTGGCTCGTGCTCTCGAGTGCCCACTCTATCAACTCTTCTACGACGGCGAAGAGCCGCCACAACTGCCAAACCTCCCCAAGCGCAAGTCGTCCGACGACATCGCCTGGGGCAGCACCGGCAAGGACGCGCGCTACCTCAACAAGCTTCGCCGCCTGTTGAGCAAAGCAGATGAAGAAGATCGCAAACTGGTTTTGTACATGGCCCAGAAAATGGCCAACCGCTAGTTCTGCAATCCCTCTTCTTCTGTAGTTGTTGCGCAAAGAATACGATTCGGCAAAAAAACCGCGCTCATAGTGCCGCGCGGTTTTTCTTGCGCTAAGCCCCGCCCGGAACTTCTCCCCAGGGCGAAGGTCGACCGTCCTGAGGAAAATACGCTCGCTGCTCCCACGGCTTTAGCGCCAGCCGCCTATTCCCACTCGATCGTGCTTGGCGGCTTGGAACTGATATCGTAGACCACCCGAGTGACCCCGGAAACCTCATTTACGATTCGCGTGGACATGCGTTGCAGTACATCGCCAGGCAGACGCACCCAATCCGCGGTCATGGCATCTTCAGACTCCACCACGCGGACGACGATGGTGAGTCCATAGGTGCGGCCATCGCCCATGACCCCGACGCTGCGAATGGGAAGGAGCACGGCGAATGCCTGCCAAACCTTCTCATACAGCCCGGCCCGCCGGATCTCCTCCACCACAATCGCATCGGCCTCCTGGAGTGTTTTTAGATGCTCGCGGGTGATCTCTCCCAGGAGCCGTACCGCCAGCCCGGGTCCCGGAAACGGGTGTTTCGAAAGAATCTCACCGGGCAGGCCAAGATTCTTCCCGATACGCCGGACTTCATCTTTAAACAGGTCGCGCAACGGCTCAATCAGAGAAAACGGCATGTTCTCCGGCAGCCCGCCCACGTTGTGGTGCGACTTGATGGTGGCTGATGGCCCCTTCACCGAAACCGACTCGATCACGTCCGGATAGAGCGTTCCCTGGACGAGATACTTGATGTCACCGTGGGCTTCGCCCTTCTGCAATTTTTGCGCTTCTTCGGCGAAAACGGCGATGAATTCGCCGCCGATGCGCTTACGTTTTTCTTCCGGGTCCGTCACCCCTTGTAATTTCTTGAGGAATCGCTCCGATGCGTCCACGCCAATCACACGAAGTTTCAAGCGGTCCCGCAGCATTTCCAGCGTGTCGGCAAACTCGTTCTTCCGCAGCATGCCGGTATTCACGAAAATGTTGGTCAGCCGGTCGCCCATGGCGCGGTGCACCAGCACCGCCGCCACCGTGGAGTCCACTCCTCCGCTCAAAGCGCAAATGGCCCTGTGCGAGCCCACCTTGCTGCGAATAGCTTCTGTGGTCTCTTCGATGAACGCCGCGCCGCTCCATTTCGGCTTGGCTTTGCACACGCGGAATAGAAAATTGCGCAGCAATTCAGTGCCACGTTCGGTGTGGTTCACTTCGGGGTGAAATTCCACAGCATAAATCTTTCGCTGCGGATCTTCGACCGCGGAGACGGCATTTTCGGTTCGCCCGATGGTGCGAAATCCAGGTGGCAGCGCGAGAACATGATCTCCGTGGCTGTTCCAAACGCGCAAGGATGCGGGTACACCTTCAAAAAGTTCTGACTTGCTCGTCGCGCCCGGGCCGCTCTCGATGTTGAGCTGTGCGCGGCCATACTCGCGTCGCTCGGCCTTTTCCACTTTGCCGCCGAGGGTATGCGTAATCCACTGCATGCCGTAACAAATTCCGAGAACCGGGATGCCCAGCGCTAGCACCCTGGGATCGCACTTCGGCGCGTCCGTGTCGTAGACCGAGCTTGGCCCGCCCGAAAGCACGATGCCGCTGGGTTCCAGCTTCAGGATTTCTTCCACCGGCGCCGAGCACGGCAGAACAGCGGAAAATACCTGCTGTTCGCGGATGCGGCGCGCAATCAGCTGCGTATACTGGCCGCCGAAATCGAGAACCGCGACGCCACCGCGTTCGGACTGAGTTATGCTGTGCTCCTTCATCGTAGCTCCCGTTGCCATCCGGTCCCCCGAGTTCTGCCAAAGGAATCTCGCCGACTAATACTTCTGAATTCCAAAACTCCCACCCTTAAAAACCGAGGGTGGGGCACCTACCCCTGATTCGATAGTGTGCACCTCAGCCCGCGACAACGATGTTCAAAAGTTTATTGGGCACGAAGATTTTTCTCACGACGCGCTTCCCCGCCAGATGCCCGGCAACTCCCGCATCCGCTTGTGCCTGCGTTACAAGCTCGTCTTCGCCCGTGCCCACGGCAACTTTCACTTTTCCGCGCACGCGCCCGTTCACTTGCACTACCACTTCCACTTCTTCATCGCGGGCCAGTTCTTCCTTGAACGCCGGCCACCCCACTGTCCACAACCCGTCCGCATGCCCTAGCATCTCCCAAAGCTCTTCCGCAATATGCGGCGTCATCGGGGCCAGCATCAACGTTACCAGCTCCAGCACTTCCTTGCGCACTTCCGGGCGTACCCCTTCCCCAAGCGGCTCCGCGGACTGAATTTCGTTCACCAGCTCCATCACTTGCGCGATCGCGGAATTAAAGTGCCAGCGGGTCTCGAAGTCCTGGGTCACGCGGCGCAAAGTCTGATGCGCCTTGCGCAGCAGTTTCTTTTCTTTTTCCGTCGCGCTCGCGCCATCCATGTTTCCGCTCTTGACCCCGCGCACGCGCTCGGCGTTGCGCTCTACGAGACGAAAAACGCGATTCAGGAACCGCCAGGAACCTTCGATGCTCTCCTCGCTCCACTCCAGATCTTTTTCAGGCGGCGCCGCGAACAACGTATAAAGCCGACCGGTGTCCGCCCCATACTTCTGCGCCATCTCTTCCGCGCCGACGACATTGCCCCTGGACTTGGACATGGCCACGCCGCCCTTTTGCACCATGCCCTGCGTGAAGAGGCGTTGAATCGGCTCGCTGTGCTGGATCAAGCCGAGGTCGCGCATCACCTTGCACCAAAATCGAGAGTAGAGCAGGTGCAGAATGGCGTGCGTGATTCCGCCGATGTACTGATCGATCGGGAACCAGTAGGCGACTTTGGTGGAATCGTAAGGCGCTTTGTCATTTCGCGGATCGCAGTAGCGGTAGAAATACCAGGACGAATCGACAAAGGTGTCCATGGTATCCGTCTCGCGCCGCGCAGGCCCGCCGCACTTCGGGCAACTAGTGTTCACGAATTCCGGCGTGGCCGCCAGTGGGGATTCGCCTTCGCCAGTGAGTTTGGGATTAGGCGGTAGCAGGACGGGCAGGTCTTTGTCCGCGACGGCTTGCACGCCGTGCTCTTGGCAATATACAACGGGAATAGGAGTGCCCCAGTAGCGCTGGCGGGAGATGCCCCAGTCTCTGAGGCGAAAGATCGTCTTGCTCTTACCGAATTTCCTTTCTTCGGCAAAACTAACCATCCGCTCAATTGCAACCTCTGGGCTGAGGCCATCGTAGGAACCGGAATTGACCAGTTTGCCATGCTGGTGCTCGTCGAAGGCAACCGTCATTCTCTCGGAATCGATCGGTTCGCCTTCGAGTGGTTGCACGACTACGCGCACGGGCAGACCGTACTTCCGACAAAACTCAAAATCCCTTTGGTCGTGTGCGGGTACGCACATCACGGCACCCGCACCGTATTCGGCTAAGACAAAATTCGCGGCCCAAATTGGAATTCGTTCAGAGTTGAACGGATTGACCGCGTCGCGTCCAGTATAGAAACCTACCTTTTCCATCGTCGCAAGGTCTTCGGCCTTGGTCGATTGCCTCTTGATACGGTCCTTTAGTGCACTAAGCTCTTGCAAGCGCTGAGGCTGGTCTGGCGCACCCGCAAGGAGTTGAGGCATCAGGGGATGATTGGCCGCGAGGATAATCGCGGTCGCGCCATAAATCGTGTCGATGCGAGTCGTGAAGACTTCGATTGAAGCGCCGAGATAATTCAATACCTCAAAATTCACGAACGCGCCCTGCGATTTGCCAATCCAGTTCCTCTGCATGGTGATGACCCGCTCCGGCCAGCCACCCTCAAGCAATTTCAGATCATCGAGCAGCTGATCGGCATACGCCGTCGTCTTAAGGAACCATTGGTCAATTTCCCGGGCCTCCACCAGCGTGTCCTCATGCCGCCAGCAGTAGCCGCCGTTGATCACCTGCTCGTTCGCCAACACCGTGGCGCACTTCGGGCACCAGTTGACGCGGCTCTTCTTCCGGTAAGCCAGCCCGCGCTCCAGCATGCGTAGGAAAAACCACTGGTTCCACCGGTAATACTCCGGTTCGCAGGTGGAAATCTCGCGCCGCCAGTCGTAGCTGAACCCGAAGCGCCGCAACACCCTCTGAAACTCCGTAATGTTGTTGTTGGTCCAGGTCCGCGGGTGAGTATTATTCTGGATCGCGGCATTTTCCGCAGGCAGTCCAAACGCGTCCCAGCCCATGGGGTGCATCACGTTGAACCCGCGCATGCGCTTCACGCGCGCCACCACATCGCCAATCGTGTAATTGCGCATGTGGCCCATGTGCAGCGTTCCCGAGGGATACGGCAGCATTTCCAGCACGTAGTATTTTGGTTTCGCGGGGTCTGCTTCCGTCTCGAAGACGCGCGCTTCTTCCCAGCGCTTTTGCCACTTCGCTTCGACGCTCTGCGGGTTATAGTCCCCCACGACTCGTTATCCCCTCTTGGTCGCCTTCTTGGCCTTGCGCGCCGTTTTCTTCGGCTTTGCGCTCTTTGTTCTTGTGCTTTTATTCCTATTCTGCGGATTCTGCGCGGCCATCTTTTTCTTTGCGGCTGCCGTCAGCATCGAATAACCCTTCTCTGCCGCCGGCGCCTGCTCCTTCAAGCCCGCCAATTCCCAAAGCCTGGCCACGTTGCGCCGGTCATCTCCCGGCTCCTCGATGGGCGTCTCCAAGAGGAACGCCCGCCCCGGCAATCCCGCTGGACCCGATGAACTTAGCCGCGGGTGCCGGAAGATCCTCTCAAACGCTTGCGCGCCAATCTTCCCTTCGCCGAGGTGCTCATGCCGGTCCACACGCCCGCCCAGCGGAATCTTCGAATCATTCACGTGAAATACCGGAACATTCTCCAGGCCAATCGTTTCGTCGATCTGCATGATCGTTGAGGCCAGGCCGCTCTCGCTCTTGATGTCGTATCCCGCCGCAAAAAGATGCGCGGTATCCAGACAAGCACCCGCCCGCAAACTTTTGAGCCGGTGCACCATTTCCGCGACCTCTTCCAGCCGCCAGCCTACCGCTGTCCCCATGCCGGCTGTGTTTTCGATCAAAATCCGCAGGCCGCCGAGTTGCGTCCGCTTCGCCGCCTGTTTCACAGACTCCACAACGTTGGCCACCGCTTGCTCCGGCGTCCCTTCCCCGCGCGAGCCCGGGTGCACCACCAAAAAGTCCGCGCCTAGCGCCACGCCGCGCACCAATTCATCGTGAAACGCCTGGATCGACCGCGTCCGCAGCATGGTCTGCACCGACGCCAGATTGATCAGGTAATTCGCATGGATCACCAGCGGCCCAAGCCGCAGCTCTTCGCGACGCGCGCGAAACGCTTTGCCATCCACTTCGGAAATTCGCGCCGAGCCGCCCTGCCACATCCGCGGGCTTGCGGAAAAAATCTGCAGCGCGTTGCAGCCCAGCCTGCACGCCGATTCCAGCGCGTTCAGGTAGCTCCCTGCAATCGAGGTGTGAATCCCGATGCGCGCGCTGCCATCCATCCACGATGGGGGCAAGATTTCGGGTTCAGGTTCCGGGCGGTATTCGTCTTCCGGGTCGAATTCGCTGGTGCGCGTAAGAGGCTGTTCAGGGATGCCCAATGTGAAATTTCTTTCCGTCATAAACCATCTATTCTAACACACGCGCTATCTCCTTCAGCCGCCGCAATTTGCCGCGCCGCGCCGGAATGCCTTACACTGGGTCGTCCGTAACGCCCTGGGGGAGCCGTCCATGCTGGTCGTCATGCAGTCCCATGCCACCGAAGAGCAAGTCCGCGCCGTTTGCCAGCGCATCGAGAGCCTCGGCCTCAAGGCCCATCCCATCCCAGGCGCGATCCGCACCGCCATCGGCATCACTGGAAACAAGGGCGCCGTTGATCTTGGCGTACTGGAATCGCTCCCCGGCGTCGTCGAATGCATCCCCGTCAGCAAGCCCTACAAACTGGTCAGCCGCGACGCCAAGGCGGAAGACTCCGTCGTGCACATCGCCACGCCTTCCGGGGATGTACTGGTCGGGGGAAATAACATCGCCCT
>JBGOTL010000123.1:0-10259 GCA_041476465.1 Candidatus Acidiferrum sp. | reverse complement strand
GGTACCGCTATACGATATTCACACCGGTAAATTAATTAGCGGGAATACGAATTCTGTACCCTACGGTTCGCCCTATCGAATTCGCATGTATGTGACAAATGCCGCTGGTGTGGCGAGTCCATCTGGCCCCCCGAATCAGACATGTGAAATGGTTAACGAATTTACCTGTCCTACGGGAACGGTCACCCTGACGGCCAATGGAATAGGTGTGGATGGTGCCAACGGAATCTACGCGCTGAACGACGCTGGGTACACGCGAGATATAAATCCAACCTTGACCGGAGGAACATATCCACTGATCGCGCAGTACAGCGGCGACAGCAGCTACCAGGCAAGCAATTCCTCGACCGACACGCTCACGGTCACGCCAGCGCCAACCACGATGGTTGCAGGCAACCCGCCGGGGCCCTCTCAAGTAGCAACGCCTTTCGGATTCAATACCATTCTTAGGACACAGAGTTCTGGTGTTATGCCGAGCTGCAATGTTTCGATTTTTGACGGGGCGACTCAGCTGCCGAGCCCTGTCCAATGCGGAGGCTTTGCTGGTGGCGCCGGCTTTGGTGCTTCTCTCCAACCCATTTTCAATATCAACCAGGCAACGGCTGGAACCCACACCTATAATGTCAAATTCACTGGTGACGCCAACTACGCTCCGTCCAACACCTTTCCCATGACCATTCGCGTTTTCTACGGCACTACGACCACGCTTTCAGCTGATTCCACTAATGTCCAGTACGGCACGAGTATCACTCTCGCAGCCGTTGTGGATTCCACTGTCTCGCAAGGCCCTGCCATGGGCCAGTCGGTCACCTTTTCCTTCAACAACATTCCGGTTACGGGAACGGTCACCTATACTCCCTTCACCGATCTTTCCGGCAACATGGCTCTGCGCGCCTCCCTTACCACGGTTCCGCAATCCTCGGGGTTTTACACGGCCAACTTTGCGGGAGACACCAACTACTTCCAGAGCGGCGCCTTGTTGGATGTCAGCGTGAACATCCCCGATTTTAGCGTTGCGGCAAATCTTCCCATCTCATCTATCGTGGCTGGTAATTCCTCCGCGGTTACCATCACCGTTACTCCAACAAGCAATTCTTCCAGCCCGGTGAACCTCGCCTGCCCTCCCCCGAGCCTCTATGGAACACCTCCCGGCATTTCATGCAGTTTTTCGCCTAGCACAGTCAATCTCAGCAATGGCAACGCGGCGGCTTCGACTCTCACGATTTCAACTCTCGCGCCCTCTGCCAGTACCACAACCAGCTCCGCTCCCCTGCAGCTTCCTCTTCCTTACTTTCCGCCACGGCTCTTTTGGCCACTGCCGGTAGCCTCAATCCTAACCCTGCTTATTCTCTTCCTGCTTCCGGCCCGACTGCGCCGCAGTCGTTTGGCTCTCGGGGCTACAATTGCCTGTGCCATCTCCCTTTTTCTTGGCTTCGCCGGTTGCGGTGGAGGATCGACCGGAGGAGGGGGCGGTGGTGGCGGCGGGCCGGCGCCATCATCCATTACTCTAAGTGTTTCCAGCGTGAAGGTCCCTTCAAGTCCTATCTCTGGTGGCAGCGTCAACCTGAGTGCTAACGTCACTTCCTCTAAAACACCGGGAGGAACGGTCACATTTTCTATTGATGGTGGTAGCCAAGGTTTTTCCGTAAGCAGTCCTGTTGCGGGTGGAGTTGCACAATTTCAGCTAACCAATCTCTCGGTTGGCGTTCACTCCATCACGGCTCAGTACTCGGGAGACTCAAGTACATCTGGTTCCCAAACCAAAGGAAGCCTCAACGTAGCTGTAACCGGCCAGACTGGAGTTAGCGTACAGGCCAACACGGGAGGCCTTTTCCATACAATCGGCGTCAATTTCAACCTGCAATAGTCTGCTTGCCAGCCTGTTGCGCAAACTTACAATCAGAAAGGCAACGATCTCAGCCGTCGCCGCTGGCGAGCTGCGCCCTAGCTCCGCGCACAAGCTCATACGAGTCCTTTCAAACAGATTCTGTTTTCGGTGGCAGTCCAGTAGCTAGGGTTGTTCAGTCGCCGGCGGCGACGCTGCGCGTTACTTCCACGGATTCGGCAAGCCCGCGGCGCACAGGTCCCAGAACGAAGGCCGGCACGTCGCGTTCCGGCTTCAAGGAGAGATTAGTGGCCTTTCGCGGAAACTCCGTGCGCTGATCGAGATGCAATCCGGCTTCCTTCAGAAATTCCGCTGAAAAACCCATATCCGCGGCGCGGTCCACACCCCAGAACCACAACTTTTCCTCGTTGCGCTGGAGAAAATCCAGGGATTCCTCGAGCTTCTTCATCGCGCGGTCAAACGAGGAAGCCAGAAAGAACACTCCCAGCGTCCAGGCATGCCGCGGATACTGGACCCGAACCCGGACACAGTACTTGCCGATCTGATTGCGCTCCATGCTGCAACGGTAGCCGTTTCGTGCGGTTGAAGGTCGTGATGACATAAGGTGTTTTGCCCCCGGAAGGACCCGGCTAGGGACACCAATAGGGTAGCGAGGGTAAGGCTAGAAGGCAAGCCACCTCACGAAAAAATATAAAGTCTTTATTTTTAACTACTTACGCTAGCTTAAACTCCCGAAGCCCTTCATCTTTTCGGGCATCAGCTTCAGCTTTCCTTCCTGCTTCAGCCGGGTCTCCAGGGCCGTTCGGAAGGCTTCAAACGCGAGGCTGCGCTTGTTTTGGAGCACTTGGTCGGTGAGGTCCTTCTTCTGTTTTTCAAAATCCGCGGGGTTGGCTTCCGTCTTTTCCGCGACGCGGTAGACCACCCAGTTGGATCCCAGGTTCAGGGGAGCGGCAACATCTCCCACCTTCATGTGAAACGCCACCGCCAGTTGCTTTCCGCTACCTACACCGGCAATGGATCCGTTGCGGGCAAAAGCGTCGCTGGTTTTCGCTTCCAAGCCCAGGGCCTTGGCCACCGCGGCAAACTTTTCGCCCGCATTGACGCGCTTGTCCAATTCTCCGGCCTTGGCTTGCGCAAGTTCCGCGGCTTTCTGTTGCTTCAGGTCCGCCACGACCCGCTCGCGTGATTCCTCCAGCGAGCCCTGGTGCGCGGACAGTATCTCTTTTACCGAAACGACCACATAGCCCCGGTCCGTTCGAATTGGGAGACTCAATTCGCCCCGCCGCAGCTGGATGATCTGGTCCTTCACTTCCTTTGAATTGCCAAGTTCAAGCAGCGCGTCCGTGGCATCAACCGGGCGCGTCTCCGAGACCATCAGGTGAAACTTCTGCGCTAGGTCATCCAAAGTGATCTTGTTGGACTGGCGAATCGCCGCCGACAACCGATCCGCTTCGTCGCTCGCAAGCTTATCCGCCTTCTGCAACTGCAGCGGCGCACGGATGGAATCCTTGACCTCGTCCAGTGTCTTCGTGTGCGCGGTTTCCTTCTCCAATAGCTTGATGATATGGAAGCCATATTGGGTGCGCACCAGGTTGGAAATCGCGCCCTTGTCCAGACTAAATGCGGTCTGTTCGAACTCCTTTACTGTCTGTCCCTGGATGATCCAGCCCAAGTCCCCGCCTTTCTCCTTGGAGCCCGGATCCTCGGTATATTTTTTGGCCAAATCTTCGAATTTTCCGCCCTTCTTGGCTTGCTTCAGCACGTCTTCCGCTTTGTTCTTGATCTCTTGCACTTCGGCGTCGGTCTTGCCAGCGGTCATCAACAGGATGTGCTGGACGTGCACGCGATTGGGCACCTGAAACTGCTGAATATTCTGTTGATAGGCGATCTTCAGTTCGTCGTCGGAAATCTGCGTGTTCTGCCGGATCTGGTTGGTATCCACCAGGGCATAGCGCACGATGCGCTTCTCGAGCACCTGATACTTCGCCTTGTTCTTCTCATAGGCCGCCTTGATTTCCGCTTCGTCGGGCGAGATTTTCGCTTCCAGGTCCTCCGGCTTGATGAGCGCGTAGTCCAGTTTGACCTTCTCGTTGCGGTACCTGAACTCATCCTGCAATTCCGCCGGCCCGGTACTGATTCCATCGGTCACCAGTTTGCGGAATTTTTCTTCGAGGAGGTTCTGGCGAAGGAGTTCTTCAAATACCTGCACGGTCATCTGAAAGCGCTGCTGCACCTGCGCCGCGTACTCGTCCCTGCCGACGAAGGTGTCGCCTTTGTAAGCCGTGGGCAGGAATTGGCGGATGCGATCCGCTCGCTCTTTGTCGGAAACCGCGATGTTCATGCGCTTGGCTTCGTACTCGATCTCTTTCTGAAAGACCAGCTGGTTCAGAATCTGCCCGGCATACAAGCCCTCCAGCTGCCGGGGCACCTGGTTGCGTTTCTGAATCTCGCTCAGCTGCTGGCGCACCTCGGCCAAAGTCACCGTCAGGTCCCCAACCTTGGCGACCGTGTCCGTGGACGCCTCGCCGGTGTTCGTCCCTTGTGGAACGAGATACAGCAGCATGCTCAAGGCGATCATGCCAATCAAGACACCGAATAAGATGCGCACGCCTGTTTTCTTGTTTTCGAAAGCGCCAGCCATTCCATGTATCTCCCGAAGTCAGTGGACAAACTTAAGATTATAGGGCTTGCAGCCCCAGTCCTCAAATAGAATCGTAGGGCCGCAAGGTGGCCAACGCGTGCGGGCCAGTTTTCATCCAATGCGCCAGATGAGCGGGCAGAACAAAATCGGCCTCGGAAAAGCCGGGCTTTTTCTGGCGCTGCTTTCCCTTGCCCCAATCCGGCTGGCGAGTCAGCGGCTGGGTCTGCAAGCGGAGGCTCCTTCGACGCCGGCTTTTTACCGCGACGTCCTGCCGATTCTTCAGCGGCACTGTCAGGTTTGCCATCGCGCCGGAGGCTTGGCCCCCATGCCGCTGGAAACTTTCGAGCAAACCCGCAAATACGCTGTCGCCATGCGAACTGCCGTGCAAAATAAGACCATGCCGCCGTGGTTCGCCGAGCCACAGAGCGTCCCCTTCTCAAACGATCCTTCCCTGAACGAGCAGGAAATCGCCACGCTGGCTGCCTGGGCCGCTGCGGAAGCTCCCGCCGGCAACCGTAAGGATGCGCCCACGCCGCTGCACTGGGCGCAAGGCTGGACGATTCCACAACCTGATTTAATTCTGAAAATGCCGCGGGCGGTGGAGTTACCCGCAACCGGTGAGGTCGCCTATACGACGGAGATCGTCCCGACGCATTTCACTGAGGGCCGCTGGGTGCGGATGTCCGAGATTCTTCCATCCCTGCGCGGCAACGTGCATCACGCCGTCGTTTTCGTCCGGCCACCCGGTTCGAGCTGGCTGCGTCACGCTCCCGTAGGCGTTCCCTTCACCGCTTCCAGCCTGAGCGACCCGCAGGACCAGCGCGACGCACACTGGACCGACAACGACATCCTCCTCGTCTATGCACCGGGAAGCTCGCCGGATGAGTGGCCCGCCACCATGGCGAAATTTATTCCCGCGGGCTCGGATCTTGTTTTCCAATTGCACTACACCACGAACGGCCGGCCTGGCGCAGACCAGACCAGCGTCGGGCTGATTTTTTCCAAAGATCCGCCGCAACTGCGCGTTCTCACGCTGCAGCTTACCAACGACCACTTCGTTATTCCGCCGGGCGCGCCGGATTTTCGCGTGGAAGCGCGCGGCACACTTCCGAACGACGCCACGCTTCTTAGCTTCTTTCCGCACATGCATCTGCGCGGAAAGCGCTTCGAATACAACATTATCCGCGCGGACAAAACGCTTGAACCACTCTTGAAGGTGAATTATCACTTCCACTGGCAGATGAGTTACCGCCTCGCCGAACCGCGCTTCCTGATGGCCGGCACGCAACTCCAGGCCGTCGCGCACTTCGACAATTCGCGCAACAATCCGCACAATCCTGACCCCCATGCCGCCGTCCGCTGGGGTGAGCAAACCTACGATGAGATGATGGTCGGCTTTTTTGACGTCGCGGTCCCCGCGGTCGTCGATAAGCCGCGCTATTTTCTCCGCCATCCTGAATCACCGGTCCCGTAAAGCATTGCCAGGCTGCGCGCTGCACATCCCGGTGCGCAGCGGCTATTTGCAGTTTGACTACCGCCGTACGCCGTACGCTGTTCGTTCGCAAACTGCTGTGTTAAATTGCAAGATTGGAGCTTAAGCCACAATTACACTCGTGAACACACAAACACCCAACGACGCGAACCGCCCGGCGGCGCAGCCGAAGATCCACAGGGTCGAAGTCTATTGGCATGCGGTTACCTACAAAACCGTGGCCGTCTACATACTCCTGATTTCCACCATCATTTTCGCGGGGTTTTACTTGGTGGTACCCGATTGGTATTCCGCCGCGCTTCAGAAAGTCTCCACGGCCATTGGAACCACGGACTCTGAAAACGCTCCGCTAACGCAAACCCAGGCGAAATTCGTAAATCTCGATGGCAAGGTGCAGGTGAAGAAGGTGAACTCGGTGCAGTGGGCCGAGGCCGATTATCACACCTCCCTCGACAAGGGCGATCTGATCCAAACCGCCTCGGATGGCGCGGCGCGCATCACCTTCGCCGACGGCACGGAATACACCGTGAAACCGGATACGCTGGTTACCGTCGAACAGAACGACGTCACCCGCGACCGCTCGAACACCGCGGTGCGCATCAACACCGGCGCGGTGGACCTGGCCACGCCGAGTTGGACATCGCCCGATTCGAAAGCCGCCGTCAACATGGAAGACGCCACCGCGCTGGTGCAGCAGAACAGCCGCGCATCCATCAAGAACGATCCGCAAAAGAACGAGCATGAGTTCATCGTCAATTCTGGCACCGCACAGGTGCAGCGCGGCCAGGAGAAAATCGAACTCGCGCAATGGGAAAAAGTCAGCTTCGCCAGCGGCGGCCCCACGCAGAAATCAAATGTGCTTGCGCCGCCCGAACTGGTCGCTCCGCTCAATCTCGCTCCCATCATCGGCGAGAATCCGAAGATTACGCCCGTGCATTTCGAGTGGAAATCGATTCAGGAAGCCATTTCCTATACGCTGCGCGTGAGCACCACGACAATGTTTACCAAGACCGTCAAGGAAGTGAAGGTCGCGGGCAACAGCACCGATCTTTCCGGCTTCGATCCCGGTGATTATTTTTGGAACGTCACCGCTTCCGACGCCAAGAAGCAGACCAGCGAATTCAGCGAAACCTTTAAGTTCTCGCTGGTGGCGCAGGGCAAAACCCAGGAGATGATGCTGGAAGTGGAGGGCACGCAGATTCACGGCCGCGTCGCGGAAATTATCGGCCGCACCGAGCCGGGCGCCGCGCTCATTATTAATGGACAACCCGTTGCCAACATTTCGCATGATGGGAGCTTCCGGCACTTCACCGAACCCCTCGAGCCTGGCCAGCATACGATTACCGTCATTGGCTCGAACCGCCGGGGAGGCACCGCGAAGCAACAAGTGTCCATTGTCGTTCCCAAGTGAAGGAACCGAAGTGAAGGAAGTGGAGTGAGAATTTAGCGGTAAGACCAGCGCGCACCTTTGCGCTGCGCAGGCCGACCGGAGACAATAGCCTTTGACCGCAAAGCGGTCAGCAGCTTTCCGCGCGGCAGCGGAGATTCTTCTTGGCAAGGGGATGTGCGGATGAACAAGAACGGTTACAACCTGAGGTCGATTTTCAGTCTGTTTTCCTCCGACCTGGCCATCGATCTGGGCACCGCGAACACCCTGGTGTTCGCGCACGGCAAAGGTGTGGTCGTAAATGAACCCTCGATCGTCGCCATCAACAAAGCCACGGGCGAAGTCGTCGCGGTAGGCCGCGACGCAAAAGAGATGCTGGGCCGCACGCCCGGCAACGTGGTGGCCATCAAGCCCATGAAGGACGGCGTGATCGCGGACTTCAAGGTTACGGAAAAGATGCTCACGCACTTTATCCAGAAGGCCCACAATCGCCGGGTTTTGGTTCATCCGCGCATCGTCATCGGCGTCCCCAGCGAAATCACCCCCGTGGAAAAGCGCGCCGTGCAGGACTCCGCTTATCGCGCGCGCGCCAGCGAGGTTTTTCTTGTAGAGCAGGCCATGGCCGCGGCTATCGGCGCGGGGCTTCCCGTCGACGAGCCTTCCGGAAACATGGTCGTGGACATCGGCGGCGGCACCACGGACATTGCCGTCATTTCCATGAGCGGCATCGTGTACTCGCGCTCCGTCCGCGTGGCCGGCAACGAAATGGACGAAGCGGTAATGCAGTACCTGAAACGCAAGTACAACTTGCTGGTCGGCGAACGCACCGCGGAACAAATTAAAATGGAGATCGGTTCGGCATACCCGCTGGAGAAGCCGCTCACCATGGAAGTGAAAGGCCGCAACCTGATCGAAGGCGTGCCGCGCACCGTTACCATCGACGACAGCGAAATCCGCGAAGCGCTCGGCGAATGCATTGCTACCATCTTGAATGCGGTGCGCGTGGCCCTGGAACGTACTCCGCCGGAACTTTCCGCCGACATCAGCGACCGCGGCATCGTGCTTACTGGCGGCGGCGCTTTGCTGAAGAATCTCGACAAGCGCATCCGCGAAGAAACCGGTTTGCCGGTTTCCATCGCCGATGATCCGTTGGCTTCGGTGGTGCTCGGCACCGGAAAAATGCTCAGCGATTTCGGCTTGTTGCGCAAAGTCTGCATCGATTGAGAATGGCCGGTACGGGTTGCATTGGCAGGGGCACCATCTATCGTGCCCCTGCGTTACACCACTGACGAAACACGGGTCTCGCGTCAAGCATAAATGGTCGCCATCCCTTCACGCCACCGTTCGCTGGTCCTGCTCGCAGGCGTAATCCTCGCGCAGGTGGTGCTTCTGGCCGTTCAGATTCGCAAGGATTCGCAAGGCCGGCTCATCCGCGTATGGGCCGTCGGCGCGGTCTCCCCCTTCGAGCGCGGAGGCGCCTGGGGCGTCGGGAAGATGCGCGGCACCTGGAGTCATTACTTCGCGCTGCAAAACACTTCGCGGGACAATGAAGAACTCCACCGCCAGAATGACGCCCTGAAACTTCAGATCAATCAGTTGCAGGGCAAAGCCGCGGAAGCGGACCGCCTCGCGGCATTGCTCAATTTCCGGCAGTCACATCAGGACGTTCCCATGCTCGGCGCGCGGGTGATCGGCGCCAGCGCCGGCACCGCGAGCCGGACCATCGAAATCGATCGCGGAAAGCGCGATGGCATTGTTACCAACATGGCGGTGATTACCGCGGATGGTGTGG
The DNA here is from genome assembly GCA_041476465.1 of Candidatus Acidiferrum sp. GTDB lineage: Bacteria > Acidobacteriota > Terriglobia > Acidiferrales > UBA7541 > Acidiferrum. Next base: position 1,101 of record JBGOTL010000123.1, on the reverse strand, counting down.
TCGGAAAAGTTGTCGAAGCCTATGGCGATATTTCTCAAGTGCTTTTGCTCACGGATAAGGACAGCGGCGTCGGTGCCATGCTCGCGGAATCGCGCATTCAAAGCCCCGTCGGCGGCACCGGAGAACCACTGCTCGTTATGAAGTACGTCGCCAACGACGACGCCGTGAAACCCGGCGAGACCGTCGTCACCAGCGGAATGGATCGCATCTTTCCGCGCGATCTGCCCGTTGGCACGGTCGTCGAAGTGAAGCCCGGCAATCCTTTTAAGCAGATTCGCGTGCGGCCCGCGGCGAACCTCGAGCGCCTGGAAGAAGTCATCGTGCTGCTTACGCAGCGGCCGCTGGAATTGAAAAAAATACCCGAATTGCAAAACCCGCAAGCCGCTCCGGCAACCACCGCGCCTGCGCAAACCCCGGCGGAAAAACCATGAATGAAACTTTCGACCTCCGCATCGGGGAATCGCACATCGAAGTTCACAAGTTCCGTCCCGGAAGCGTCGCCGCCGCGACCATTCTCGCGCTGGTGCTGCAGGCCTTTGTGCCCGTCTATTTCCCAGGAACGGCGATCCTCGATCTTCCGCTGCTTATCACTATTTATTTCGGCCTAAGCCGCCGCAATCCTTCCACCGGATTGCTCCTGGGCATGGCCATCGGTTTATTGCAGGACAGCCTCAGCGGCCCCACGGTTCCGCTCGGACTCTACGGCATCGCGAAAACCGTCATCGGGTATCTCGCTTCGTCCATCGGCGCGCGCCTCGATACCGAACACCCCGCGGCGCGTTTCGCTCTCACCATTCTCTTTTTCGGCCTGCATCAGGGCATCATGGTCCTCACGCGGCGCATCCTGCTCGCGCAGCCCGAGCCTTGGTTCAATTTGCATCTGGCCATTTCCGCCGCCATCAACGCCGTCGTCGCCGTCTTCCTATTTCTTCTGCTCGACCGCCTGCGCAAATCATAACTTGGGTAAGATGCTTTCTCGCAGGCGCATACTCTCAACCAATTGACGGAGATGTTGGATTGCAGCGCTTCCCCGGGAGAACACTTGGGATCGCGTCAGTACGCCAGCAGAAACTCCTTGAAATCTTCATACTTGCTCGACAT
>JBGOTL010000122.1:0-10476 GCA_041476465.1 Candidatus Acidiferrum sp. | reverse complement strand
GGATGGAACGCTTCCCGTTAATAAATTACAGAAGCAGATGCGCGACATTGTTGCATCGAAAATCGAACTGAAACGGTTCGCTCCCGGCGTCCAGGAATCGGAGTGATCATGCCCGACCAGGAAAAAGAGAAAGCGGCAATTTCGGCCGATACGCCTGTGGCTGTTGAAGCGCCAGCAAGCGGGGCCGCGGGAGCCAAGAGCGGCGCTCTTGCGGAAGAAGGCGCGTCGCAGTTTTTCTTTGGCGAACCCCTGGTAGGATTCGATCCCAGTGAAATTACCGGCACGCTGGTGGTCATCGAGGGCATGGACGGCTCGGGCCGTTCGACACAAATTGCGCTGCTGCAGGAATGGCTGGAGTCCGAAGGCTTCGCCGTGCAAACCAGCGGTTTACGCAGGTCCAACCTCGTTGGCCGCGATATTGATCAACTGCTGGCAAGGAACGCGGTCACCCGGCTGACGCTGGCGCTGATGTACGCCACGGACTTTTTCGATCAAGTCGAACATCGCATCGTCCCCGCGCTGCGTTCCGGAACGGTGGTTCTCGCGGATCGCTTCATCTATACGCTGATTGCGCGCGGCGTGGTTCGCGGCATCAATCGTGACTATCTCAGCGGGTTGTATGCCATGGCGCTGCGGCCGCATCTGACGTTTTGGCTCAACGTTCGCCCGGAAACAGCTTTTGCGCGTGAGTTCAAGAAAGCCCAGGCCATTAGTTACTGGGAAGCGGGGCGCGACATGTCCTTGTCGCACGATCTCTTCTGGTCGTTTATCCGCTACCAGACGATGATTAAGCGTGAGTTTGAGCTGATGGCGAAAAAACACAGTTTCGTTGAGTTGGATGGCGAAGCCAGCGTTTCCGCGGTCAACAAGCTGCTTCGCCAACGCATTGGTGAACAACTCGGCATCCGCGCCTCCAAATATACGCCCTCGTCGGCGCTCGCTCATCTTTGGCGATAAGTTGAGCCATGCCTGAGCCGGTTCACATTGCCGCCATCGACGCCGGCTCCAACGCCGTGCGGCTCTCGGTCGCGCGTGCCTACTCCGCGCTGGACATCGAGCCGCTGCACACGGAACGTTACCCGCTGCGTCTCGGCGAAGGCGTTTTCCTCCGTCATCGATTCAGTGAAGAGACCCTGAAAAAAAGCATCAAAGCATTCCGCCATCTTGGCGAGGTCATGGAAGAATTCGGGGTCACCCGGTATCGCGCCGTGGCTACCAGCGCCTCCCGCGAAGCGCAAAACCGCAAAGCCTTCTTGCGCAGGATTAAGCAGACTTCCGGAATCCTGCTGGAAGTTGTCAGTGCAGCCGAAGAGTCCCGGCTGGGCAGGGAAGCCGTGCTCGCGGCTGTGGGTCCGGACACGCCACCGAGATGCATCGTGGACCTAGGCGGCGGCAGCCTGGAGATAAGCATTCTTCGGGAGCATTCTGTCGAGCAAGGTGCGCAGTTGCCCGTGGGCACCGTGCGCCTCATGACTACCCTGGACATTCCCGGCGTGGTGCGTCCCATGCAAGCTGAACAGGTGCGCCGGTATGTTCGCGCGTTGCTGGAATCCCGGCTGCCCGCGCGGCCAAACATGGGCGAACAAGTCGCGGTAGCACTTGGTGGAAACGCGGAAACCCTAGCGAGTGTCGCTCCGGGGCCGCGGCAGCACGGATTGCCTTCTCTGGAGTTGTCCCTGCTGCGCGAGCGTCTTCCGGATATTCTTGCGCGCGATGTTCGCGAGCGCATGAAGAGATACGGTGTTCGGCGCGATCGCGCCGACGTCATGGGCATCGCCGCGATCATTCTGGTCACGCTCGGCCGTTATCTGAATATCCGCAGATTTTCCATCCCCAGCGTTGGCATTCGGGAAGGTCTCTTGCAGGAGACGGCGCGGGATGCGTTCTCCCGAAAAGAGCCGCATCGTTACGACGCTGCGGCGCGTCAATTGCTTGTGGGCACGCGAAGCTTCGCGCGGCGCCTGAACTTCGATCAGACCCACGCGGAACACGTTCGCGAGCTGGGCATTCAGCTCTTCGACCAGCTCCAGCCTGTTCACCACCTCCCGGCGCAATCGCGCGTCCTTCTCGAAGCGGGTGCGTTGCTTCACGACGTGGGGCATCGTGTCAGCCATCGTGGCCATCACAAACACGGAGAATATCTGGCGCTGAATGGCGACATACCTGGATTGGAAGGCCGCGACCGCAATGTTGTGGCGGCCCTGGTTCGCTATCACAATCGGAAGTCGGAGCCCGCAGGCCACCATGTGGCCTACTCCACTCTGAACAATAATGACAAGCGCATCGCGCGGCGTCTCTCTTCGATCCTTCGCGTCTCCGAATCACTGGATCATTCACACCGGCAGCGCGTGATGAGTCTTAACGCCTCGTTTCAACGCGGCGCGGTTGCGCTGCAAATTGCCGGTAAGGGGGATGTCGCGGAGGATCTGCGCGACGCCCATCGCAGCGCGGAACTCTTTGAAAAAGAGTTTCATGTGAGGCTGTATCTTCGGCAACGGTCCAGCCCCTGATATCATCCATTTTTGTTTTCGCATGTCTCGACCTGGATTTGGCTCCGATTTGTGGAGGGAGTTGACCTGATGGATCTTTATGTCGTGCGCCACGGCATTGCCATTGACCGCGAAGACCCGAAATGCCCGCCGGACCCGGAACGCTACTTAACGGAAGAGGGTGTCGAGAAAACCAAGCAAGTGGCCAAGGGTGTTGCTGCACTGGGAATTGCCCCGGACCTGCTGCTGTCCAGTCCCTATGTGCGAGCTTTCCAGACTGCGGAGATATTCGCGGTTGCCCTGGAATACCCTACGCAAAAAATTCGGCGAAGCGATCTGCTGCTGCCCGGCGCGGAGCCATCACTTCTTTTTCGCGAGCTAGCCCGGGACAAGCAATCGTCCGTGGTCTTTCTGTTTGGTCACGCCCCGCAGCTCGATGACATCCTCGCAACTTCGTTAGGGTTGAAGCATTACATCACCGCGCTGAAGAAGGCGGGAGTCGCCTTTGTGGAACTCAAGCGAATCTCTCCGCCCAGCGGGCAACTCGTGTGGCTCGCCCCACCGAAACTGCTCCGCAAAGCAGGGAACTAGCCCGGATTTCTCACAAGATGCAATTTTACCTGCCATTCAAACCCAGCAACGCAATGTCATCCTGAGGCGATCCGATGAGGATCGGCGAAGGATCTCAACCTTGGAATCTCGCACAGTGTCTCGGTTGAGATCCTTCAGGGCGCAAACGACGCGCCCCTCAGGAAGACAGCGCTTTCTTCGCCTTGCATAACGGGCGAAGTGCAACAACACGAGAAACGCGGGCTGGGCGGGCTATCATGCTTGTTTGTTCTGATGAGTGAATTCCCGCGCTGGTCAGAGGTTGGGATGAATGGACATGCAGGTGCGATCGCAAGAGAGCAAAGATTAGTCCGACGCCACCCCGGCGAGTTCCATCACGACTGCTCCCTTTGCCGGTAATTGCAAAACAGGCTGCGGTCCTGGCGCTGCTTTCAGAATCAGTGGAATTTCCAGGCTGGTTTCCAGCAGATGTTTGCCGGCGGCGATCCGCGCGGCGGTTTCTTTTGTGTCACTGAGACCGGGTACGTGCAGAATCAATGCGTCCACGGATTTCTCCGCTCGCAAACTGGAACTGGCCTCGACGCCGTACTTGCGCAACACTCGCGCCAGACGCAATACGCCCGCTAGCGCCTTTACAGTCTTCCGCTGTTCTTCGGAGAGATTTCCGAACGCCTGGTGTTTGGTCTTCGGCTCCGCGCCCCGGTGGTAGCGAACGGTCGCGGCCAGCAATTCCCATTCCTCGCCGGTCCAGCCGGGCGGAAGCGCAAGAGCCAGCAGAAACTTTTGCGCTGACTTTCCGGGGGACTTGCCGTCCAAGCTCGCGCCGATTCCATGCAGCCGCGCGGCAGCCCGCAATATCCGCCGCGTTGCGCGGCCGTCGAACGCCGGGCATGCCCCCGCACGAGCCAGCGTTTCAAATAGTCGCTGGGCCAGGCGCGAAACTTGAGAGGTGCGGCGCGGATTCGCGTCCATGGCACGGGCCGTGGCACGCAAGCGCGCCATCGCAGCGGCTTCCAGCCGCTCGCCGTGCGGCAAGGCATGACGCCATTCATGCCATAAGCTGGTCTTCCCCAGGGTCAACCGCCGATAGGTTTCCATGCGTTCGTGGCGCTCCCGTTCGATAATCCTTTCCCACGCACCGCAGGCCAGTTCGGATTCCGCCGCCGTCTCTTGTTTCAAGACCACCGCTAGCATGTCCAGATCATGGATTTCGCCCAGCAAGTCTTGAACGCGCTTTAAGTTGTGGCTCCATGCGGCATGGTGTTCCGGCAGGAGGCTCTCCACCGTGTAGCGAAACTTTTTCAATCCAATGCGCAGCTTGTGCCACGGCGCGGGCTTTTCCGTTCGCAGGGCTCGCACGTGGAGTTCTCTGGCGTGCTCGAAGCGTTCGAGTGCCAGGCACTCCGCGGCCAGGCTGCCGGAGGGTACCAGCCGCGCGGGGCCCCGCAAAGTGCGCGCCATCCGCTTCCACTTTTTGTCATCAAATTTCGCCGCCATGCGAAGCGCCGCGCTGCGCAAATCGAGTTCATTTTTCTGGAATGAAGCCTGGAGCTGGCTCCGAATCGGATCGCCTTCCGCACCCAGCTGTTTCACCCATTCACTCATAACCTGGGTGTCCCGCAGAGCTCCCAGGCCGCGAAAAAGTTTTCGCGCAACACGCCGCATCTCCGGCCATGCCGGGGCCGGGTCTACTTCTTCCAGAATTGCCGCGTAGGAGCGGCATCGCCGAATCGCCACGCGTAAATCGTGCACCGCATCCGGATCCGGCGCGCTGCGCACTTTCTGGAGTTCCTTTAGCACGCGGTCCATCCAATAGAACAACCGCCGGTGCTCGCTGCGCGGCTCTGTGGGTAATGTGGTTACGCTGGCCATGCAATCCTTTGCGACCCTACGGAGTCACGGCGGCCCGTAGCCCCTGCCGAAGGAACCTATAGGGTAGACCTGTGTCGCAGCCGAGTCCAGAGCAAGGCCCGTGGCCACAGCTCCGGGAGCATTCTGACCAGCAGCAAGCCCATACGATAAGCGCCCAGAAACCCGCAACCGCGCCGGGCGAGCCACGCATTGCTGGGGAAGTAATCCCGTTTTCCACGAGCTGCGCCATGAGTCTGCGCAGTCTAACTTCACACGTTGTTCCGGGCAAGGCGTAGGATGCCTTGAGTGTGGCTCCCGCCCATGCTATTTTCATTTGTAACCCCGGAGTGGCGGAACTGGCAGACGCGCGGGACTCAAAATCCCGTGGTACCTGGTACCGTGTGGGTTCGACTCCCTCCTCCGGGACCATTTTTTTCAATCATTGTTGAGTTTTTTCTGGGGAAACAAGAGCAAGTGCGCTGACGCCTGTTACTTTTAATCGTGGGGAAAATGGGCTCTCTCTCATCCAATCTCGCGCCAATGAGCAACCGCCGCCGCAGTCAGCGCGTCTTGTTGCGAATTCCGGTTGTGGTGATCACCTTAGGCGCCGATAAGCAGCCGGTTCCGGAAGAAACCCATACGGCGGTTGTCAGCGCCCACGGCGGGCTGATCTATCTCAAGACCAAGGTCAGTGTCGGACAATTGCTCACCATCAAGAACCCCGCGACGCGCGAAGAGCAACCCTGCCGCGTCACCTTCCTCAATCCTCTTCAAGCGGGAACTTCGGAGGTGGGCATAGAATTCATGAAGCCTTCCCCCACATTCTGGCAAGTCGCATTTCCCCCGGCAGACTGGACCCCCAGTGAGCTGCGGATGATTGGCGATAACTGCTAATTCCTTTCCTAGGGCTCTTGCTACGCGAAGGGCCATCTCAAAAACTCTTCGATTACGGATTGAATCGGTTTAATATAGGGTTGTTGAGCACACCCCTGGCCCGATGTAAGGTATGATGCTTGACTGATTGCATCGCTGTTCTGAGGAGTCTCATGCTCATTTCGTCCTGCTGCCGTCGTCTCGTGATCCTTGCCGTGGTTCTGCTCGTCTGTTCGCTTGGTGCGCTTGCGGATTCCACCGCCGCGCCGCACGGCCATCTCTATCTGCACAGCAATTGGCAACTGCAGTCGTCCTGCCAGGTGCAGGCCGGCGGCGAGCAGATTTCCTCCGCTGGATTCGATGCGAGTTCCTGGCATCACGCGGAAGTTCCCGGGACCGTCGTAGGCTCGCTGGTTAACGATAAAACCTATAAAGACCCCTTCTTCGGCGCCAACTTGAAGTCACTCCCAGGCATGAATTATTCGACTGAACCCGGCAAGGATTTCTCTTTCTTCGCCCTTCAGGATATGCCGAAAGGCAGCCCTTTCCTTTGTTCCTGGTGGTACCGAACGGAATTTACGCTGCCCGCCGATTTTGAGAAGGAAACGCGCTGGCTGCATTTTCTCGGCATTAATTATCGCGCGAATATCTGGCTGAATGGCGCGAAGATTGCCGCCGTGGAGGACGTTGCCGGACCTCATCGCGTTTTTGAATTCAACGTATCGAAGTTGCTGCGCGCAGGTAAGGCCAACTCGCTTGCGGTTGAGGTCTTCGCGCCGCAAAAAAATGATCCTGCGCTCACCTGGGTCGACTGGGCTCCCACTCCCGCGGACAAGGACATGGGCATTTGGAAGGAAGTCTTTTTGAGCAAGTCCGCCGATGTGTCTCTCCGCAATGCCTATGTGAATCCGAAACTCGACGCCGAATACAAGACCGCGGCGCTCACCATCAGCGCGGATTTGCGCAACGTTTCGGATCACCAGGTCAGCGGTGTGCTCCGCGTGGCATTGGCGGGCGCGAAAATCAGCCAGCCCGTGACGCTTGCCGCGAATGAATCGAAGACCGTGCGGTTTACCCCGGAACAATTCAAGGAACTTCAGTTGAACCACCCGAAACTCTGGTGGCCTTACCAGATGGGCGAGCCGTACCTTTACTCTGCGAAACTCTCTTTCGAGACCGGTGGCAAGGTTTCCGACTCTTCCACCCTGACTTTCGGGATTCGGGAAGTGACTTCTCAACTGACGGACAAAGGTTACCGGCTCTTTAAAATCAACGGGCGCAACATCCTGATTCGCGGCGCGGCTTGGGCGCAGGATTTGTTCCTCCGCTGGTCGTCTCCGCGCCTGGATGCCGATCTGGCTTACGTCAAGGACATGGGCTTGAACACCATTCGCCTGGAAGGCAGGATGGACCGCGAAGAGTTTTTTGAAAAGACCGACCGCCTGGGCATTCTGGTGATGCCGGGATGGACCTGCTGCGACGCCTGGGAAAGATGGGACACCTGGACACCGGAAACGCGGAAGATTGCCGCTGCTTCGCTGGCCGATCAGATCAACATCTTGCGCAATCACGCCAGCGTATTCGTTTGGCTGTACGGCAGCGATGGTCCCCCGCCAGCCGACGTCGAAACGATGTATCTCGGTATCCTCAAGGATCGTGAGTGGGCGAACCCCTCGGTTTCCTCCGCTTCCGGGGAGCGCACGACCGTCACTGGAGATTCCGGCGTCAAGATGCCCGGGCCTTATGAGTATGTCCCCCCCGTTTATTGGCTGACGGACAAAGAAGCCGGGGGCGCACACGGATATAACACCGAGACCAGCCCGGGCCCGGCGATTCCCACGATCGAAAGCCTGAAGAAATTTATTCCCGCCGACCACCTTTGGCCCATCGACGAAGTGTGGAATTTTCACGCGGGTCTGGAACGCTTCACGACCATCAACGTCTTTTCCCAGGGTTTGAATGAGCGCTACGGCCAAGCCACTTCACTGGAAGATTTCGAGCGCAAGTCCCAGGCCATGACCTACGACGGCCAGCGCGCTATGTTTGAGGCCTATGCGCGCAATAAATACACCTCAACAGGCGTCATACAGTGGATGTTGAACAACGCTTGGCCCTCGCTGATCTGGCACCTCTACGATTATTATCTGGTCCCCGCCGGTGGCTACTACGGCACCAAGAAGTCCACCGAAATCGTTCACGTTCAGTATTCCTACGACGACAATTCGGTCGCCGTAATCAACGGCAGGTACGAGGCGGTGAAGGGCGTAAAGGTAACCGCCAAACTCTATGACATCGACGCGAAGGAAAAAGCGTCGAAGGAAGCAACGATCGACCTGGCCTCAGACAGCAGCACCAAAGCCTTCGATCTGCCGAAGCCGGAAGATTTGTCCGTAACCTATTTCCTCAAGCTGCAGCTCCATGACGCGGCGGGGAAACTCATCAGCGACAACTTTTATTGGTTATCGAAGAAAGCCGATGTGCTGGACTGGAAGAATAAGCAGGATACGGTGTATACACCGCAGGCGGAATTCGGCGACCTCAAGGGCCTGAATTCGTTGCCGCAGCTGAAACTGGGAATCTCTGCCGTAGAAGAGAAGCAGGGTCGCACCGGCATAGTTCAGGTTACTGTGAAAAACCCCAGCAAGAGCGTGGCTTTCATGGTCCATCCTCGCCTCACGAAAGGTAAAGGCGGCGATGACCTCACGCCAATTTTCTGGGGAGACAATTATTTTTCGTTGCTGCCCGGTGAAGAACGAACGGTGACAGCAACGTATGACCTCAAAGCACTGGAAGGCAAGGACGCCGGTTTGGTTGTGGATGGATTCAACGTACAGGCCACGGCCGTGCAGCCGGTTACACCACACATCGCAGCGGCAAACTAACACGCAACTGTTGCTAGGAGTCCATTCTTACGCGCTTCAAGAGATCCTTGAAGCGCGGGTCGCTGCGAATTGGGTCGTAAACTGGGTCCATCTTAAGAAAAATGGTCCAGAACGATCGCTCTTCAACGCCCTTGCTCAGCCACTCGAACGCTTGGTCGACCTCTCCTAGTCCCAGGTGAATGCGCGCGATCATCGGGGACGCCACATAACGGCCGCTCGTATTCGTTTTCATTTCCCGCAAAATCTTTCTGGCCTCAACGGTTCGGCCGGTCAAAGCGTAAATATGCGCCAGCGCGAGAAGGCCTTCGCGGTTGCCGGAGAGTTCTACAGCCTTCTCAAAAGCTAGAATGGCATTTCCATACATCCCTTTCTGCGCGTAAGCCCTTCCAATGTTGAACAAGGCCGGAAAAAAGGCCGGCGCCTGCTCCAGAAGCAATCGGAGATGCGCAATCGCCCGTTCATACTGCCGTCCGTAGAAGAAGGGGTCAGCGGCGCTCATATTAATTAGTAGCGAAAGTGGATCCAACTCTCGTGCCATCCTCTGCGCCGCTTGCGCCTCATCGAGTCGTCCCATGGTGTTCAAGTAGGATGCGTACCAGAGCTGGGCCATGGCATAACTTGGATTCAATTCGAGGGAGCGGAGAAATTCTCTTTCGGCTCCCTCCCAGTCCCACTGGTACCAATACTTTACAAGCGCAAGAGAAGCGTGGGGTTCGCTCAGGGAATCGTCTATTTCGATTGCTCGGGTCGCGGCGGCCGCCGCTTTAGGTCCTGCTTCGAGGGGTGTAAGCGCTCCAAACCAGCAAAGCAGGCCATAGCAATCCGCGATTCCAGAAAGGGAGCGGGCACAGCATGGTTCGATGGATAGTGCCGCCTCGAAAGAGACGATTGCTTTTTTCAGAGCTTCCTCGGTGCGTTGTCCGCAGAAAAAACGCCCGTGAAGGTAGGCCTCGTGCGCTATCGGGTCAAACGCTGAATATTTGGACGCCGGTTCTGGGAGCAACTCGATCGCCAGTGCTTTGCCGACCTGCTGCGCGACTTCATTCTGCACGCCAAGGACGTCACGGGAATCACGGTCATAACTGGCTGACCAGAGATGTGTCTGATTCCATGCCTCGATCAATTGGGCCGTAATACGGATACGCTTTCCCGCCCGGCGGATGCTTCCTTCCAGGACGCAATCGACTTTAAGCTCTCTCGCAATTTCGGAAATTGGTTTCTTCTTGCCCTTATACGAAATGGCGGAAGTTCTGGCAATAACTCCGAGACGTTTCGTATTCAGCATGCCGAGCTGTGAAATCATTTCTTCTGTCAGCCCGTCGGCGAAGAATTCCTGTTCCGGGTCTCCACTCAGATTTTCAAAGGGAAGCACGGCCAGCATCTTTTTCGCGGACGGCTGTGCCGCGCGCGCCGGCTGTTCCACTGGCGCAATGAAGCGGTAGCCGCGCCGCGGAATGGTCTCCACAAAACGCGGACTCCCCGCCGAATCGCCCAGCAGGCCGCGCAGTTTATTGACTGCTGTGTTCAGATTGTGTTCGTAACCTACGTGGGTCTCCGGCCAGAGCTTGTCGCGCAGGGTTCTTCGCGTCACCACCCGGCCCGCTTCTTCCAGGAGCAGCTCAAGAATCTGAAATGGCTTTTCTTCCAGACGAATGCGCAAGCCGCGCTTGCGAAGCTCGCGCGACTCCAGGTTCACTTCAAACGTCCCGAATTTTAACGTCGGTGAAAGCCGGCGTATTTCATTCATTGCTACTGCTCTTGGCCATTCAGATGAACTCAACCGTGCCCGGGTTGCCAGGCCTTTCCTGCAT
>JBGOTL010000121.1:0-10605 GCA_041476465.1 Candidatus Acidiferrum sp. | reverse complement strand
CACCCACTTCGGCCTGCTTCAAAACCGCGACCATCTGCTCTACTGAAAAACGCTTCCTCTTCACGGCAAATCTCCCTTCCTCGGGTTAGATTCTGCCGGAAACTAACTCTCAATGTGCATCAGAAATTGGGGTGCCGATCAGTCAGAAGCCGTGCTATTCAGAGCACGCCACCAGCAGGCTTAAGCAGAGTCAACATTTCGGGCATGTATTCGGGCAGGTGGGCGTCGTTTTCCTGGAATTGTTTGATTTGTTGCAAGGCAAGCGAGTAGGCCGTCGAACCATTCCTTGTCTTGCGATTCACATCCGCGCCTGAAGCGAGTAACAGCTTTATGTTGCTCAAGTTGAGTGTCGGAACGGCGTCCATCAGAGGCGTTGAGCCGCCGGGTCGTTCAGCATTCACGTTTGCGCCGGCTTTGAGAATGAGGGATATCACGTCTGTGTTGTTCGACGGATAGCCTACCGCTTGAAATAATGCGGTGTTCAACTGCTGCTCCGAGAATTGTTTCGTTGAGAGCTCCTGCCGAATCGTTACCAAGTCACTTACAAGAGCCGCGTAGGCGAGTGGGAACTGCTCCGGGTTGTAACGGCCTAGCCCCGGCTGATTGGTCTTCAACACATTGTCGACGAGCCATTCATCATCAAACAGGTAGATATCAGTGATGCAAGCATCACCGTCCTTGGGCGGAGAGTCAATCCCGAACCAAATCGCCTTTTTGGATTTCTGAAATGCAGCCTCCTGCAGCGTAGACTCCAATCCGCGCTCTTTTATCTGTGCCAATTCGCGAGAATCTGTGATTTGTGAGCCGGTCCCGTCATACTGCTTTCGATAAACAATGCGTTTCGTTGCCTTTGGCTGAAAGTGGGTATTGGTGTTCCACACTCCATGGACTTCAAACATGGCCTGCTTGAGGCCTGCCCGCTTCATGTCGTCCATCCACGGTTTGTGAATTCCATCGGGCAGAACCCATTCCTCCATGGCCTGATGCAGGAATGCGCTTGACGTCGAGCGTTTCATCTCATCTAAACGTTTTTGCGTGTCATGGTTCACATACAGTCCTTCTAAACTGCGGCGAAGGGAGCTATCTAGTGGAAGAGACTCTATGACTTGACGGATATGGCTTTGTGCCACGGCATTCGGTGACACGTGCGCTGGAGCCTGGGGGGAGCGGCCCGGTAATAACAACCCACAGCCGAGGAGCATAAAGCAAAGCCACAGTTTCGTAAGTGGTCGCAACATTAGTCCTATCGCCAATCTTCCCTCAGCTTCGTCGATTTCCGAGGCTGTCAGGCCTATGAAACCGGGTACTTGCTTCATGCATTGATCGCCAAAGGTATACGATCATCTGAATTCTTCTGCCCGCTCGTATTCCGGTGCAGGTATCTGCATCGCAGCGAGGTTTTCGAGTTCAGTTCTCCTGAGGTTCTCAGTTAGAGGCCCGATTTCCCAAGCTGAAGAGCGTTCGGAACGGAGCCGCTTCTTACTTCTATCATCCAGTAGGCTGAAAAAGTTACCAAATTCACCCGGGTTCCAGCACCCACCACCACCGTCAAAAGAGACGCATCCACTTCCATCATCGCACCAGATAAATGAGGTCATGAGCCCCCCACCTAAGAAGTCCAATTCGCACTTTTTCCCTCCTCGCCGGTGGCCTCCGCCACCCCCGCCACCACCTCCACCGCCATGTTTTCCGCTAGCCTTTGCGGGCGGTTTGGGTGGATGCTTCTTGATGCAATCCTGATACATGGCCTCCACTTGCTGGGGCGTCAACATCCACAACGCGCTGTTCGGGTCGGAAAATGAGGCATCGTTGGCTGCCTTCGGAGCAAAATCCGTCATCATAATGTTGGTATTGAGAGTGCTATACTGCTCGTCAGCAAACTTGGCGGACATGTGCACGAGTTCATGTAAACCTACTCCACCCTCAATCGATTGCAGTGACATCGTCCCCAAAGCCCGGTAGCGGGCTTGATGAATTGCATCTGGATAAACGTATCCAACCACGGCACCGATTAGGGCATCTCCCAGAGTGAAACCCAGAAGGTTCCCGAGTTCTATTGCCTTGCCTCCGGTGTTCTGAAAATTTAGTGTATAGTCGGTATTTCCGGAGTAAGAAGTCTGAATCTGCACACCATCCCCGTTTGGAACTTGCGATGCTGTCAGTAGGATGTTAATTCTGTCCGTTATAGCTGCCTTGTCTGCGTCACTTAGGCTTACGCCAGCTCCACTATTAAGTTTTACATTTAATGTACAACTGGACGCAAGGCCGAGAGGATCGGCATGATTGCAGGGATCGTTCGCGGCATAGGCGTAGCGGTTTAGCGATTGCGGATCATTTAGTCCGCCGCTGAGCGGATCGGGGCTGGAAAATCTGCCAAATCGGTAAACAAATGATCGAGCCAAAGCGTAGTCGTTGGTCGATTCGGCATCGCGTTCATAAGTCGCGAATTTCCATTTGGTTGTGGTCCCGGTTTCGTACCAGGTCTCACCAAAAGGGTAATTTCCGCGCTGGCCGATGACATTCCCGCTTGAGTCAGTCAAAAGTCTTGCAGAAAGATAATCGTTATTGAAGTAGGTGGTCACTCCAGACTCGAACTTTGCGAGCAAGCCCGCGCCTGAATATATGTATTCGCGGGATGGCGCGGAGGGTGCCGCCCCGTTATCGTATTCTGCGATCACTTTGGAGCCGGAGAATATGTAAACAGCCGTAGTCCCGCTGGCTTGCTTCGTCACGCGCATGCCAGCTGAGTCGTAGGTGTAACTGGCGTTCTGATAATTCACAAGCCGGTTTTCGCCGTCATAGACATAGGTGGGTGCGGGGCAAGGGGGAGCAGTTTCAGCCAACAGATTGCCGTTCGCGTCGAAGCACATGCTGTCTTGCCGATTGGTCAGCGCCCCGCCAGAAGTTGAAAACGAAAGAGAGTTCCCGGGACAAACCATTGGTGCGACGCAGCCTGAGGATGGGGTTTGGGAAAGGCGATTGCCATAACGGTCGTAACTCCAGGAAAGCCCCCACTTCGGGAAATTCGTCGCCCCCTGTGTTACAGCTCCAGAGAGACGATAAAGTGCATCGTACGTATAAGAGGTATCGCGTCCCGGTTCAATAGAATCGGTGATGCACTGAAGTTGGCCGTTATTGCCCGTGACTCCGTTGGCGCAATTCGTTGAATCATGTCCGTACCAGTAGTTGAGACCCAAAAGAGTTTGGGCACCCTTGGCATAGCCAATACTTGTCAGTTGGAGACGATCTGGCGAATAGCCGAAAGTGCCACTCACGCCGCCGCCATAGGTTACACCAGTGAGTTGGCTTGCGACATTGTAGGTAAAATTATTGGCATAGGTAGTGCCTGTAGAGCATGTGCTGCCCGAAGCTCCGATCGCGCACGGACGGCCAATGGCATCGTAGCTAAACTGCACGACACGCAACGACGGGTACGTAACCGATGTCACTTCGTTCGCAAGATTATATGCGTACGTTGTATTGTACGTTTTGCTCCCTACTGTCTTGCTCGTTTGCGTCGTTCGGCCAAGTTGATCGAAAGTAAAGACGTTGGAGCCTGATGCGTCCACAACTTTGGTTAGACGTCCGAGTGCATATACACTGGACCCGCCTTGGTCGTAGAAGTAGCATACGCTTTGAGAAGGCGTGGGGTTGCCCGCGGGGTCACAAACGTTTGGCATTGCTGCGCTGGTATTGCCCTGCGGAATTGTGTAGTTCTTGCCAGTCAATCGACTCAGGCCATCATACACATATTTAGTTATGACACCGCGAGCATCGGTTCTTTGAGATACCAAGCCTGCGTTGTTGAATTGAAAGCTAATTTGACCCGATTCTGGCGTTACCACATTGGTTAGCCTGCCCATTAAGTCGTAGCTATATGACCTGGACTGAACTCCTTGCGTCACACTACTGATTTGATCGAGCCCGGTATACGTGTATGAAGTCTTGACCGTGAGCGCGTTGTTGTTTGTCACGTCCGGTTCCAATGCGTTGACAATTCGGCCGGCTTCGTCATAGTCGTAGCTTTTTTGCTTTAGCGCAGGATCAGTCACGGTTGTTGTTCGCCCTGAGTAAACGTATGTGCTCTTTGCTCCGTCCGGCTCACTCTGAGATAGCACGCGGCCCAAAGCGTCGAATTGGGTGCTGCTCCAGTATTGAGCTGAAGTCGCGTAGGGATTGCTGACCTTGTAGGTTCGGCCGAGGCTGTCGTATTGAGTGTCCACTATATGCGGCGAGGAATCCGAAATAGAACTTCTGACGGGTCTACCCAAACCGTCGAAGGTGGTTGTGGAGATCGAAGAATTTGACCCTTGAATGGGCACGGTTACAAGGTAAGTTGGAGTGGAGGTGGTCGGGTACTGGTAGGTAAGCTGGACGGCGTCTGGTCGCTTGATGTTCATCACTCTGGAAAAATTGTCGTATGTGTAATTCGAGGTTTGATTATTTGTGTCAGTCACGGAGGTTAGAGCACCACTAGTGCAGTCCCAAGTCATAGAATTGGAAAGGGAGAGTGAACCGTTTGCAGTGGTCTGCTTGGTTGCCAGCGAATTAACGCATGCGCCGTATGTGTAAGTAGTTTGAGCTCCTGCGTAGTCTTTTGCTACGTTTACATTTCCGGTATCGTAGTAGGTATAGGTTTTCGAGAGAGAAGTAGTCCCCTGGACCAAGATCTTGACGGTAGTAAGGTTTCCCCGGGAACCCGAGACGGCGATGTGTTGGGGAGTCCCGGTTGTCGATTGAACTGCAGTCTCATCATAGTTATACGTAGTTTGTGACGCTATGTGCCCCAGGCTATCGGTGACAGTGACGACCTGTTGCGAGGCGTTTATGTTATTCCCGAGGGAGGCATAAGTGATCGACGTCTTCCGCAGCAGGGGACCTGTTATACCGTTTGTCGTTCCGTAATCGTATTCATCTGTTTCAGTGGGGAGTCCGTAAGCATTGAAGAAATTGTCGGCGGCACACTGCAGCCCCGAGTTTAGCTGGACGGTCGCGGTTCGCCTTAAGATGGGAAGTGTAATCACAGTCCCCGTGCAAGGCGCTACGCTCGCATTGTAGCAAGATTTGGTTTCTTGAAGAAGGTTCGACGTTTGTAAAGTGCTTTCGGCGATGGGCAATAAGGTAAAAGTAGGCGCGGTGCCCTGGTACACGTTGCCTTGGGTTTCGTAAATACCTTGAAACTGAGCGATAATTTGGTTCGCGGCAGAGTCGTAAGAGAGTTGCGGCGCAGTGATAAGCGTAGCGGAGGCGGCACCGGTGCCCTTCGTTTGGGCATAGGTCCATGTGCCGGACCAACCTCCCCCGTCGGAGAGCACACGTTGCAGGCTCGCGGTGCTTCCATCGTTGAAAATCCCGCTGTTGTTTGTGCCAGCGCCGCCGCTGTAGTTGTAGGTAATGGTGCCGCCAGCGGGAAGGGTTACCTGATGGATTCGAGCGGTGACGCAATAGGTTTGGAATGTGCCAGGCTTCGGGCTGCATGGTGTGCCGGGAGTCGATGGCGTCTGCTCATAGGTGAACTGATAAAAAGAGGTGTCAGGCAGCGTGACCCGGTCAACGAGATTTGTGGCGGTGGCACCATATTCATTGATCCCGCTGACGGTGAAGTTCGTTGCGACGGTGTATGCCACGTAGCTCATGGTGTATGTGGCGGGCTGCCCGTTTGGAGCGGTGTAGGTAAAAGTGGTGTTGCTGGGAGCCGCGCCAGTTACAGCCAGAACGTGAGTGCCGAGTGTGTCGGTGAAAGTATAGGTGCCGTTGCTGCTGCTTACGCTGTTCTGATTTCCATTCCTGTCCGTTACTGAGGCACCAGGAATTCCCGATGTTCCGTCGGGGAAGATAATAGTGCTCTTGAGGACACTTGCCTGCAACTTAAGTCCGGAACCATCCCTAGCTAGTGTTGTGAGATTCTGGGTAAAGCAATCGCGGTTCTGCCCGCCGCCTTCGTCCCACGTTTCAAAGAGATAGCTTCCGTTAAAGTTGTGGGCAGTTCCGAAAATGTCGTGAAAGGAATAGTTGGAGAACGTCATAATCCTGCAAAAGCCTGCGTCCTTAGTGGTCGTTGTCTCGGTGGACGAGACGTAGCCGGCGAGCGCCTGAGTGACCCCTGTCCATCCCCAATTCGCGACCGGCTGCCAAGTCTGATTGCCGCTCGAGCCGACGGGGTACCAGACAGAAGAGTCATAGCTGAGGTCGTACGAAAAGTTGGTGCCGCGGCCGGGTTTGTGGAGAACGGGGACGGTAAGGTGGGAGTTGAGATTGGCGAGATTGATGACGTCGGGGCCGCCGCCGAACGAGCCGAATGGAGGCGTGCCGGTGGGAACCTGGGCGGAGGCGAGACTGCTGGCAACGAGTGCAAGCATGAAGGTCAGAAGCAGGTTCCTCGCTACGCTCGGAATGACAATCTGGCGGGTTGCGCGGTTCATGCGATGGCTCCTTGTTTGAAGAGAGATTCCTCGACTGCGCAGACCGGCCTTCGTTTCGCAAAGGCGGATGAAAGCCGGTCTGCTCCGCTCGGAATGACAGCGGATCGTCTATTCAGTGTCCTCATTGGAGGCTGAAGGCGCTGGCTGAGAGGCCTGAATTCAAAACTGCTGATTGAATCTGAAGATCGAGCGCAAGGCTGTTGTTGATGAACTTCTGGACGTGAAACGGGATCTGGACGCCGCCAGTGTTGCGGTAATCGGAAAATTGAATTTGCACGGGGATATCGAGACCTGCGTCGTTATCGGGATGGATGCTGAACGACAGCGCCACAGGAAGATGAGTGGCGGGGTCAAGGAAGATGTCCATCTGGGTGAGGTGCTGGAGCAAAGTGGCGGTTTGTCCGGAAGCGTTGCTGGGCGGCTGCGAGACAGAAATGTGGAAGACTGACTGGCCGTTCAAGGCTTCCTGGCCGATATAGGCGGCGACGACGCCTTGAGATGACGCCATGCGAGCCAGGGCGAAGGCAGAGAAAAACCAGGACGTGTCTGTGAGGAGATTGTGGTTGGAGATGGCGTGCTGCGCGCCGTCCGGACCGGACCAAGCTCCGACTGGGCTGCCGGTGGAATCGAGCGAGCGAATTTCGCTGCGGGTGCCGGAGGGAAGGTTGAGATCCATGCGGCTGTGGCCGTCAGACGTAGATTTGAGGACAACCGTGCCGGATTCGTCGTCGGAACCGGCGATGCGGCGAGCGGTGCCGGAGAGAGTGACGTCCTGCACGGTTTGAGGGCCTACCAGCGCAGCGGAAGCGCTCGAAAGCAGGGTGCTGGCCTGCGGGGAGGGCGCGCTGGACTGTTGGGCGCTGGATGAAATCGGGAACGATGTTGCCAGAGTGAATGAGAAGAAAAGAGCGCGAGCTCGCACAGTACACCCCCGAGAAAGTAGCTTGGCTTGTATGTTGCGGGGAAGTAGTTGTCAAGAGAATAATAACTAGCGCGACGTGGAAAGCTTTGTTAGGAGCGGGGGGCTGTCGTACGCGGGTCAGCTCGGGTTGCGCTAAGATTTGCGTCTCTAATTAGGTATGATGAAAGTCTGTGACCATGCACGTAACCAAGCCGGCGGCCAGGCCGGTCAAGAAAACTGAGAAGCCCGGGGAAAAGGATTCCACGGAGAAGATCGTGGCGCAGAACCGCGCCGCCTCCTATAACTACCATATTTTGGAAAAAGTTGAGGCCGGCCTGGTGCTGCATGGCACGGAAGTGAAGGCTTTGCGCGAAGGGAAAGCGAATATTCGCGACGCTTTTGTGGATTTCAAGCCATCGGGCGCTTTTCTTGTGAACGCCCACATTGCCCAGTATCTCCCCGGCGGTCCCTGGAACCATGAGCCATTGGGCTCCCGGAAGCTGCTCCTGCACAAGAAAGAGATTGATAAGCTGTCTGGACGGACCGAGGCCAAAGGCTTGACCGTTATTCCTCTTCGCATCTATTTCCGCAAGGGCATCGCAAAAGTGGAAATCGCCCTGGCACAGGGCAAGAAAAGCTGGGACCGTCGCCAGGACGAGAAGACCAAGGAAGCGCGCAGGGAAGCAGAAGAAGCCATGTACAAAAACCGGAGGCGATAGAGACAACATGCAGATCACGCTGGAGACGAAACCGTTTGCAGGACTGGAAACTGAGGCCCTGGTTTCCTATGTATTCGAAGAGAGCGACCCCATTCAAGGGCGAATTGCGGAGATTGATAAGCTGGCGGGCGGGTTGCTCGGTAAGTTGGCCAAGAGCGGCGAGCTGGCGGGGAAAACACTGGAGATGACGCTGGTGCATGCGCCGGCGGGATTGCGGGCTGCGCGTTTGCTGCTGATTGGGGCAGGGAAGCGAGAACAGTTCGAAAGCGCTACGCTGCGCAAGGTCGCAGGGGCGGCGTTGCGATATCTAAAGAGCCGCGCAGTGCACAATTTTGCGTTTTTGGTGCGAGAAAATGGTGCCACGGAAGAAAATGCGCAGGCCATTGCGGAAGGCACAATTGCGGCTGATTTCGAATCCGACAAATACAAGACCGACAAGAAGAACGACAAGAATATTGATGGCGTTCTACTGGTGGGATACTCCGAGGCGGAGAAGACAGCTGCAGAAAAAGGACTGGTACGCGGACGCGTGATTGCCGAATCGCAGAACTTCACGCGCGACCTGGTGAACGAACCTTCAAATAAGCTCACCCCTCGGATTTTGGCCGAGAAGGCAGCGGCCATGGCCAAAGAGGCCGGTCTATCCATCGAGATTCTCGAAGAGAAAAAGATTGCCGAGCTGAAAATGGGCGCGTTGCTGAGCGTTGCACAAGGTGGGCCGGAACCGCCGCGCGTTGTGGTGGTGACGTACACACCTGCGAATGCAAAGCCCGGGAGCCCAGTGATTGGTTTGGTTGGCAAGGCCGTAACGTTTGATACCGGAGGAATTTCGATCAAGCCCGCCGAAGGCATGGAAAAAATGAAATACGACATGGCCGGTGGCGCGACGATGCTTGGCGTAATGCGCGCGCTCGCGGAGCTGAAGCCAAACGTGAAAGTGATATGCGTTGTGCCCGCCACGGAAAACATGCCCGGCGGCAGAGCCCAGAAGCCTGGCGACATTCAGACCGCCATGTCCGGCAAGACTATAGAAGTGTTGAACACCGACGCGGAAGGGCGCCTCATTCTTGCGGACGGCGTCCACTACGCCAAGCAGCTTGGCGCGACGCATTTGGTTGACGCCGCCACGCTTACCGGCGCCATTGTGGTGGCGCTCGCCAACATCAACGTCGGCGTTTTTGGCTCCGACCAGGCGTTCACGGACAAGCTGCTCGCCAGCGCGAAAGCGGCGGGCGAAAAAATGTGGCAGATGCCGGTCGACGACGAATATCGCGAATTCATCAAGGGCAGCGTCGCCGACATTCAGAATATCGGCAGCGGAAAAGGCGGTGGCGCCATCACCGGCGCTATGTTCATCAAGGAGTTCACGGGCGATACGCCGTGGATCCATCTGGACATCGCCGGCACCGCCTGGAACGATGACGCCAAGCCGTGGCTGGCCAAGGGTCCGACGGGTGTGGCGTTGCGCACGCTAGTGCACCTGGTCCTGTCGTATTGAAATTCGCATTGCGATAGTGCCTCTACATTTTCTCCGGGGCTTCGATGCCGAGCAGCGAGAGAGCGCGGACGAGCTGCGCTTCGACCAATTCAGTGAGCCGCAGCAGGAAGGCGCGCTTCTGCTCATCGGCTTCGGAGAGGATGTGATGTTTGTGATAGAAGAGGTTGAAGGCTTGGGCCAACTGGAACGCATACTTTGCGACAAAAGCGGGTTCCTGAACACTGATGGCGGCGTCCACGGCGTAATCCAGTGATCCGGTGTGGAGCAACAGTTCCCAAAGGCCATTTCCCTCCGGGCCTTCAAACATTTTCTTCACCGTATCGGAACTGAGTTCAACTCTTGCGGCGCCAGCTTCTACTCCCTTGCGGCGAATGCCGCGAATACGAACCACCGCGTATTGGCAATAGGGCCCGGTTTCGCCCTCAAAGCTGAGCGCGTCCTTGAAATCAAACGCGATGACCGCGTTGCGCGTGAATTTGAGCAAGAAGAAGCGCAGCGCGCCCACGGCGATAGCGTGCGCGGTACGGTGTTGCTCTTGGGTATCCATATCCGCGTGGCGCTGCTGCACTTCCACCAGCGTTGCGGCTTCTAATTTGTCGAGCAGATCGTCGGCTTTTACGCCGAAGCCTTTGCGGCCGCTCACTTCCACGTACGGCTTCTTGGCTTCTTCCGGCGAAAGCTCGTAGCCCATTTCCGCGGCGCAGCGCGGAGTTAAAGCGACAATTTCGTAGGACAAGTGAATGGACTGCGCAGCTTCGTTGGCATGCCCGAGCGCGCGCAAGCCTTCGGCGACCACTTCCTGGAGATAGGATTGACGTGAATCGATCACGTTGTACACGCTGCGCGCGGGCTCGCCGAAATTCGGCGCGGCAGGATCGTCTTTCTCGCTCGTCGTGACCCACACGGCCTGCCCTGCTGGCGCGACTTTTTCAAATGCCGCCTGCGGCGGTGTCGGCCATTTGGCGTAATGAAAATCCTTGCCGAGCAAGCCAAACTTCCAAAGTTGATAGGCAATGTCCTTGCCGACGTAGGTTACCGTCCCATTCGAGCGGACAATGATTTTGT
>JBGOTL010000120.1:0-11008 GCA_041476465.1 Candidatus Acidiferrum sp. | reverse complement strand
GGAACATCGCAGGATGTAACAGTAGAACATGGAAGGGAAATGGTGCCCCTCGGCTCGCCCCGCGGGCTCG
Source organism: Candidatus Acidiferrum sp. (assembly GCA_041476465.1). Taxonomy (GTDB): domain Bacteria; phylum Acidobacteriota; class Terriglobia; order Acidiferrales; family UBA7541; genus Acidiferrum. The sequence continues at coordinate 10,938 of JBGOTL010000120.1, read as the reverse complement.
CTCGGGACACCATATCCTCAATCGGATATGGTGGAGGCGGGGGGAGTCGAACCCCCGTCCGAAAAGCGCTACGGTCCGAAGCCTACATGCTTAGCTCAATTCCGTTTTTTTCGCCCGCTGCGCTCAGAATGAGCAAGAAACGCAGCCAGCTAGTCCGATGGTTCTCGCTCGGGAATTACGGACCGAAACGCCCAAGCCAGCTCACTGTGTGACGCCTCGTACCGGGCCCGCGAGCAAAGCCCGGGGAAGCGTTGCGCTTAATTAATTAAGCAGCAAGTGCCAAGTTGTTATTGGCAGTTCTAGTTTCCACCCGATTAAGGGCAGGTGGCGCCCTGCATGCCTTCGGATCGCGACAGCTTCCGTCGAAACCGTGTCGCCCCCAAGTGCAACTCTATTCTACCACCGACGGGAAGCCCTGGCCGCGATACGTCCAGCCTCAGGCAGTTGTACTTCTCCAGAGCAGGCAAAGGGCAATCGTTCCAATTAGTTACACCTAAGCAACAATTGGGCACAGCAGTACGCTCAGACCGTTGACTGGAAACCATACACCTTCCAGAATGGCCAATCGGGAGATTTCGGGCGAAACACCCCCGAAACCGGTATGGCACAAGACTCCACCGCCGTCGAACAAGCCGTTTCGCGCGCGATTCGCGACAATTTGGAGCGCATCCAGCGCAATGCGGACGAACTGCATCAAGCCGTAAACGACGTGGTATCGGCTTGCGCGAGTTCCAAGCCCAGCAACGCGCTGCCGCCCATGCTGCGCGCGCAGACTTCCGCCGCTTCGCTTTCCGCGGCGCTGGAAGTATTGTCGCGTTTTATAACCTTGGCTATGCAGCCGGGACCCCGCAGCCCGATGGAAGAAAGAATCACGCGGCTGATCAGCGCCGCCGTACCCGAGCCGCCGCAGGCGCCACCTCCGCCGACGCCAGTGCCGATGGCCGCCCAGGTACACGCGGAACCCGGATATGAACTCGCGGACGAGCCCGTTGCGCTCGAGCCCGCTCTGCCGGAGATGCTGGTAGAATCAGCAGTTAGCATCGAGCCCGAGTCGGAAGGCGACTTCGACGTTAACCAGCTCTCCTCGGAGGAACAAGAACTGCACCGCCGCGCAAATAGAGTGGCGAAAGTTTCCATGCAGGATATTAAGATGCTTAGACCGGAGCAGGTACGCCTGGGCCGCGAAAAGAAGGATCTATGCATCAGACTGAAAGACGACATTGAGAAAGCACATCGAGAATACGATCGCCGCTTCAAGCCCATCATGGACCACCCGGTGGATTACTTTTATCGCTGGTTGGTGGAAATCCTTGCGGAGGGCGATCCATCCGCCCTCGGCGAATATCCCTACGCACCCGCGCGCCATCGCTGATCCTGTGTTGGTGGTGCCGCAGGCGCTTCCGCGGGTACGGCCTTCCGCCAACGGGAATCGCCAGAGCACAGCCAGCCCATCCCTGGGAAAATTCGCTATTCTGTGCGGAGTGCGAACCACGGCGCTTCTCTTGAGTCTTTTTCTCGCTTTTGGTGGCTCCTTCGACGCTTTTGCGCAATCCGCCCAGCAGAAAAAGAAAAAATCCAACAAGCCGAAGCCCATCCCCTGCCGCGCGGGTTGCAAACCGGAGACCTCGGTGCCCGAGAGCGCTGCGGAAACTCCCGAAGACCAAGCCGCGCAAAGTGAATTAGCCACTCTCGCGCAAGACCTGCATCACGGCATGCCGCGCTCCTACGACAAGCTGGCCGCGTTCGCCGCGAAAAACTCCAGCAACGTGCGGGGTGCGCGCGCCGCGCTGGCCCTCGGCTACGATGATTATTCCAAGAACCGCGCGCAGCAGGCGCTGGCCTGGTTCACTAAAGCGAAAAACGACACACTGCTTCGCGAATATAATTTGTACTGGTCGGCGCAGGCCAAGCGGGCCTTGAAACACAACGGTGAAGCGTTGCAGGACCTCGAAATAGTTCAGCGCGAGTACCCGAACGCGGCGTTCAAGGAACAGTTGCTGGAGGCCCTTGCGCCGACGGCTGTGGAAGTGGGCCGCCCACAGGAGGCCATTGATGCGCTGAATTCCTATTCGGCAATTGCCGGCAAGCCTACCCTCCTTCTTGAGCGGGCCCACGCTCTGCGAGCGGCGCACAAACTGATCCCCGCAGTTCGGGATTTCCAGGCGCTTTATTACAAGTATCCGCTGGCCGACGAAGCCAAAGCCGCCGCCACCGCCCTTCCGCAACTCAAGCGTGAGTTGCACAGCGAATTTCCCTATGGCACCGCGGAGATGCAAGAGCAGCGTGCGCAAGCATTCTATGACGCGCACCAATGGCGCGAGGCGCGCGGCGAATTCGAAAAACTCGCCGGCATGCTCCGCGAGTCTGCCAATGCCACGCGGCAGCTCGCACAGCTTCGCGTGGCGCAGTGCCGGCTGCAGCTCAAGGGCTCGCCGGCGCTGCTTTCTTCACTGAATACGCCCGATCCGGAAGTGAATGCGGAGCGCCTGTATGCGCTCTCGCAGGCCTATCGCTCGGACAAAAAAGAAGCCGGGATGCTTACAGCCATCGAGCAGATCGCGGAAAAATATCCGCAGAGCCGCTGGGCCGAAGAGGCGCTCATGTCGGCGGGGAATTACGAGTGGGTATTGCTGGATCGCGGGAAAGCCGCCGGCTACTACCAGCGGATTCTGGACGTGTACCCGGGCGGGAAGAACGCCTACAACGCCGAGTGGCGCATCGCGTGGGTCGCGTATCTCGATCGCCAGCCCTACGCGGGCGACAAGCTCGCCAACTTTTTTCGGAAGTATCCGGTTTCAGCGAATGCCTCCGACGCGCTCTACTGGCTGGGGCGCAACGCCGAGCGCAGCGGAAATCCCGCGCATGCGCGTGGTTTCTACAACAAAGCCGTCGAACGCTTTCCGCAGACTTACTTCGCGCACGCCGCCGCGGCTCGCCTGACGAAGCTCGGGCCTGGTGAGGAGGATGCCGCGGAGTTTCTCGCGCAGATTCCCCTGCCGCCGGCATTGCGGGCGTTTGATGAGCCCATTCCCGCCGCCGCAAACGAGCGCTGGAACCGCGCGCAAGCGTTGCGCGCCATCGCTTTTGACGCTTCCGCCGAGCTGGAACTAAAAGCCGGGTATTTTGCGACCTCGTCACCGCGCTTCCTGCTGGAAGCCACGCAAGCGGCCTTTGATCAGGGCCACTTTGGTGCGGGCATGGCTTATGGCCGCTTGATCGTGCCGAGTTTCGATTCGCGCAAATTCGGCGACCTTCCCGTCAGTGTCTGGAGAGCGCTTTACCCTCTTCCTTATGAAAGCACGCTGCGCCGCGAAGCCGCGAAGAACGATTTTGATCCCATGCTGGCCGCGGGCCTCATTCGCCAGGAGTCCACATTTCAAGCCGACGCCGTTTCCCACGCCAACGCCATCGGCCTGATGCAGATCCTGCCGAAGACCGGAAAGCTCCTGGCCAAGCAGCACAAAGTAAGCTACACAAAAAACAAGCTTTTTGATCCGGAATACAACATCGAGCTGGGCATGCTGTACATTGCCAACCTGGTGCGGCTGACCGGCGCGCCGGAATTTGCGGCCGCCGCGTACAATGCCGGCGAAGATCGCATCGCCTTGTGGAAAGCCGAGCGGAAATACGAGGAAATCCCCGAAGTCGTCGAGTCCATCCCGTTCACCGAAACCCGCGAATACGTGCAAATCGTCTTGCGCAACGCCGAACTCTACCGGATGATTTATGGCGCGAGCGCTTCGGCGTCCACGACCTCGGCATCCCGCAGCCGCTAGAGATGGCGGTTAAGCGGTTGCCGCGGGAAATGGTGCGGAGCTCTTCAGGCTGGCTGCTTTCTGATGCGTTTTTTCTAGGAGTGTTTCTTCAATGAACTCGGGTTCCGATTTTGCGATCGGGGAAGTCTCGCGCCGCATGCTCTCGGCCAAGGCCGGGCAATTCACCGAATCGGTCATCCGCGAAATGACGCGGCTGGCCCTGAAGCATGGCGCGGTAAATCTTTCGCAGGGCTTTCCGGACTTCGCCGCGCCGGAAGAGATCAAGGAAGCCGCGCGGCAGGCCATCGCCGACGACATCAATCAGTATGCAATCACCTGGGGCGCGAAGCCGCTGCGCGACGCCATCGTCGAGAAATTCCAGCGCACGCAAGGCGTGCTGGTTGATCCCGAGCGCGAAATCACGATTTGCTGCGGCTCCACCGAAGCCATGATGTCCTCGATGATGGCCATCATCAATCCCGGGGATGAAATCGTGGTTTTCGAGCCGTTCTATGAAAATTACGGACCCGATGCGATTTTGAGCGGCGCCATGCCGCGCTTCGTCAAGCTGCGCGCTCCGGATTGGTCTTTCGAGGAAAAGGAACTCGCCGCCGCGTTTGGCGCGCACACCAAGGCCATCATCCTGAATACCCCGAACAATCCTACGGGGAAGGTCTTTACCCGCGCGGAGCTGGAATTTATTCGCGACCTCTGCGTGCGCTGGAACGCTTTCTGCATCACCGACGAGATTTACGAGCACATTATCTACGATGGCGCGGAACACCTTTGCATGGCGAGCCTCGACGGTATGCGCGAGCGCACCATCGTCATCAACGGATTATCCAAAACCTACAGTGTTACCGGCTGGCGCGTGGGCTGGGCCATCGCTCCTCCGGAGGCCACCTCCGCCATCCGCAAAGTGCACGATTTTCTTACCGTCGGCGCCGCCGCGCCGCTGCAGCAAGCCGGAGCCATCGCGCTGCGCTCCCCGCGGTCGTATTACGAGAAACTCGCGTCGAGCTACGCAACCAAGCGCCAGCGCCTGCTGGACATTCTAACCAGCGCGGGCTTCACCGTTTTCAAGCCGCGCGGCGCGTACTACATCATGACCGACATTGCGCGCTTCGGCTTTACCGATGACATCTCATTCTCCAAGTTCCTGGTCGAAAAAGTCGGCGTCGCCTGCGTCCCTGGCTCCAGTTTCTATAACGACGCCCGCGACGGCGCCTCCCAGGTCCGCTTCACCTTCTGCAAAAAGGAAGAAACGCTCGCCGCGGCGGAACACCGCTTCGCGCGCATCCAGGAACATTTGCGAACCCTTTGAGTTGAATCAAGATGGATCTTGCAGAAAGACGGTATCGCGTTTAAGTTGAAGCTCGGGCTAGTTAGATCTTGAAGGGCGCTTTTTTTGCTTGCGGGAGATATTCACATGGGCATTCTCACTGACGACATGAAGCGCGTCGTGCGCGAGCAGCGACTCGGGTACATCGCGACTGTATGCCCTGATGGCACACCGAATCTGTCGCCTAAAGGAACAACTGCCGTTTGGGACGACGATCACTTGATGTTCGCCGATATCCGCTCACCGCAATCGGTCAAGAACATCGAGCGCAACCCCTCCGTCGAAATCAATGTCGTCGATCCGCTCGTTCGAAAAGGGTACCGATTCAAGGGACGCGGGATTGTCCATCGCTCGGATGAGCTCTTCCAGCGCGTGTGCCAGATGTACCGGGACGCGGAAAGCACATTGGAGATCCAAGCGGTGGTCCTGATTCGGGTGGAGCGCGCGCTGCCTGTAATTTCCCCCGCCTACGATCAGGGTGTGACAGAAGAGCAGGTCAAAGAGCGATGGCGCCGCTACTGGCGCAAGCTGTGGGACGGAGTCGAAGAATGATGCCAGAGGATCCATCGCGGCGAAGGAGAACTCTGATGCGAAGCCTGTTCGCAGCCATCTTTTTCATGACGGCCACATCTCTCTCTGCGCAAGTGCCCAGCGGCCCGCAAGCTCTTGAATACGACCGAAACGCGCTGCTCGACATTCTGGAAGTCAGCGTCAACCACCGCGGCGATGTCGCCGTGCATGACATCTCCTACGCCAGCCCCAAAGGCGGGCGCGTGCCGGCGTACCTCGTCGTGCCCGAAGGGAAGGGGCCCTTCGCCGCGGTGATCTGGGGGCACTGGTACTGGCCGAATTCCGCTTTCTTCAATCGCGAGGAGTTTCTTGAGGAAGCCGTCATGCTGGCACACACCGGCGTAGTGTCGCTGCTCACCACGGGTCCCGGCGCGCGCCCTGGCCACGTGCAGGACACCACGCCCCTCAGCGAGCAACAGATCGCCGACCGCGTCCAGGCGATTGTGGACATGCGCCGCGGGGCTGACCTGCTTCTCGCGCGAAAGGATGTCGATCCGCAACGTCTCGCGTACGTTGGCCACAGCTACAACGCCGAAGTCGGCGCCAACCTCAGTGGTCTTGACAAACGCTTCAAGGCCTTCGTCCTCATGGCTGGCAGCATGTCGGATGAAGTCGATCTGGCATCTGAGGAGTACAAGCAGGACCGCCTTAAGGTCGGCCCCGAAAAATTCGATGCATTCATCACCAAGTATAATTGGCTCGACAGGGGAAAGTTTGTCTCGCACGCCGCTCCTGCCGTGGTTTTCCTGCAGTACGGGACGCACGATGTGCCATTTTTGTCGCCGGAGCGCGCACGCCAGTACGCCGCCGTCGTCAGCGAGCCTAAGCGCTTCCAGCTTTACGACGCACCCCATGCGCTCAACGCCGCGGCCCGCCGCGAACGCATTGCCTTCCTCTGCGAACAGCTCAAACTGAAGCCACCCTCTGCGCAGCAGGTTGCCGCCATCCCCGAGCTCTTCCAGCCCACCAGCCAAAATCCATGATCTCTCGGATGCGAACCTAAGCCTAGCGCCAAGGAAGAGTTAAGTAGTTATTTATGAAACGTTTGTATAGTCTTGCGGGGGCTATTTAGGGGTAGGAGACTGACGGTCGGTTGCCCTGTGGTGGTTAGCCCCCTACCCCGCGAGTGGTCTTGCCTGTATAGACGAATCTAACCCCAAGAATGTTTCCGTTCCCGCCATTTATTTTTCTGATACGGACTATCAAAAATTCACGGTATCCAGGTAGCGCGCCACCGACGCCTTCCACTTGAACTTGTCCGTGATGGCGGCTTGCAGCGCTTGCGCGCCGGCAGGTTCCCCGTGGACCAGATAAGTTTGCTTTGGCGGAGCTTGCAACGCCGCGAGCCAGCGTAATAGCTCGCTCTTTCCGGCGTGCGCCGATAGTTGCCCCATCTCAATAACTTCCGCCGCGACCGGCACCGCCTGCCCGTAGAGATTCAGCGATTTAGCGCCCTCTTGCAAAGCGCGTCCGCGCGTGCCTTCGGCCTGGAATCCCGCGAGGATCACCGCATTCTTAGCGTCGGGCAGCCGCCGCGCCAGGTGGTGCAGCACACGCCCGCCGCTCACCATTCCGCTGGCGGAAATAATGATGCACGGCGTCTTCACGTTGTTGATGGCCTTGGATTCTTCCGCCGAGCGCGTCAGGTGGAATTCGTGCACGTCCAGCGGGTCGCCCTTGCCGTTGCCTTCTTCGCTGGTGAACTCCAGGTCGTGATCTTCGTGGTGCTTCAGGTACAAGTCCGTCGCGCTCAAAGCCATCGGGCTATCCACATACACGGGTACGCGCGGAATTTTCTGCTGATCTTCGAGTTGCCGCAAATAATACATGAACGTTTGCGTGCGCCCGATGGCAAACGACGGAATCACCATCGAGCCGCCGCGCTTCACCACGCGGTTGACGATGTCCGCCAGCAATTGCGCCGGGTTGCCGTCCGGATGCTCGCGGTCGCCGTAGGTGGATTCACACAGCAGCACATCCACTTGCTTCGTCGTCGGCGTTGTGGGGTCCTTCAGGATCGGCTGGTCGTAGCGCCCGATGTCGCCGGAGAAAATCACTACCGTCTTTTTGCCGTTTTCGTTGATGGTCAGCTCCAGGCTTGAGGAGCCCAGGATGTGCCCGGCGTCGTATCCCACAACATGAAATTCAGGGCTGATATCGAAGCCGCCGCTGCGCGGCATGGGCTTCAGCAGCTTCAGCGCGGGCTCAACGTCCGCCGTGGTGTACATCGCTTGCGGAATTGCGTGGCGGCTGTAGCCGCCCTTTTGCGCGTGCAACGTATCTTCTTCTTGGATGTGCGCGGAATCGTTCAGAAGGATGGTTGTCAGCTCAATCGTCGCCGGATTCGCGAAGATTGGCCCGCGATAGCCCGCCTTCACCAGCACCGGCAGCCAGCCGGTGTGGTCCAGATGCGCGTGCGTGAGCATCGCGTAATCAATGGTTTTGGGATCAATAGACAAGGGCTTGAAGTTGCGGTCTTTCAGCTCGTTTGTGCCTTGAAAGATGCCGCAATCCACGAGCAGCTTCTTGCCGGCTGCTTCGATCAAATATTTGGAGCCGGTAACGCAACCTGCCGCGCCTAGAAATGTGAGTTTTGCCATAGGCCCTCATTCTAGCAGGCTGCTGAAAAAGTAAAAATTGTCATTCTGAGGGAACTCTCCACAGCTCACCACCCAGCAACGTGTCATCCTGAGGGCCGCGTTTTTCGGCCCGAAGGATCTCAACTTCAACTGTTTCACTCACGTGGCGTCTGGATGCTCTGCACAACCAACCGCAAATCGTCGCGCGTTTTTTGATTTACGTGGGGGGTGTCGCTAGTAGGCTTTTCTCGACAGGGTGCTGAGGGGAATTGAACTTGGTGGAGCCGATGGGATTCGAACCCACGACCTCCTCGATGCCATCGAGGCGCGCTCCCAACTGCGCCACGGCCCCACCGAACCGACCGAAATAGTTTATCACAGGAGGCAAAAAAAACCGTGCACACCCAACAGGTCGTGCACGGCTCTTTTCTCGCTGCTCACTGCTCGCGATTTTTTAGTACTCGGCTTGCGCCCCGAAAACTTCTCCCGGAAGCACGAACCGCTTACTGTTTGCGGCCGGCGCAGCGTTTTGCAGGTGCGCTGGTTTGGCTTCATGCCTTACCGGAGCATTGCTATCCGCTTGCATCCGTTCGATTTTAAGGCCGAGTGTACGCTCCAGTTGGAACAGCTCGGACCGTTGATCCCTGGTGAACAGAGTCGTAGCGACGCCGTGTCCCCCCGCGCGGCCCGTGCGGCCCACGCGATGGATAAAGTTTTCCGCCACTTCGGGCAGGTCGTAGTTGATGACGTGGACGATGTCTGAAACGTGAATCCCGCGCGATGCCACATCAGTCGCCACTAAAATGCGGTAGCGCCCCTGTTGGAATCCCGCGAGCGCTGCATTGCGCTGCGATTGCGAGCGGTCGCCGTGAATCTGCGCCGCGGAAAATCCCGCGTGGTTCAGGCTCTTGGCGATGCGTTCCGTGCCGCGCTTGGTGCGAGAAAAAATCAGGCAACGCCCGGTCTCTTTCGCCAGCAAACGCTGCAACGTTTCCTGTTTGCGTTCGGTCATCACTTCAAACGCTTGCAGCCGCACATTTTCCGCGGGCTTCAGCGTGGACCCGAATGCCAGGCGCACCGGACTCTTCAAGTAGTCCTTCACGAGATGCGCAACGGAAGCTTCCATCGTCGCGGAGAAGCACATGGTCTGGCGATCCTTGGGCAGGATGGAGACAATCCTGCGAATCGCAGGAAGGAATCCCATGTCCAGCATGCGGTCCGCTTCGTCCAGCACCAGCATGCGCAGCTTGGCGAAGTTGAACAGCCGCCGGTCGAGAAAATCCTCCAGCCGGCCGGGTGTGGCGACCACGATCCGCGCACCCTTGCGAATGGCGCTGAGCTGCCCACCTTCGGACAAGCCGCCGACCACCAGCGCCGCGGGCACCAGCTTCTTGCCGCGCAACGCGTTGTACTGCTCCACCACCTGCATGGCTAGTTCGCGCGTGGGCACCAGCACCAGCGCCGCGATTCCCGGCGCGTCGCCCGCTGTGCGGGCGCCAGAAGCATTGTCCGCTGTGCGGGCGCCAGAAACATCCTTGAGCATGTGTTCGATTATCGGGAGCAGGAACGCCAGCGTTTTGCCGGTTCCTGTCTGCGCCGTGGCCAGCACATCCTTGCCTTCCAGAGCGTGCGGAATGGCCGCGGCTTGCACCGGCGTGGGCACCACAAATCGCGCCGAGGCCAGCCGCTCCTTCACATAAGGGGAAAGCGGCATTTCGGAAAATTGCCCGCTCACTTTATTTGAAACTTGCCCTGCGGCCACTGCCGCGACCGGGCTTGCGATCTTCTCCGTGGAGCGATCGTTACTGTCTTTTGCTAATTTATGTCCTGCTGAATTCTGCATGATTCTTTCTTGCTGGCTCGAGCAAACGCGGCGCACACACGTACATCCGGGTGAACACAGCAACCTGCGTTGCCAGTCTTATTTTAAATTACGCTGAAAACGTACGGAGGAAACTGCAGGCGGGGAGTCTCAGATCAAGTCTTGCACCAGAGGGACCGCACAACACAACCGAGGTAGTAAGCGCAAACGTAGTGTACCACACTTCCGCCTCCCGTGCCGCCACCCGCCAATTTTCTTTCAGCGATGTTCCATCCCGCATCCTCCGAATCTCTCCAGCAATGTCCGCTCTTGTAGCGGCCGCGGACTGTCGCGGGCCTTTGCCTGTGTAGGGACCGCCTGGAGTTTATCCCGACTCCCGTCGGGAAGGCGGTCCGCCAACGTAGCCCGATACACCAAGCTTCCGCTCAGCTCGATTCCAAAACTGGGCCGCGCTGAAGCACGGCCCCTACAAATGCGAATCATCATTGCCGTGCTCCATGTGCGTCATGACGGTTTCTTCGTGGGGTCGGGCTCCGGGATGGAGGTCGACGCCGATGGTGGCGCTGATGCTTTTGTGGAGTCATGTTGTGGGCGGACTGGCGGAGGATCATCGCCGCGATAGGGGCGGGGAATGTCGAGGACGATTTGTTGCACGTCGTTGCCGTTATCGCCGCCGAGTTCCTTGTAGGCCATGGGAAGAGCGCGGAGCTGGAGGCTGCTGATGTAGGCGAGGATGGAGGCGCGGCGCGGTGAGATGCGGGCCTTGGAGAGGAGCAGGTAGAGATCGCTGAGGGAACAATGGATGCCCTTGGCGGTTTGGAAGTTTTCAGCATCGGCGGAGAGGATGGCGGAGAAGTCGGCGGTGTCTTC